>NZ_JAPEOX010000001.1:4877493-5182336 GCF_026340675.1 Streptomyces sp. NBC_01264
GCGTACGGGACCGGCCCGGCGCGGAACTCGCTCCCGAACCGCGCGAATCGGCGGAGTCCCCGGACGCGGATCTGCCCGGAGCATCCCCGGACGCGTGCCCGAGGCCGAAGGTGGAGAGCAAGCCGCCACCCTTTCCATCGCTCTGACCGGCGAAATCCGGCCCGGCGATCGCTCCCGCCAGCGGGAGCGACAAGATGATCAACACACCGGCGCCGATACCGATCAGGCGGAGATTCATTCGCCGAAGATAGCGATGCGGGAATGGGGCACGGAGATCCCCGCGCCCAATTCCCTTGGAAACTCGTCTCGCTGACACCCGTACGAGTGATCTGCCAGTACGCGCACCCCAGTACGCGCACCCCAGCACACGAACCTCAGCACACGAACCTCAGTACGCGAGCCGGCTCCCGCCGCCCGGCGCTCCGCTGCTCGCCTCCACCAGCGCGTCCACGACCGCCTCCACCTCCGGCAGCCAGATCTCCCCTGATCCCTCCGGCTCGCGCTCCCACCGGACCTGGCCTCCGCCGATCGCGGGGGAGGGCGGGAGCAGCAAGTAGCCGCCCTCGCCGTGGAAACGCAGCGAGGAGGGCACGTGGTCCTTCGCATAGAGGATCTCGCCGAGCCGCTCCAGCGAGTACGGCGCCACGAGCAGCGACCACCGCGTGGGCGTGGCCACGACCGGCCCGAGCCGCATCCCCTCGGCGTCCAGTCGTACGACGGCACGCGCGGCCGCCGCGGCGGGCAGGCTCACCGCGCAGGGCGCGCTCCCGCCGGTGGCCAGCAGGATCGGGGCGCACGCCCGGTTGGCCCACCACCAGGACACCATTCGGGGGTCGGTGGTGGCCGCGAGCAGCCCGGGATCGAAGGGGTGTGCGCCGGGTACGACGCAGTCGGGGTCGGGGCAGGCGCACCGCGAGCTGTCGACGCCGGAGCGTCCGACGCCCGGCAGCACGGGCCAGTTCCAGGTGGTGGCGCAGGTCAGCGCCGCTTCGAGGAGAGCCGGCGCATCACCCTGCGGCGGGGCGGGGCGCAGGGATTGCAAGCGATTGCGGAGCCGCTGGAGACGCCTTCCGAGGATCTCGCGCATGAGCGCTCGTTCCTTTCCGTTGAACGCCGAGGGCCACATCACACCATGTAAGCGGTGGTTCACCACACGTGCACGTTTCGCGTCACTGTCCGCTTGAAGCAGGTTCACACGGTTCGTGCAGTTTTCTTACGGGTCCATGAAACGTCCGTCGGGGGCGGTACGCGACCCGGGGCCGCGCGGGGGACGGCTGTCGTCGATGGGGACGACGGGCCGTGCCCGACGGTTCCCGGCGGGCACCGGGCTGCGCCAACTCTCCCCGGGTGTAACGGATTACGTACCCGGACCGGCTGACGGACTCGCCCAGTCGACCGCAAAAACCGTCCGCTTCCCGCTTTTTCCGGCCAAGTTCTAGCCCTGACCGGACAGTGAGTTGCCGCCCCACGGACACCAGGATTCCCACCTGGGCAATGCTGGACATCGCTCCTCGTGTGCGTGTAGATGTGGATTCATTGATAGCGGCGCAGCATGATCTGGGGGTTTGCGATGCTATATGGCGAATCGCACCAGCTGGAAAGGCGGACGCCATGAGCGCCCCGCATCTGCCGAAAGTGGCTGGAATCGATCCAGCTGTCACAGCGTCCCCGCACACTGTGGCGCCCACACCGGCGCCCACGGCCGTGTCCACCTCGACGAGCCCGCGATCGGCCCCCGCGCCGGCTCAGGGCCCCGCCGCGAGCTCGGTCATTCAGGACCGCCTCGCGGGCATGGTCTCCGACCTCACCACCCTCCACGAGCTCACCGAGCGGCTCGCCCGCGCCAGTGACCTCACTTCTTCGCTCCACGAGTTCCTGCGGGCGGGCGCGGCCCTCGTCGGCGCCCGGCGCGGCCTGATCGTCCTGGAGCCCTCCGACGGACTCGGCCCCACCAGCACGATCGGCCTCGGCCTCGGCCACGCCGACCTCGGCCACATCGAGACGGTGCCCCGCAGCGCCACCTCCTACGGCCGCATCCTCGACGGCCTGCCCGACGCCCAGGGCGGCTCGGAGTTCCTGCCCGAACCCGGCACGAATCCCGGCGCCGCCGCCGGCGGGTACGCCACCCCCGTCGACCCCCGTCACCGCGAGGTCGCCGCCCGCCTCGGCTACGCCGCCAGCTACGCGCTGCCGCTGACCGCCGAAGCCACCGGCCGGCTCGGTGCGGCCGTCTGGCTCTACGACGAACAGGCCGAGCCCAACGACCGCCAGCGCGACCTGGCCGGGCTCTACGTCCGGCACGCCGCCGAGCACCTGGCCCGGATGCTGGAGGTGGAGCGCGCCCGCGCCGGCCTGGCCACCGTCGCCGAGGAGCTGCTCCCCAGCCGGCTCCCCCGGATCTCCGGGGTCCAGCTCGCCGCCCGGCACCACACCGGCCCGCACGGCGGAGGCGACTGGTACGACGCGCTGCCGCTTCCGGAGGGCGCCCTTGGCCTGGCCGTGGGCTCCGTCACCGGCTCGGGACCGAGCGCCGTCGCCGCGATGGGCCGGCTGCGCGCCTCGCTGCGGGCGTACGCCGTCATGGAGGGCGAGGACCCCGTCGCCGTCCTCTCCGACCTGGAGCTGCTGCTGCGCCTGACCGAGCCCGCGCGCTCGGCGACCGCGCTCTTCGCCTACTGCGAGCCCGCCGGGGGCCCGAACTCGAACGGCCCTGGCAGGAAGCTCATCCTGGCCGGGGCCGGGCACGCCCCGCCCCTGCTGATCGGCGAGCGGCGCACCGAGTACGTGGAGACCACCCTCTCCGCGCCGCTCGGAATGCTGTCCTGCTGGGAGGCGCCGAGCGTGGAGATCGAGCCCGCGCCCGGAGAAACGGTGCTGCTCTACACGGACGGCCTGCTCCGGCGCACCGGCGACCCGATGGACCGGGCGTACGCGCGGCTGCACGCCGCCGCCGCCGGGATCCCGCGCAGCGCCCGCGCGGACCCGGGCGCCATCTGCGACCACATCCTGCGCACGGTGCTGCCGGACGGCGAAGGGGACGGCCCGGCCGCCCCGGCGGACGCCTCCGAGGACATCGTGCTGCTCGCGGCGCGCTTCGAGTGACCGGGCGATGAAGGACAGGGCGTGTGACGGTGTGGCCGGGTTTAACTGATTTGTCACACGACCCGTCGGGGGGCGTCCGCTCACACATACGATGGATGAGGTCCATACCCGGTCCGTGTCCGTCGTACTGAGGAGAAGACGTGGCTGACGAGCTCACCCCGGAGACCCTGGAAGAAGAGCAGCCCAAGAAGAAGCACAAGCAGCGCAAGAACGGGCTGTACCCGGGTGTCAGCGAGGAGCTCGCCGCGAGCATGCGCACGGGCTGGGCCGACACCGAGCTGCGCGGGCTGGAGCCGATCGCTCAGGCCGCGCACACCGCCGCCCGCCGATCCGCGCTGTCCCGGCGCTTCCCCGGTGAGCGCCTCGTCGTCCCCGCCGGGCGGCTGAAGACGCGCTCGAACGACACCGAGTACCCCTTCCGCGCCTCGACCGAGTACGCGTACCTCACCGGCGACCAGACCGAGAACGGCGTCCTGGTCCTGGAGCCCACGGGGGACACCGGCCACCACGCCACCGTCTACCTGCTGCCGCGCTCCGACCGCGAGAACGGCGAGTTCTGGCTCTCCGGCAGCGGCGAGCTGTGGGTCGGCCGCCGCCACTCCCTCACGGAGGCCGAGCAGCTGCTGGGCATCCCGGCCAGGGACGTGCGCAAGCTCGCCGAGGAGCTGACCGAGGCCGAGGGCCCGGTCCGCGCCGTGCGCGGTCACGACTCCGTCATCGAGGCCGCTCTGACCGACAAGGTCACCAAGGAGCGCGACGAGGAGCTGCGCGTCTACCTCTCCGAGGCCCGCGCCGTGAAGGACGCCTTCGAGATCGGCGAGCTGCAGAAGGCCGTCGACTCCACCGTCCGCGGCTTCGAGGACGTCGTGAAGGTGCTCGACAAGGCCGAGGCCACCTCCGAGCGCTACATCGAGGGCACCTTCTTCCTGCGCGCCCGCGTCGAGGGCAACGACGTCGGCTACGGCTCCATCTGCGCCGCCGGCCCGCACGCCTGCACCCTGCACTGGGTCCGCAACGACGGTGACGTCCGCTCCGGCGACCTGCTGCTGCTCGACGCCGGTGTGGAGACCCACTCCCTCTACACCGCCGACGTCACGCGCACGCTGCCGATCAGCGGCACGTACACCGACATCCAGCGCAAGATCTACGACGCGGTGTACGCCTCCCAGGAAGCGGGCATCGCGGCCGTCAAGCCGGGTGCGAAGTTCCGTGACTTCCACGACGCCTCGCAGCACGTGCTCGCCGAGAAGCTCGTCGAGTGGGGCCTGCTGGAGGGACCGGTCGAGCGCGTCCTGGAGCTCGGTCTGCAGCGCCGCTGGACCCTGCACGGCACCGGTCACATGCTCGGCATGGACGTCCACGACTGCGCCGCCGCGCGCACCGAGGCGTACGTCGACGGCACGCTGGAGCCCGGGATGTGCCTGACGGTCGAGCCCGGTCTGTACTTCCAGGCCGACGACCTGACCGTGCCCGAGGAGTACCGCGGCATCGGCGTCCGGATCGAGGACGACATCCTCGTCACCGAGGACGGCAACCGGAACCTGTCGGCCGGACTGCCCCGCACCTCGGACGAGGTCGAGGCCTGGATGGCGCGGCTCAAGGGCTGACGCCACCGCTCGTACGCGCCGATGGGCGGGACCCTGCCCGGGTTCCGCCCATCGGCGCGTCTAGGGGGTGTCTTTCGGATCAGGCCCGGCCTGATCCGAAAGACACCCCCTAGGACACCTTCAGCAGGGAGTCGTCCCGCCACTTCAGCATCTTGTCGAAGCTGACCACGGCGCCCCGGCCCGGCCGGTTGCGGAAGCGGACGTGGTCCGCCAGTTCCTCGATCAGGTGCAGGCCCCGGCCGTGCTCGGCCAGGGAGGGTCTGCGGCGGGCCACCGTCGCGGCCGGGAATCCCGGACCCGAATCGCTCACCTCGATGCGGCAGCGGTCCCCGTCCAGATAGGCCGTGACGTGGTACGCCCCGGTCCCGTCCGGGGATCCGCCCGACGCGTCGTCCGAGGCTGCGTCCCAGGCCGCGTCGTCCGGACACCCGGAGCGCGGGACGGCTTCGCGGCCGCCGTGCTCCACGGCGTTCGCGCACGCCTCGCTCAGCGCCACCGACAGGTCGAAGGAGATGTCCGGGTCGACCCCCGCCGTCTCCATCGTCCCCAACAGCAGTCGCCTCGCCAGGGGCACACTCGCTGCTTCGCGCCTCAAGTGGAGAGACCACCAGATGCTCATACGGTTACCTATTGCCGCCCGGGGCGGAGGCTAAGCCCCCGAAGGCCGACAGAGCCCCCGTTCGGCCGATGCGGCGCTCCCGGGCGGCGGTGTATGCGGGTGCGGGCCGGGGGTTTCGCGACGCGGGCGGGGGGTTTAGCGACGCGGGCGGGGGAGTGGCCGGGTACGCGTGCACGGACGCACGCCGGGCATCGGTGCGCGGGAATGAGAACCGGCTGTCGCACCTGCCGTATGCGGCGCCTAAGGCCAGTGCGATGATGGCCCGGCCATGACTGCCCCCCACGCGACGCAGGCCGGACCCGGCCTCAGGCTGATCCGGGCCGCGGTGTTCACCGCGGTCTGTGTCGTGCTGTCCGCGGCCGGGCACGCACTGGCCTCCTGCGCGACGGTGCCCTGGTGGTCCCTCTGCGCCGGCTTCCTCGCCGTCTTCGCAGGTGCGGCCGCGCTCGCCGGACGCCGCCGCTCGCTTCCCGGCATCGCCGCCGCGCTGGCGGGCGGACAACTCGCGCTGCACACGCTGTTCGGCCTCGGCCAGCACGACGCCTCGGCGGGCAGCGGTACCTCCTCGGAGACCTCGCTCGCGGCACTGGCGGCCCAACTGGTGTGCGGGGGCAACTCCGTCCCGATCCACCCGGCGGACGCCCGGCGGATCGTGGAGAGCGCCGGGCTGAACCCGGACGCCGTGGCCGCGCAGGCCGGGGCGCAGGGGCACATGGCCCACGCCCACATGGGGCAGGGCCTGGTGGAACCGACCGGCGCACTGGTGGGGCTGCTCAGCCCGGCCATGCTGATCGGGCACCTGCTGGCCGCTCTCGCCGCCGGCTGGCTGCTCGGACGCGGAGACGCCGCGCTGTTCCGCCTCCTCGAACTGTCCAGGCTCTCCGCCGCGGCCGGGCCGGTGCGCCCGCTGCGTGCCGCGCTGGCCTACGTACGGGCCCTCGGCGCGGGCCTGCAGGACCGGCCCGTCCGTACCCCGAGGGCAGCGGACGCCGGGACCGGACCCGCGCTGTCCACGGGCCGGGACGCACTCCAGCACACGGTGATCAGGCGCGGGCCGCCCACGGCGTTCGCCCTCGCAGCCTGAAGCGGCACCCTTCCTCCCCGGGACTCACGACGGGAGCACCGGTGCCGCGAACTCCGTGCGCGCCGCGCGCGGAGCCACCGTCACCACTGCTTCCGTGGAGTGTTTCTGCCGTGAAGACCTCTCGCGTCTCCTCCGCCGCCGCCCTCGCCGCCGGTTCCGTCCTCCTCCTCTCCGGTACCGCCTTCGCCCACGTCGGCGTCCAGCCGATCGGGGAGGCCGCCAAGGGCGGCTACGCGACCCTCAACTTCAAGGTCCCCAACGAGCGCGACAACGCCGCGACCACGCAGCTCGAGGTCAACTTCCCCGTGGACCAGCCGCTCACGTCCGTCATGCCGCAGGACATCCCCGGCTGGACGTCCACCGTCGAGAAGACCAAGCTCGACAAGCCGCTCACCGTGCACGGCAAGCAGGTCAACGAGGTCGTCACCAAGGTGACCTGGTCCGGCGGCAAGATCGAGGCCGGCAAGTTCCAGCAGTTCCCGGTCTCCGTCGGCAAGCTGCCCGAGAACGCCGACCAGATGGTCTTCAAGGCGATCCAGACCTACGACAACGGCGAGGTCGTCCGCTGGATCGAGGAGTCCAAGGAGGGCGCCGCCGAACCGCAGACCCCGGCGCCCGTCCTGAAGCTGACCGCAGCCGGCGCCGACCACCACGACGACGCGGCCAAGAAGCCGGCGGACGAGGCGAAGAACTCCGAGGCCGACCACAAGGACGGGCACGACACGGCCGCTGCCAAGAGCGGATCCGACACGACCGCGCGCGCCCTCGGCGTCGCCGGCATCGTCATCGGACTCGGCGGTGTGGCCTTCGGCGTCGCCTCGCGCCGCCGCACCTCCTGACCGCCCGGCCTCCTGAACTGACGGTCCCGCGCAGCCGGTCGGCCATCCTGGCCGGCCGGGCTCGCGGATCCACCCGTACCATCCCCGATCTCAGGAACTTTCCCATGCGCACCACACGTGTGACGCTCGCCGCCCTCGTGGCGGCGGCCGCCCTCACCCTCACCGCCTGCGGTGGCGAACCGGCCAAGAACGGCCAGGTCACCCAGATCAGCGAGAGCCAGGCGAAAGCCGGGTCCGCCACCGTACTCGACCGCCCCTTCGACAAGCCGGACGTCGTCCTCACGGACACCACCGGCAAGCCGTGGAACCTGCGCGAGCAGACCAAGGGCAAGCCGACGCTCATCTACTTCGGCTACACCCACTGCCCCGACGTGTGCCCCCTGACGATGAGCAACCTCGCCGTCGCCAAGAAGGCACTTCCCAAGGCCGACCAGGACAAGCTCCAGGTCGTCTTCATCACCACCGACCCGGAACGGGACACTCCCGAGTCCCTCGGCTCGTGGCTCAAGGGCCTGGACCCGGCATTCACCGGGCTGACCGGGGACTTCGCCACCATCCAGGCCGCCGCACGCACGCTCGGCATCGGTATCGAGGCAGCCAAGAAGGACGCCAAGGGCAACGTGGTCTCCATGCACGGCGCCCAGGTCATCGCCTTCTCGCCCAAGACCGACGAGGGGTACCTCCTCTACGGCGAGAGCACCACCGTCGATGACTACACCAAGGACCTGCCGAAGATCGCCAAGGGAGAGAACCCGTGAACGCCCGCACCACCCGCACCCTCGCCGCCGCCCTCTCCCTGACGGCCGCGCTCGCCATATCCGGCTGCTCCTCGGACTCCGGGTCCGCTTCGGGCGACGCGCCGAAACTGACGGTCAGCGGGGGCTACATGCCGCAGCCCGTGAACGACGAGATGGCCGGCGCCTTCATGGTCATCAAGAACGACTCCAAGACGGCCGACAAGCTGACCGGCGCCACGAGCCCGCTCTCCGACGATCTCCAGGTCCACGAGACCAAGGATCAGAAGATGCAGCAGGTGCAGTCCATGGACGTGCCCGCGAACGGCGAGCTGAAGCTCGCGCGCGGCGGCAACCACATCATGTTCATGGGGCTCAAGAACACCCCCAAGGTCGGCGACAAGGTCACCATCGAACTGCGCTTCGAGAAGTCCGGCCCGGTCAAGGTCGAGCTGGACGTCAAGGAGCGGACGTACAAGGCTCCGACATCCACCGACGGCACCGCCCACTGACGGACCGAGGGACTGACACGCCATGACGGCCACCGCCCCGCCCCCATCCACGGCCCGCGTCCGCGCCACAGCACTCCTGCCGCGGCTCACGCTGGTCCTCGCCGCACTGCTGGCAGCCTTCTTCGCCGCTGCCGCGCCGGCTTCGGCACACGCCGCGCTGACCGCGAGCGACCCCACGGACGGGGCGGTGGTCGCCACGGCGCCCGCCCAGATCACCCTCTCCTTCTCGGAGGGGGTCGCCATGAACGGCGACTCCATCCGCGTCCTGGACCCCCGGGGCAAGCGCGTCGACACCGGTGAACTGCGCGACCTCTGCAGCGGGAACCTCATCCGCTACGGCACCGCCCTGCGCCCCGGACTGCCGGACGGCACCTACACCGTCGCCTGGCAGGCCATATCCGCGGACAGCCACCCGGTCTCCGGCGCCTTCACCTTCTCCATCGGAGCCCCCTCCGAGACGGCCGTCTCCCTGCCCTCGCGGACGGCGGGCGACGGTCCCGTCGCCGTCGCCTACGGCATCGCGCGCTACGTGGCCTACGCCGGGTTCGCCGTGCTCGTCGGCGCCGCCGCCTTCATCCTCCTGTGCTGGCGCCGGGGCGCCGCGCAGCGGCCGATGCAGAGACTGGTCGTACGTGCCTGGGTCGCGCTCACCGTGGCCACCCTGGTGATGCTGCTGCTCCGCAACCCGTACACCGGGTCGGGGAACTTCGCCGACGCCTTCGACCTGGCCGGGCTGAAGGCCGTCCTGGAGACGAAGTCCGGGGCCTCGCTCGTCTCGCGGCTGCTCCTCCTCGGCGCCGCCGCGCTGTTCATCACCGTCCTGTTCGGGTCCTATGCCCGGCGCCACACGTCGGCGGGCGAGGCCGGGACGGACGGCAAGGCCGGCACGGATGCTTCCGCCGCCTCCGAGGAGGACGCCAAGGGGGAGAGCGACCTCGTCTTCGGACTCGGCATCGGCGGGACCGTGGTCGCCGGCGGCATCGCCGCCACCTGGGCGCTGTCGGAGCACGCCTCGACCGGTATCCAGCCCGCGCTCGCCATGCCCGTCGACATCCTGCACCTGCTGGCCGTCGCCGTGTGGCTCGGTGGACTCACCGCTCTGCTCGTCGCGCTGCACAAGGTTCCCGGGATCGAGCGCACGGCCATCCGGCGCTTCTCCACCGTCGCCTTCACCAGCGTTGTCGTCCTGGCCTGCACCGGCGCCTACCAGTCCTGGCGCCAGGTCGGCAGCTGGTCCGCACTGACCGGGACCGATTACGGCCGGCTGCTGCTCGTCAAGATCGGCCTCGTCGGCCTCGTCGTCGCCATCGCCTACACCTCCCGCAAGTGGACCGCGCGGCTGGCCGTGGGCGAGGGCGAGAGCGCGGAGGAGCGGGAAAGCACCTCTGATGTTTCACGTGAAACATCGCCCGTGACCGTCACCTCCGACGCCGTCGCCTCCGACACCATCGCTTCCGACCCCCGGCGCGCCGCGCAGCTCGCGCGACAGAGCGCCGCCCGGCGCACCGCGCGGGAGAAGCAGGTCCGTGACGCCGACCCGGACCGCGCCGGCCTGCGCCGCTCCGTCCTCGCCGAGGCCGGCGTCGCCGTGGTCCTGCTGGCCGTCACCACCATCCTCACCAGCACCGAGCCGGGCCGTGCCGCGGAGCTGGAGGCCGGGCGCGGCTCCACCGCCACCGCCGTTCCCGACCGTGCGGTCAAGGTCACGCTGCCCTTCGACACCGGCGGCCAGGACGGCAAGGGCTCGGTCCGGCTCCAGCTCGACCCGGGCCGCGTCGGAGCGAACACGCTCCACGTGTGGGCCGAGACCCCCGACGGCAAGCCGCTGGACCTGCCCGAGCTGAGGGTGTCGTTCACCTTGGAAGCCAAGGAGATCGGCCCCCTTCCGGTCCTCCCCGAGCGCGCCGCTCCCGGGCACTGGACCGCTTCGGGCGTCCAGCTTCCGCTGACCGGAGACTGGCGGATCGACGTGACCGTCCGCACCTCCGACATCGACCAGACGACCGTCCAGAAGAACGTGAAGATCGGCTGACCAGCGTGACCCAGAACAGCGAGACGACCGAGCGCGGCGAAAGCACCGGGAGCAGCACGGAACCGCCCGGCATCGAGATCTCCCGGCGCCGCCTGCTGGGCACGATCGGCGCCGCGGGCGCCGCCGGGCTCGCGCTCGGCGCCGCCGGCGGAGCCCTCGTCCAGTCCGGGGCCTCCGGGTCCGGTACGGCCGGCTCCGGCGGCGCTCCCGGCAGCCTCGGCGCGACCCGGGTCGCCTTCCACGGGGAGCACCAGGCGGGCATCACCACGCCCCTCCAGGCCAAGGGCCACGTACTCGCCTTCGATCTGGCGCCCGGTGCCGGACGCACCGAGGCCGCCGCGCTGATGCGGCGCTGGTCGGAGACCGCGCGGCGGCTGACGGCGGGCGAGACCGCCCCGGTCGCCGACACCGGCATCGCGCTCGGCTCCGGCCCCTCCTCCCTCACGGTGACCTTCGGCTTCGGGCACTCCTTCTTCGAGCGCACCGGCCTCACCGCGCGCCGTCCCGCCGCCCTCGACCCGCTGCCGGTCTTCTCCGCCGACCGGATCGACCCCCAGCGCAGCAACGGCGATCTCTGGGTCCAGATCGGCTCCGACGACGCGCTGGTCGCCTTCCACGCGCTGCGCGCTCTGCAGAAGGACGCCGGGGAGGCCGCCCGGCCGCGCTGGCAGATGAACGGCTTCAACCGTTCTCCCGGTGCCACCGCCTCCCCCATGACCGCCCGCAACCTCATGGGTCAGGTCGACGGCACCAACAATCCGAAGCCCACCGAGGCCGACTTCGACCGGCGGATCTTCGTCCAGGGCACGGTGCCCCCGGAGCACGCCTGGATGGCCGGGGGCTCGTACGCCGTCGTTCGCCGGATCCGGATGCTCCTCGACTCCTGGGACCAGCAGTCGCTCGCCCAGCAGGAACAGGTCATCGGCCGTACGAAGGCCACCGGCGCCCCGCTGACCGGAGGCGGGGAGACCACCGCCATGGCCCTCGACAAGATCGGCGCCGACGGGAAGCCGGTCATCCCCTCCAACGCGCACGCCCGGATCTCCGCACCCGCACAGAACGGCGGGGCGGCCATGCTCCGGCGTCCCTTCTCCTTCCACGACGGGATCGCCGCCGACGGAACCCCCGACGCGGGGCTGCTCTTCATCTGCTGGCAGGCCGACCCGTCCCGCGGGTTCGTCCCCGTGCAGCGCAAGCTCGACCGCGGCGACGCCCTGTCGGAATTCATCCGGCACGAGTCGAGCGGCCTGTACGCGGTGCCGCCGGGCGCGGGCGCCGGGGAGTACGTGGGGCAGCGGCTGCTCGAAGGGTGAACAGCCCGGGTGGCGTCCGGGCCCCGGCATTAGGCTGATCGCATGTCGGCCACCCGCTTCACCTATCTCGGTCCCGAGGGCACGTTCACCGAAGCCGCCCTTCGCACCCTCCCCGAAGCCGCGACCCGGGAGCTCGTCCCGATGGTTTCGGTCCCGGCCGCTCTGGACGCCGTGCGCAACGGCGAGGCCGCGGCGGCCCTCGTTCCGATCGAGAACTCGGTGGAGGGCGGGGTCACCTCGACCCTGGACGAGCTGGCCGCCGGTGTACCGCTGATGATCTACCGCGAGGTGCTGCTCCCCATCGCCTTCGCGCTGCTGGTGCGGCCCGGGACCGAGCTGTCGGACGTCAAGACCGTCACCGGGCACCCGGTCGCCCAGCCGCAGGTGCGCAACTGGCTGCGGTCGAACCTGCCCGACGCCCTGTGGGAGTCGGCGGCGTCCAACGCCGACGGCGCCCGGCTGGTCCAGGAGGGCCGCTTCGACGCGGCCTTCGCGGGCGAGTTCGCGGCAGCCACCTACGGACTGGTCCCGCTGGTCACTGAGATCCACGACGCGCAGAACGCCGAGACCCGCTTCGTCCTCGTCGGGCGTCCTGCCCGGCCGGCCGCGCCGACCGGCGCCGACAAGACCTCCGTCGTGCTGTGGATGGGCGACGACCGGCCCGGTGCGCTGCTGGAGCTGCTCCAGGAGTTCGCCGTCCGCGGGGTGAACCTGATGCTGATCCAGTCCCGTCCTACGGGTGCGGGGATCGGCAACTACTGCTTCGCCGTCGACGCCGAGGGGCACATCTCCGACCGCCGGGTCGGCGAGGCGCTCATGGGGCTCAAGCGCACCTGCCCCCAGATCCGGTTCCTCGGTTCCTACCCGCGCGCCGGTGTCGCTCAGGGTGACGTCCAGTCCGCCCGGGCCGGGACCTCCGACAGCGACTTCACCGCGGCCTCGGACTGGCTGACGCGCTGCCTCGACGGGCGCCCCTGACGCTCCGTCCACTGTCCACAGAGTTATCCACAGGGGACGATGCGGACCTGGGGACAAGTCGACAGAGCAACACGACAAGGTCGACAAATCGGTCGGGTGGCGCAGGTTTCGCGCTGACGAGCGGGAGGTGAACAGCGTCACCCCTGTATCACCGATCAACTCTTTGGGGCGAGTCATTCCCACCCGAATGAGTGTGTGAGGGTGGTTTGAACCCTGATTGGGCCCGCTCGCCCCACGGCCGCGATTGATCTATTCCTGTGTCCACAGATCCCGCGCACAGCCTGTGGATAAGCCGGTCCCCTGGGGAATTCCTGTGGACAAGGAAGCCCCTTCCACCCTGCTCAGGGGCTGCCCGATCGCTACCGCGGTGCCCCTTTTCGGGGAATGGGGCAGGTTTTATCAACCTCCGCGGAAGGGGTGCTTCCACTCTCCCGGCCGAAGTTTTCCATTCGCGGCAATTAGGACAAAGCGACACGCAGCGTGATATCGGTGCGCTCCCCCGAAGCCCCGCCCGGTAGCCTGGAGGGGTGATTGACCTCCGGCTGCTCCGTGAAGACCCTGACCGTGTCCGCGCCTCGCAGCGCGCCCGTGGAGAGGACGTCGCCCTCGTCGACGCACTGCTCTCCGCCGACGAGCGCCGCAGGTCCTCCGGCATGCGATTCGACGAACTCCGCAACGAGCAGAAGTCGCTCGGCAAGCTCATCCCCAAGGCCTCTCCGGAGGAGCGGGCCGAGCTGCTGAAGAAGGCCGATCAGCTCAAGCAGGACGTCAAGGCCGCCGAGGCCGAGCAGAACGAGGCGGACGAAGCCGCCAAGCAGCTGCTCCTGAAGCTCGGCAACATCGTCCACACGGACGTGCCCGTCGGCGGCGAGGAGGACTTCGTCGTCCTGGAGACGCACGGGACCATCCGCGACTTCGGCGCCGAGGGCTTCGAGCCCAAGGACCACCTCGAGCTCGGCGAGTCCCTGGGCGCCATCGACGTCGAGCGCGGCGCCAAGGTCTCCGGTTCGCGCTTCTACTACCTCACGGGCATCGGCGCCCTGCTGGAGCTCGCCCTCGTCAACGCGGCCATCGCCCAGGCCACCGAGGCCGGCTTCACCCCGATGCTCACCCCGGCGCTGGTCCGCCCCCGTGCCATGGAGGGCACCGGCTTCCTCGGCCAGGCCGCGGAGAACGTGTACCACCTGGAGGGCGACGACCTCTATCTGGTCGGCACCTCCGAGGTCCCGCTCGCCGCGTACCACATGGACGAGATCATCGACGCGGACAAGCTTCCGCTGCGCTACGCCGGCTTCTCCCCGTGCTTCCGCCGCGAGGCCGGCACGTACGGCAAGGACACCCGCGGCATCTTCCGCGTCCACCAGTTCGACAAGGTCGAGATGTTCTCGTACGTCGCGCCGGAGGAGGCCGAGGCCGAGCACCAGCGGCTCCTGGACTGGGAGAAGCAGTGGCTGACCAGCCTGGAGCTACCCTTCCAGGTCATCGACGTCGCCACCGGCGACCTGGGTGCCTCCGCCTCCCGCAAGTTCGACTGCGAGGCGTGGATCCCCACCCAGGGCAAGTACCGCGAGCTGACCTCCGCCTCGAACTGTGACGGCTTCCAGGCCCGCCGCCTGTCGGTCCGCTACCGCGACGGCAAGAAGACAGCTCCGCTGTCCACGCTGAACGGAACGCTGTGCGCGGTCCCGCGCACGATCGTCGCGATCCTGGAGAACCACCAGCAGGCCGACGGCACGGTCCGGGTTCCCCCGGTGCTCCGGCCCTACCTGGGCGGTCGGGAAATCCTGGAGCCGATCTCCAAGTGAGCACGGCTCCCTTCCCGTACAAGCTCGTCGCGACCGACCTCGACGGGACGCTGCTGCGCGGCGACGACACCGTCTCGGAGCGCACCCGTGAGGCGCTCCTCGCGGCCACCGCGGCGGGCGCGGCGCACATCATCGTCACCGGCCGCGCCGTGCCGTGGACCCGGCACGTCCTCGACGACCTCGGCTACAAGGGCATCGCCGTCTGCGGCCAGGGCGCGCAGGTCTACGACGCGGGCGCACACCGGCTGCTGACCTCGGTGACGCTCGACCGGAAGCTGGCCGCGCTGGCACTGGAGAAGCTCGAGGCCGAGGTGGGTCCGCTGGCGCTGGCCGCCAGCCGGGACGGAGTCGAGGGCGAGGTGCTCTTCGGCCCCGGTTACCAGGTCCAGGAGGGCCTTCCCGCGATCTACCTGGAGGACACGGCCGAGGTCTGGTCGGCTCCGCTGAACAAGCTCTACATCCAGCACCCCGAGCTGGACGAGGACGCCCTGGTCCAGGTGGCCCGGGAGACCGTGGGCAGTCTGGTCGGCGTCGTCATGGCCGGTCCGGGCATCGTGGAGATCCTGCCGCTGGGGCTGACCAAGGCCACCGGCCTCTCGCTGGCCGCGCGCCGGCTGGGGGTGAAGGCGGCGGAGACGATCGCCTTCGGCGACATGCCCAACGACATACCGATGTTCGGCTGGGCCGCGCACGGAGTGGCGATGGCCAACGCCCACGCCGAGCTCAAGGCGGTGGCGGACGAGGTCACCACCTCCAACGAGGAGGACGGCATCGCCGTGGTCCTGGAGCGTCTGCTGGGCGCCGCGTAACCCGGCGGAAGACGAACGGAAGGTCCGGAACGGCCCGCGCCGCGAGGCGCGCTCGAAGTGGCTGTTCCGGACCTTCTTGTTGCTCCCCGCACGGCTCACTCTGCCTCTGCCGCACGCCTCGTACCAGTGAATTTCCCTGCGTCAGCGGGGGTTGCGGTGCGGTTTCGGGTGGCGGGTCAGCGGCCAGGCGAGGAGGCCGACGGCGAGCGCGATGGCGTGGCCGAAGTCGGTGAAGGTGCCGTCGCTGGCGAGCGGGAGCCCGAAGAAGGCCACGGACCCGGCCAGGTAGAGCCAGCGCCAGGAGCCGGGCAGGCGGTACGTCAGCACTCCGACGGCGGTCGCGAGTCCGTAGCTGACGCCGATGTCGACGACGTGGACCATGCTGCGCGGGGCGCGGTGGTCCTGGATCGCCATCAGGACCAGCTTCTGACTGATCAGGGTGGCCGTGATGTGTCCGGTCGCGATGATGAAGAGCCAGCGCAGGGTGCCGAGCCAGCGCTCGACATTGGCCTGGAAGACCTCGAAGAGGACGAAGTAGAGCGGGAGCGAGGCCGGATCCTCGATCCAGAACGCGCTGCTGAGCAGGGCCCGTGCGGGGTGCCGGGCCAGCTCGTGGATATTGCTGCTGTTGCGGTGGAGCAGGACGTGTTCGAGATGGTCGGGCACGATCACGACCACGATGCTGGTGACCACGATGATCAGCAGCCAGATGTGGGTACCGGGCGCGGAACGTATCCAGGACCGCACCGGCCTGGACGGTTCGGGCTCCGTGTACTCGATCATGCACCGATGATCCCGCGTAAAGCTGTGCCCCGCCTGGCCGGTGGGCCGGGCGGGGCACTGTTTCACGTGAAACATCCGGTACCGGGCCCCTGAGGGCGCCGGTGCGGACCTCCTACTCCTCGCCCGCCAGGGTCAGGCGGCGGAGCTTCTGTCCGGCGTAGAAGGTGGCGCCGACGGTGACCGCGACGAGCAGGATCATCGCGGTGGGCAGCCCGACGGTGGCGTCCACGTACCCCTCGCCAGCGACCTTCTGCGCGAGGGCCAGCGACCACTGCTGGACGCTGAGGGTCTTGGCTCCGTCGACGAGGCTGCCGAAGAGCGACTCCCAGATCAGGGCGTAGACCAGGCCGAAGACGACGGCGTGCCGGCTGACGGTGCCCAGCAGCAGGAACAGGGCGCTGTAGGCGACCGAGGCGACGAGGGCGGCGACGGTGTAGGCGACGGCGATCTGCTGTCCGTTGCCGTTGAGGATGTAGCCGGCGATCAGGGTCGGGATCGCGGAGAAGACCATGGTGACGGCGATCGCGACGGTCAGCTTCGTCATGATGATCGTCGGGCGCTTCACCGGCTTCGAGAGCAGGTAGACGATCGAGCCGTCGTCGATCTCCGGGCCGATGGCTCCGGTGCCGGCGATGACGCCGATCAGCGGGACCATCGTGGCCAGGGCGAAACCGCCGAGGAGATCGGCGGCGACCTTGTCGTCGAGGCCCGTGAAGGCGCGCACGGCGATCGAGATGGCGATGAGCAGGACGGGCAGCGCACAGAGGATCAGCGCGCGGCGGCGGCCGAGCAGGGCCCGGTAGGTGAGCCGGGCAACGGTGGGGTTGTACATGGGTGCCAGCTCCTTCAGGCCGAGACGAGGTAGGAGAAGACCGACTCGAGGGACTCGTCGGAAGGCGAGACCGTCAGCAGCCGGATGTCGTGCTCGCGGGCGACCCGCGGCAGCAGCTCGGTGAAGCGTCCGAAGTCGACGGCCTGGATGCGCAGGGCGCCTTCCTTGAGGTCCACCTCGATCCCGGCGGTGGAGGGGTCGGCGATCAGGGCCGCGGCGAGGGCCCGGTCGTCGGAGGAGCGGACGAGGTAGCGGTGCGGGCGGTCCGTCATCAGGCGGCGGATCTTGCGGAAGTCTCCGGAGGCGGCGTGCCGGCCGGCGACGACCACCTCGATGTGGGAGGCGAGCTGTTCGACCTCCTCCAGGATGTGCGAGGAGAAGAGCACGGTGCGGCCGTCGTCGCCCATCCGCCGCAGCAGCTCCATGAGCTGCATGCGCTGGCGCGGGTCCATGCCGTTGAACGGCTCGTCGAGCAGGAGCACCGAGGGGTCGTGGACCAGGGCGGATGCCATCTTCACGCGCTGGCGCATGCCCTTGGAGTACGTCGAGATCTTGCGGTCTTGGGCGTACTCCATCTCGACCGTGGCCAGGGCCCGCTGGGCGGCCGCCTCTTCGAGGCCGTGCAGTTCGGCGTTGGCTACGACGAACTCCTTGCCGGTGAGGAAGTCGTACATGGCCTCGCGCTCGGGCACGACACCGATCTGCTTGTAGACCTGCTCGTTCTGCCAGATCGCGGTGCCGTCGAGGGTGACGGTGCCCGTGGAGGGCGCGAGGAAGCCGCCCATCATGTTGATGAGGGTGGACTTGCCGGCGCCGTTGGGGCCGAGCAGGCCGGTGACTCCGGGACCGATGCGCATGGTCACGTCGTTGACGGCGACGACGTTCCCGAACCAGCGGGAGGTGTGGTCGATGTCGATGATGGTCACAGCCCGGCCTTCCGGTAGCGGGCCATCAGGGCGGCGTAGGAGCCGGCGATGAGGCCGAGGATGACGAGCAGGTAGACGAAGCCGACGGCACCCGAGGGGCCCTCGCTGCCGGGGAAGCCGGCGTCCGCGCCGAGGAAGGCGGTCTGCAGGCCGTCGATGAGGCTCATCGGGGAGAACAGGCCCAGCCACTCGATGACCCCGGTCGAGCCGGTCTCGTAGGCGATGGCCTGGACGATCGACACGGCGCCGTAGGGGATCAGCAGCACGGCGATGATGGCGGCGACGCCGAAGCCGCGGCGCGGGGTGAGCGCGGCCATGACCAGGCCGAGGCCCGAGAAGAGCAGCGACAGCAGCAGTACCGACACCAGTGCCTGCCCGAATCCCTTGGTCTGGTCGGCGAAGTCGAACTTCGCCAGGAGCGCGCCGATCCACATGATCAGCAGCGGGGTGGCGGTGAGGATGAACAGGGCCGAGGCCATGGCCGCGAACTTGGCCACGACGTAGTCGACGCGCTCGATGGGCCGCGAGAAGTAGAGCGGCACCGTCTTGAAGCGCAGGTCCCGGGAGACGGACTGCGGGGCCTGGGAGGCCAGGAAGAGGTAGATGATCACCTGGGTGGTGATCGCGTACGTCGTGTACTTGATCGGCAGCGAGGTGGAGCCGGGTACCGCGATGGCCACCGCGACCATGATCAGCGCGGGAACGCACATCACCGCGAAGAGCAGCATCGGCAGCACCTTGGACTTGGCCGAGCGGCCGAGTCCGTAGGCGCCGCGCAGCGACTGTGCGAAGAGCGACTTGCGGGCGTAGGAGCGGCCGAGCCGGGGGCCGTCGTAGGACCGGTAGCCGATGTTGTGGATCTGGGTCGAGGTGTCAGGCGCCATCGGAACCGGCTCCCTTCTGCTGGGTGGCGGCCCAGGCGGCGGCCTGGGCGGACTGGGCTGCGAACTGTTCGGCCCGGGCGGCCGCCGCGTCACTGTCGCGGAAGACCTCCGCGATGTGGTGGCGGCGCTGTTCCATGCGGACCAGCCCGATGCCGAGATCGGCCACCGTGTCGCGGACGGTGTCGTACGTGGCTTCTCCGGTGGCTTCCACGAGGAGGATGTGGCCGGCTCCGGGCAGGCCCTCCTCCTCACCCGCGTGCAGGGTCAGTCCCGCTTCGGTGAGCGCCTTGCGCAGGGCGGCGGTGCCGTCCGGGTGGGCGTCGGAGTCGGTGACCTCGACCGCGAGGGTCGTGGTGGTCTGGGTGAAGTCGCTGGTGGAGCTGGAGCGCAGCAGCTTGCCGCCGTCCACGACCACCACGTGGTCGCAGGTCCGCTCCAGCTCGCCGAGCAGGTGGGAGGTGACCAGGACCGAGATGCCGAAGTCGGTGTAGACGCGGCGGATCAGGCCCAGCATCTCGTCGCGGCCGACCGGGTCGAGGCCGTTGGTGGGCTCGTCGAGGAGGACCAGCTGCGGGTCGTGGACCAGCGCCTGGGCGAGCTTGACGCGCTGCTTCATGCCGGTGGAGTAGCCGCCGATGGGGCGGTACCGCTCCTCGTACAGCCCCACGTGACGCAGGGTGTCCGCGGTGCGCTCGCGGGCGGCGGTCGGCGGGAGCCCGGACATGCGCGCCATGTGCACGACGAACTCGGTGGCCGAGACGTCGGGGGGCAGGCAGTCGTGTTCGGGCATGTAGCCGACGCGCTCGCGGATCGCGCTGCCATGGGTGGCTACGTCGAGTCCGAGCACGGCGGCGGTGCCCTCGGTGGCGGGGGACAGTCCCAGCAGAATCTTGATCAGCGTGGACTTGCCGGCTCCGTTGGCGCCAACGAGCCCGGTAACTCCGGGTCCGATGTCCAGGGAGAGCCGGTCGAGGGCGGTCACTCGGGGGTACCGCTTGCTCAGGCTTTCGGTCGCGATGACAGTCACGGGAACGACGTTAGTGGCGTCCCGGGCCCGGATCGTCAGACCTGGAGCTGGATCCCTTCTCCGTCTTCAGGACTACAGACCCCGACATAAGGCTGATGTAGGGCTGATGCGTACCGGACAAGTTTGTCCACAGGTCCGTGCACGGGCCTTGACGTGATCTCCGGTCATTGTCACATTCATCAGTGTCAAGTTACGGGCGCGTACGGCTACATGGACGGACGGCTGGCATGGCTGGGGACACCAGGCAACGCACGAAGCGACGCACCACGGAACTCTCCGCCGAGCTGCGCGGGTTCAAGGAGGTGCAGCGCCTCTCCTACGAGTGCGCGGAAGCCGTCGCGGCGCAGCTGCGCCCCGGCGTGACCGAGCGCGAGGCCGCGCGGATGCAGCGCGACTGGCTGCGCGAGCGCGGGGTGCGGGACTGGTTCCACATGCCGTTCGCATGGTTCGGGGACCGGACCGCCTTCACCAACTTCAAGATCCCCCTGCAGTTCTTCCCGACGAACAGGGCCCTGGAGCCGGGGATGCCGTTCATCCTCGACATGGCCCCGGTCTACAAGGGCCACACCGCGGACATCGGGTACTCGGGCAGCCTCGGCCTCAACCCGGTGCAGGACCGGCTCATGTCCGATCTACAGGCGCACCGCGCACTGATCCTCGACCAGGTCCGCGAGCGCCGCTCCCTGCGCGACATCTACGAGGAGGTGGAGCGGCTGATGATCGCCCAGGGGTACACGAACCGGCACCGGGCCTACCCCTTCGGCGTCATCGCGCACAAGATAGACCGGGTCAAGGAGCGGAGCTGGGCACCGACCGCGTTCGGGTTCGGCACCCAGGCCCTGAAGGGGCTGGCCTCCGACGCCCTGCGCGGCCACCGCGAGGGCTGGTCCCCGCTGTGGAGCCCGTACCACTTCTCCGACCACCCGCCGCAGCCCGGTCTGTGGGCGGTGGAGCCGCACCTGGGCTTCCGGGGCACCGGCGCGAAGTTCGAGGAGATCCTGGTCGTCACCGACTCCCGGGACCCTGAGGAGAGCGCGTACTGGCTGGACGACGATCTGCCGCACGTGCGGCGCTGGGCTGAGGAGAAGGCGGCATGAGCGCAATGACGGACGCGGGCCTGGCGGGCGGGCGCGAGCGCTGGGTGAGCACCGGCGGGGTCGAGCTGTGCGTCGTCGAACTCGGCGACGCGGACCGGCCGACCGTGGTCCTGGTGCACGGGTACCCGGACAGCAAGGAGGTCTGGTCGCAGGTCGCCGAACGGCTGGCCTCCCGGTTCCACGTCGTGCTCTACGACGTACGGGGCCACGGGCGCTCCACCGCGCCGCAGCCGCTGCGCGGCGGGTTCACCCTGGAGAAGCTGACCGACGACTTCCTCGCGGTCGTCGACGCGGTCAGCCCGGACCGCCCGGTGCACCTGGTAGGCCACGACTGGGGCTCCGTACAGGGCTGGGAGTTCGCCACGGTCGCCCGGACCGAGGGCCGGATCGCCTCCTTCACCTCCATGTCGGGGCCCTCCCTGGACCACTTCGGGCACTGGATCAAGAAGCGGATGGCCCGGCCCACCCCGCGGCGGGCGGCCCAGCTGCTGAACCAGGGCGCCAAGTCCTGGTACGTGTACATGCTCCACACGCCGGTGCTGCCGGAGCTCGCCTGGCGCGGGCCGCTCGGCAAGCGCTGGCCGAAGATGCTGGAGCGGATCGAGCAGGTCCCGGCCGGGGACTACCCGACGGCCTCCCTGCCCTCCGACGCCGCGAACGGAGCCTGGCTCTACCGGGACAACGTCCGGCCCCGGCTGCGCCGGCCGCGCGCCGACGCGTACGCCCACGTACCGGTGCAGCTGATCACCCCCACCGGGGACGCCTTCCTCTCCGAGCGGCTCTACGACGAGCTCGAGCTGTGGGCCCCGGACCTGGTGCGGCGCACCCTGCCGGCCAAGCACTGGGTGCCGCGGACCCGGCCCGACCAGCTGGCCTCGTGGATCACCGAGTTCGTCACCGCCCGGGAGGAGCCCGCCACACCGGCGCCGGAGCAGAAGGCCCCCGGCCGGTACGCGGACCGCTTCGGCGGCCAGCTGGTCCTGGTCACCGGCGCCGCCAGCGGCATCGGCCGGGCCACCGCCTTCGCGTTCGCCGAGGCCGGCGCCCGCGTGGTGTGCGTCGACCGGGACGCGGACGGGGCCGCCCGTACCGCCGACATGGCGCGCCTGGTCGGCTCGCCGCAGGCCTGGGGCGAGTGCGTCGACGTCAGCGACGAGCAGGCCATGGAGAAGCTCGCCGAGAAGGTCGCCTCCGAGTACGGGATCGTGGACGTCCTGGTCAACAACGCCGGGATCGGCCTGTCGGGCCCGTTCCTGGACACGACCGCCGAGGACTGGAAGAAGGTCCTCGACGTCAACCTGTGGGGCGTCATCCACGGCTGCCGGCTCTTCGGCAAGCAGATGGCCGACCGCGGCCAGGGCGGGCACATCGTCAACACCGCCTCCGCCGCCGCCTACCTGCCGTCCAAGACGCTGCCCGCGTACAGCACCTCCAAGGCGGCGGTGCTGATGCTCAGCGAGTGCCTGCGGGCCGAGCTGGCCGCGAAGTCGATCGGGGTGTCGGCGATCTGCCCCGGCATCGTCAACACCAACATCACCGCCACCTCCCGTTTCGCCGGAGTGGACGAGGCGGAGGAGAAGCGGCGCCAGCAGAAGTCCTCGCGGCTCTACGGGCTGCGCAACTTCCCGCCGGAGAAGGTCGCGGACGCGATCCTGCTCGCGGTCGTGAAGAACCAGGCCGTGGTCCCGGTGACCCCCGAGTCCAAGGGCGCCCTGTGGATGTCCCGGTTCGCGCCGGGGACCCTGCGGCGGTTCGCGAAACTGGAGCCCAAGCTGTGACCGGGGCGGCGGGCCCGGAGGCGGGCGGGCCAGCGGGCGGGGCGGCCGGCCCGGGCAGGACGGCGGCCGCGGGCAGGGCCGCCGGGTACGCGATCGCGCCGCGCCGGGTGGCATTCGACTGGAAGACCACCCCGCTGCACTGGATACCGGACGAGCCCACCGCCACCCACGTCATCAACGTGCTGCACCTGCTGCTGCCGGCCGGTGAGCGGTGGTTCGTGAAGGTCTTCAAGGAGGGCCTGCCCCTGGTCACGGACCCGAAGCTGCGCAGCGACGTGAAGGGGTTCATGGGCCAGGAGGCCACGCACAGCGTGCAGCACTCCTACGTCCTGGACCACCTCGCCGAACAGCGGCTGCCCACCGAGGCGTACACGAAGTACGTGGACTTCCTCTTCGAGAAGCTGCTGGGGGAGACCCCGCCGTTCGGTGCCCCGGTCACGGCGCAGGAGTGGCTGCGCTTCCGGCTCTCGCTGGTCGCCGCGATCGAGCAGTTCACGGCCGTCCTCGGGGACTGGGTGCTCGGCGCCGAGGGGCTCGACGCGGCCGGAGCGGACGAGGTCATGCTCGACCTGCTGCGCTGGCACGGGGCGGAGGAGGTGGAGCACCGCTCCGTCGCCTTCGACATGTACCAGCACTGCGGCGGCGCGGGCCTGCCCCGCTACGCCCGCCGCGTCGGGGGCATGGCCGTGGTCGCGCCGGTCATGGGCTGGCTGTGGATCGCGGGGGCCTCGTACCTCCTGCGCAACGACCCCGAACTGCGCGGACGGACCCGCTATTCGCTGGGCGAGCACAACCGGGCCGTGCGCAGAGGTCTGCTGCCGACTTGGAGAGAGCTCGCCGCGGCCATACCCCGCTACCTGCGGCGGTCGTACCATCCCTCGCAGGAGGGCTCGCTGCGCAGGGCGGTCGAGTACCTCGCGGCCTCACCCGCCGCCCGGTCAGCTGCGGGCGCGGTCGGCCGAGCCGCCATGTCGTAGGGAGCCGGGATTGTCCGAGCAGGCAGTAGCCGAGTACCGGATCGAGGATCTGGCGCACCACAGCGGTGCGACCGTCCGCACGATCCGGGCGTACCAGGACCGCGGTCTGCTGCCGAAGCCGGAGCGGCGAGGCCGTTCCAACGTCTACCGGGACACACATCTGGCGCGGCTGCGCCAGATCGCCGACCTGCTCGACCGCGGGTACACCCTGGCCTCCATCAAGGAACTCCTGGAGGCCTGGGACGCGGGCCGCGGACTCGGCGGGGTCCTCGGTCTGGTGGCCGAGGTGCACGGACCGTGGACGGACGAGGAGGCGGCCCGGATAAGCCGGGACGAGCTGAACGAACGGTTCGGCGGCAAGCCCGACGACGAAGCCGTCGGCGAGGCCTGCGAACTGGGCGTGCTGGAGCGGATCCCGGGGCGCCCGGACCAGTTCCTCGTACCGTCTCCGCAGGAGCTGTCCGTGGCGGCCGAGCTGTATGCCGCGGGGGTGCCGCTGCCCGCGATCACCGGTCATCTGCGGGAGTTGCGCGGTCAGGTGGAGCTCATCGCCTCGCGCTTCCTGGAGTTCACCACGGAGCACGTCTTCGCCCGGTACCTGGGAGCCGTGCCCCCCACGGACTCCGACGCGGCCGAGGCGGCGACGATGGTACGGAGACTGCGGCCGCTGGCCCAGCAGACGGTGGACGCGGAGCTGGCGCGGGCGATGCGCCTCTTCGCGACCCGGCACCTGCAGCGCCACCTCGGGGCCGCCGGAACCCCGCAGCCCTCCGGGCCGGCCCCGGTGGCACTGCCCGCGGAGACCGTGCGGGCAGTACAGGAGCTGGTGGGGGCCGACCATGTGGCGGAATTCGTCCGGGCCGCCACGGAGCGGGAGTTGCAGGCCCGGACGATGAACAATCTGGCCAGTCGCGGCGGCCGGTAGTGCTCGCTCAGTAGTCCACAGGCCGGATCACACTTTTGTCGGCGAAACCGGCGCAAAGGGCTGTGGACAAGTCCGGCCTACCTGTGGGGAACTCCTCCCCGAGGGTCAGACGGCGGCCTGGAAGGCCGGTCCGGGCGTGCTGGTTTCGGCCACCGGGCCGGTGGGGCCGGCGGTGTTTCCGGTGCTGACGGTGCCCGTCGCGCCGACGGCACCGGCAAGGCCGGCGGTGCCCGTGGCGACGACCGTGCCCGTGGCGACGACCGTGCTGCCGACCGTGCCCGCGGCTGCCTGGCGGGTGCTCCCGTAGAGCACGGCCGCGAGGACCAGGCCGAGGACCCCGCCGACGAGCTGGGCGGCGACGAAGCCCGGCAGCGACTGCGGTGCGATGCCGGTGAAGGAGTCGCTGAAGCTGCGCCCGATGGTGCCGGCCGGGTTCGCGAAGGACCCGGAGGAGGTGAACCAGATCGCGGCGGCGATGTAGGCGGCGACCGCGGCCGGGATCAGCTTCGGCCGACCGATGCGACCGAGGCCCTGGATCACCAGGACCAGTCCGGCGGTGGCCACGACCTCCCCGACGAGCAGGTGTCCGCCGTCGCGGACCTGGGTGGAGAAGGCTCCGGGGACGCGGCCGAACATCGCTTCCGCGAGGACCGCGCCGCCTATGGCCCCGGCGGTCTGGGCCGCCACGTAGACCAGGGCCTCCCGGCCTTCGACCCCTTCACCACCGTTGCGCCGCCCCCACCAGGCCGCGAGGGTGACCACCGGGTTGAGGTGGGCGCCCGAGAGCGGCCCGAAGAGCGTGATGATCAGCCCGAGCCCGATGGCCGAGGCGAACGAGTTGGCGACCAGGGCGACGCCCGTATCGGAGGTGAGCGCCGCGGCCTGGATACCTGATCCGATGACGACCACGAGGAGGGCGGCGGTGCCGACGAGCTCGGCGGTCGCACGCCGAGACAGAGACAGAGACGCACTATTTGTCATACTCTTCTTCCCCTTGAGTGGCAGTTCAGCGGAAAATGTATTCCGTATCTTGGAAACGCGATAGAGGGAGTCCACGTTCAGGAGAACGGCGAAAAATCGCTGCGCCGGACCCGGCCGAGCCGTCACCCTGGGCGAATGAATGACAAGCGGACCGTCAAGGTGTCCAAATACGTCTCGAAACACCTCCGCCATCAGCCGGAACGCATCGGACTGGTGCTCGACCCGCAGGGCTGGGTGGAGATCGACGATCTTCTGAGCGCCGCCACCGCCCACGGCTTCCCCATCAGCCGCTCCGAGCTCGACCACGTGGTCGCCGCCAACGACAAGCAGCGCTTCGCCGTCGACGGCAGCCGGATCCGTGCCAGCCAGGGGCACACCGTCCCGGTGGACCTGGGCCTGCCGGAGGCCGAACCGCCGGCGTACCTCTACCACGGCACCGTCGCGGCCTCCCTGGACGCGATCCGCGCCGAGGGACTGCGCCCGATGGCCCGCCACCACGTCCACCTCTCCCCGGACCGGGAGACCGCTACCCGGGTCGGCGCACGGCGCGGCCGGCCGGTCGTCCTCGCCGTGGACTCGGGGGCGATGCGCACCGCGGGGCACGTCTTTCGGATCAGCGCCAATGGGGTGTGGCTGGTGGACTCCGTGCCGCCGCAATTCCTTCGGTTCCCCTAAGCGGAACGATCTTCAAAGAGGCCCCTCGGGGCCCGGAATTCACGGAGGGATTGTCAGATCATCCCCCTACTCTGTTCCTCACTCCGGGATCTGTGAGGGGGGTACCTCGCGGTCGCCGAACAACCCGTACCAGCACGCGAGGTGACGCCCCATGATGTCCGAAGAGCCCCATCCGAACACGTTCCAGGTCGACCTGCGCGGCCTGGTCGACCTGCTCTCCCACCACCTCTACTCCAGCCCCCGCGTGTACGTCCGCGAGCTCCTCCAGAACGCCGTCGACGCCGTCACCGCCCGCCACGCCCTGGATCCCGAGGCCGAGATCCGCATCCGGCTGTCGGCGGCCGGGAACCGGGTGACCATCGAGGACAGTGGCATCGGCCTGACCGCCGACGAGGCCCACTCCCTCCTCGCCACCATCGGACGCAGCTCCAAGCGCGGAGGCCCTCACGGCCTGGAGACCACCCGCCAGGAGTTCCTCGGCCAGTTCGGCATCGGTCTGCTCGCCTGCTTCGTCGTCGCCCGCGAGATCCGCGTGGTCACCCGCTCCGCCCGCGATCCGCAGGCCGCGCCCGTCGAATGGCTGGCCACGGACGACGGTTCCTACACCGTCCGCGAACTCCCCTCCGACGCCCGCCCGGAGCCCGGCACCACCGTCGTCCTGGAGGCGCGCCCCGGCGCCGAGGAGTGGACCGTCCCGGCCAAGGTCGAGCAGCTGGCCCGCGACTACGGCTCCCTGCTGCCCTACGACATCACCTTCGACGACGGCTCCGCCGCCGGGCCCCGCCCGGTCACCGACCGGCCCGCCGTCTGGGACCGGCCCTTCCCCACCCCCGCGGCCCGCCGCGTCGCGCTCGCCGGGCACTGCGCGCAGCTCTTCGGTTTCACCCCGCTCGACAGCATCGACCTCGATCTGCCCGTGGCGGGAGTGCGCGGAGTCGCGTACGTCCTGCCCGAGCCGACCAGTCCCGCCCACCGGTCCGGGCACCGCGTCCACCTCAAGGGCATGCTGCTGACCGACAGGGCCGACAACCTGCTGCCCGACTGGGCGTTCTTCGTCCGCGCCGTCCTCGACACCGACACCCTGCGGCCCACCGCCTCCCGCGAGAACCTGTACGACGACGAAACCCTGGCCGCCGTGCGGGAGGCCCTCGGTGCCCGCGTGCGCGCCTGGCTCGCCGAGCTCGCCACGAGCGATCCCGAGCGGCTGGCCGCCTTCCTCGGCGTCCACCACCTCGGGGTGAAGTCGCTGGCCCGGCACGACGCCGAGCTGCTCGGCCTGATGCTGCCCTGGCTGCCGTTCGAGACCAGCGACGGTTCGATGAACCTGGAGGAGTTCACCTCCGCGCACACCGAGATCCACTTCACCCGGACCGTGGAGGAGTTCCGCCAGATCGCCCCGATCGCGGCGGCCCACGGACTCGGCGTCATCAACGCCGGCTACACCTACGACGCCGACCTGCTGGCCCTGCTGCCCTCCGTACGCCCGGAACTCAAGGTCACCGAGCTGGACGCGGGAGCCGTCACCGAACGGCTCGATCCGGTGCCGACCTCCGCCGAACTGGCCCTGGCCCCCTTCCTCGCCACCGCCCGCACCCGCCTGGAACCCCAGGGCTGCGACGTCGTCCTGCGCGCCTTCCAGCCCGCCGCCGTCCCCGCGCTCTACCTCGACGACCGCCAGGCCCGTCAGGAGCGCGACCGTACCGCCGCCCTGGAGACCGCCGACTCGCTGTGGAGCGGCATCCTCGGTTCGCTGCGCGGCTCCGCCCCGCGCGCCCGCCTCGTGCTCAACCACAACAACCCGCTCGTCCGCCGGATCGCCGCCCTCCCCGACGAGGCCCTGACCGCCACGGCCGTCGAATCGCTCTACGGCCAGGCCCTGCTGAGGTCGCAGCGGCCACTGCGCGCGGCCGACACCACCCTGCTCAACCGGGCCTTCCTCGGACTCCTGGAATGGGCGACGCACCCCGTCAGCAGCACGGCCGGCAGCACAGACAGCAGCGGCAACGGCAACGGCACCCAGGAGGGGCAGAAGTGAGCACGATGACGCGCGAGGAGATCGAGCGCGGACTGGCCGAGAACCGCCAGGCTCCGGGCGGGACCGCGCGCAACGCGCATGCCGAAGCCCTGTCCACCGCGGCCGAAGCGACCGGGGACCGCCCGCTGTTCCGTGCGGCGCTGGACAACCTGATCAACTCCTACCTGTACAGCTCCGAGTCGCCGAAGATGCTCGTCCCCTTCGCCCGGCTGCTCCAGGAGTACGACAAGGACCCCGGCGCCTTCGACGAGTGGGACGCCCACTCGCTGTTCTGGCAGTTCAAGTGGATCTCCGGCGCCATCGGCAACTCCCCCGAGATCCCGCTGGAGTCGGCCGCCGGCTGGCTGGACGAGATGGAGCGCCGTTACCGGATCGCCGGCTACAGCGAGCGTCCCGTGCGCGAGGCCGAGCTGTGGCTCGCCGACACGACCGGCGACGACGAGCGGGCCGCCCGCGCGTACGCGGCCTGGCAGGCCGCCGACCGCGACGACATGAGCGACTGCCACGCCTGCGAACTCAACAGCCAGGGCCACTACGCCATGCTGCGCGGTGACGACACCGAGGCCCTGAGGGTCTGGCAGCCGGTGCTGTCCGGCGAGCAGACCTGCGCCGAGGAACCCCACCGGGTCCTGGCGACCTCGCTGCTGCCGCTGGTGCGGCTCGGCCGGTTCGACGAGGCCCGCTCGGCCCACCTGCGCGGATACCGCCTCGCCCGGGGCAACGAGAGCCTGCTGCCCTCGGTGGGACGGCACATCGAATTCTGCGCGCTCACCGGGAACGAGTCCCGGGGTCTGGAGATCCTGGCCGAGCACGCGGTGCACGTGGCCCCGCTCGCCAACCTCTCCGACCAGCTGGCCTTCCACGGCGGAATCCTCGTCCTGCTGCGCCGCCTGACGGAGCTGGGCCACGGCCGGAGCCCCGCCGTCCCCTACGAGGGCGGCCCGCGCACCGTGTCCGAGCTGTACGAGGTGCTCCGCGCGGGCTCGCTCGACATCGCCGGGCGGTTCGACGCCCGCAACGGCTCCACCCGGGTCTCCGAGCGGTTCCTCGCGCGGATCGGCGCGGCCCCGGTGACCGCGGTCCTGCCGCTGGGCGTACGCAGCTCCGCGCTCGCGGAGCTCCCGCAGCCGGGCCCCGCCGCCCCGGCGCCCGCAACGGCAACGGCACCGGGCCCGGCACCGGCCGAGGGGTTCGCGGAACTCCTGGAGCGGGCCCGGGCCGCACGCGAGCTCGGGCACCCCGGTGCGCCCGCCCTCTGGGACGAGGTGGCCCTGCGCCCCGGGGCGGCGGCCGGGTCCGATCCGCTGGCCGCCGCCGATGTGGCGGACCACCGGGCCCTGGCGGCCGCTCGGGCCGGCGCCGCGAACGCACCGGAACTGCTGGCCGGCGTACGCGACAGCTACCGGGAACTGGGGCTCGCGGAGCGGGCCGCCCTGGCCGAGCTGCGGCTGGCGACCGTGGCCGCGCAGTCGGGCACCGGGGCGGGGGAGCTGCGCGCACTGCTGGCCGTCGCCCTGCGCGCCGCCGAGGCACTGGACGCGGACGAGCCGCTGCGGACCCGGCGGATCGCCCTCGCGGAACTGACCGGAATCCGGGTGGAGTCGTACCTGCGCTCGGTCGAGGACCCCGAAGACGGGCACGACCCCGAGCACGGCCACGGACACGGCCACGGCCCCGACCCGGAGCATGGGCGCCGCGAGCTGGCCGCCGAACTGGCCGCCTTCGCCGATTCCTACGCCGCGGCCCTGCCCGACCTGGCGGCGGAGGCCGAGGGGATGCTGGGCCGGCTCGCCCTCTCGCAGGGCGACCCGGAACGCGCCGTGGCGCTGCTCGCCGGATCCGCCGAGCGGTCGGTGGCCTCGGCCCGGCCGTGGCTCGCCGTGGACCCGCTCGTGCTGCGGGCCGGCGTGCTGATGTCGCTGGACCGGGTGGCGGAGGCCGAGGAATCGGCCCGCGCCGGGCTGACCCATGCCGCCGAGGTGACCGACCCCGAGACGCAGGGCGTCGTACGGCTCACCCTCGCCGACATCCTGCTGGGGCGCGGCGAGGCCGACGCGGAGGCCGCGCTGCTCGCCCTGGAGGCGGCGCACTGGTTCGACCAGGCCGGGCTCACCGCCGACGGCGGCGCCCAGGCCCGCCTGCTGCTCGCCCGGTGCCATGCCCGCGAGGGCCGCACCGCCGAAGCGGCCGAGGTGTTGCAGTCGACGCTGCCGGACCTGCTGGAGCACGGTGAGGGCCAGGCCGTCTCGGTACGGGATCTCCTGGGCGACCTGCTGCGCGAACTGCACGACCCCCGGGGCGCGGCCGAGCAGTACCTGCTGGCGGCGGAGCTCTCCGAGGGCTGGGAGGACCCGCGTCCGCAGGCGAACTTCGCCCAGGCCGCCGCCGATCAGCTCTCCGAGGCGCAGCTGGTGCCGGAGGCGGTCGCCGCGTACGAGCGGGCCCTGGAACTGCGTCGGCGCTCCAAGGACGCCCCGGTCGCCGAGGTACGGATCCTGCGGTCGCTGGCCTGGCTGGGGCTGCGCGAAGAGGTCACCGACGCGGCGGTCGCGGGGGCCCGGGCCCGGATGGGCGAGGCCGCCGAACTGCTGACCGCCGCACTGTCGCAGGCACCCGACGATCCCGGGGCCCCCGAGGCACGGGCCGAGCTCGCCGAGACCTGGAACCAGCTCGCCCAGGTGCTCGACCGCCGGGTCCGCGCCGACGAGGAGGCTCGGGAGGAGGACGCGGAAACCGAGGCCGGGAGAGCGGAGGCCGGGGAAGCGGAGGACCGCCGCTCGGCGTCCGCGGAACCGCTGGGCGCGGCGGAGCTGGAGGCGCTGCGGCTGGAGGAGATCCTGCTCTGGGAGCGGGCCGCCGCCCTCCACGCGGAGCTCGGCCCGGAGCACCTGCAGGCCCGGTTCCAGTGCGTGAACAACGCCGCCTGGACCGAGCACGAGCTGGGCCGGCCCGAAGCCGGCGCCGCCCGGGTCTCGGCGCTGGCGGCCGAGGTCCGCGCGCTGCCCGAGGGCGTGGCCCCGGAGTGGCTCCTGGAAAGCGCCGAGCGCACCACCGAGCACCTGCTGCGCACCTCTTCCTGAGGCAGCGCACCGCCGTCGCCCCGGCGTACGGGGCGACGGCGGCGGCAGCGGACGACGCGGGCCGGTGGCAGTGCGAAGACCCTGCGCGACAGTCGTAGGCTCACGGGTATGACCCTGCGCCTGAGCACCGTGATCCTTCCCGTCAACCGCTGGCACGAGGGCGGTCGTGACCGCTGGCAGCGGGCCGAGCAGCTGGGCTTCCACAGCGCGTACACCTACGACCACCTGTCCTGGCGGACCTTCCGGGACGGTCCGTGGTTCGGCGCCCTGCCCACCCTCACGGCCGCCGCGACGGCCACGGAGCGCCTGCGCCTGGGCACGCTCGTCACCTCGCCGAACTTCCGGCACCCCGTGACGCTCGCCAAGGAGCTGATCTCCCTGGACGACATCTCGGGCGGCCGGATCACCCTCGGCATCGGGGCCGGCGGCAACGGCTTCGACGCCACCGCCCTCGGCCAGGAGGCGTGGACCCCGCGCGAGCGCGCCGACCGCTTCGCGGAGTTCGTGCCTCTCCTGGACCGCCTCCTCACCGAGGACGCCGTCACGGAGCAGGGCACGCACTACTCCGCCGACGAGGCCCGCAACCTCCCCGGCTGCGTCCAGCGCCCCCGGCTGCCCTTCGCGGTGGCCGCCACCGGCCCGCGCGGGATGAAGCTCGCCGCCCGGCACGGCCAGGCATGGGTGACCACCGGCGACCCGAAGCTGTTCGAGGCGGGCACCCAGGAGCAGTCGGCGGAGGCCATCCGCGGCCAGATCCAGCGGCTCGGCAAGGCCTGCGCCGACATCGGCCGGGACGTGGCCGAGCTGGACAAGATCCTCCTCACCGGCTTCACACCGGAGCCGGGCCGCCCCCTGGAATCCCTCGACGCCTTCGTGGACTTCGCGGGGATCCACCAGGAGCTGGGCATCACCGAGATCGTCGTCCACTGGCCGATCCCCGACTCGGACTTCGCCGCCGACCAGAGCGTCTTCGAGAAGATCGCCACCGAGGCGCTCTCCCAGCTGGGCTGACCACGAGGAACCCGAACGGGACCGAGGAGTTCGCAGGGCCGTGCGCCGGTGTCACGGCGTGGGAGCAAGACCCGGCTGCTCGAAAGTGCTCGGCACCGGCAGGGTCGCCCAGCGGTCGACCGGCCAGGCGAGCACCACGGCACGGCCCACCACGTCCTTCAGGGGCACCATGCCGCCGCGGGGGTCCTGCTGGTGATAGCGGGAGTCCTGCGAACTCTGCCGGTGGTCGCCCATCACCCAGATGTGGCCGCTGGGCACCGTGACCTTGAACTGGCCTCCCGCATCCGTGCTGCAGGCGGTGTTCCCGGCGAAGACGTACGGCTCGGTGAGCGGCTTGGAGTTCACCTTCAGCGGTCCCGTGCCCGCGCATTCGACCGTGTCGCCGGCGACGCCGATGACACGCTTGATCAGGTGGTTCTCTCCGGCCGCGGGCATCAGACCGATGGCGCTCAGGAACTTCTGGGCCACATTCGGTTCCTCCACCGGATGCCCCTCCAGCCAGTCGCCGGGATCACGGAAGACCACGACCTCGCCCCTGGCCGGCTCCGAGCCGAACCACGGGGTGAGCTTGTCGACCAGGACGCGATCGCCCTTCTGCAGGGTGTTCTGCATGGAGCCCGAGGGGATCAGGAACGCCTGGAGCAGGAAGGTCTTGATCAGGAAGGCCAGCACCAGCGCGACGCCGACGAGAAGCGGCAGCTCCATCCAGAAGGGGCGGCGCCGCTTCGGCCCGCGCCCGGAGACAGGTGCGGGCCGCTTCACGGGATCGCCCTCGTCCTCCGGGCCCTCCCGGTCGGATCGCGTATCGACCACCAAGTCCCCCATGACAACTCCAGGCTCCGGCGCATTTCTGCGGTCTGCACGGACCCTACGCCCGAGGCTGTACCTACGGCGTGAAGAGAAGCTCGCGCAGGACCTCGCCCACCAGCACCGGTTCTCGCTCCGGATGCAGGGTGCCCTCTCGTTCGCACGCCCCGCACAGGGCCATCGCCAGGCTCGCGACCCACTTGGCATGCGGGCCGCCACAGGCGTCGCAGTCCGACGTGCGGGCTGAAGGGATGAGCACGTCGCCCCCGAGTGATGTCGTCCGAACCGGCACCGAGCCGGCAGCGCGAACCGCAGCGGAACCGGCGAGGAGATCCTTCCACCGCCCACTGACAACCATGTGGCGATGTTTCACGTGAAACATCGCCGACCTTCGGCATGGGCGAAGATGGACCCGTGACCTCGGCTCCCCAGCGCCCGGACGGGCCAACCCCCGCGACCCGGCTCATCGCCACCGACCTCGACGGCACCCTGCTGCGCGACGACAAATCCGTCTCGGAACGCACCGTCGCCGCACTCGCCGCCGCCGAGGAGGCCGGCATCGCGGTGTTCTTCGTGACCGGACGCCCGGCCCGGTGGATGGGTGTGGTCAGCGACCACGTTCAGGGCCACGGTCTGGCCATCTGCGCGAACGGCGCCGCCGTCGTCGACCTGCACGCCATGGACCGGCACACCGCCGACGGGCAGACCACCGATGGGCAGACCGCCGATCGGCACACCTCCGACCGGCAACCTGCGGGCCGGGAGTTCGTCCAGGTCAGGCCGCTGCCCCGGATCACCGCGCTCAAGGTGGTGGAGGCCCTGCGGGCCGCCGCCCCCGGCACCTCCTTCGCCGTCGAGCTGACCACCGGCATCAACTACGAGCCCCAGTACCCGCCGTTCTTCCAGGACCCGGGCGCCAATGTCGCCACCGCCGAGGAATTGCTGCACGAGGCCACGGACGACGATGCGGCCCCCGTGCTCAAGGTGCTCGCGCACCACGCCGAGCTGGCTCCGGACGAGTTCCTCGAGCTGGCGCGCTCCGTCGCCGGCGCGTACGCCTCGATCACCCGCTCCAGCCCGACCTCCCTGCTGGAGATCAGCGGCCCCGGTGTCTCCAAGGCGAGCACCCTGGCCCTGTGCTGTGAGGAGCGCGGCATCTCGCCCGCCGAGGTGGTCGCCTTCGGCGATATGCCGAACGACGTGGAGATGCTCGGCTGGGCCGGCACCTCCTACGCCATGGGCAATGCCCATCCGGATGTGATCGCGGCCGCGTCGGGCCGTACGGTCGCCAACAACGAGGACGGCGTCGCCCTGGTCATCGAGCGCATCCTGGCCGCGCGGGCGTCCCGCACCGAGGCATAGCTACGGCGCGGCCACGGCGGGGCGACCCCAGCTCGTCGACCACAGCCGGTCGACCACAGCCGGTCGACCACAGCAGGGCCTCGCTACAGCGGGGCCTCCCACACCAGGGTGGTCCCGCCGCCCTCCTCACCGAGGCCGGGGCCGTACGAGCTGGAGCCGCCGAGCGATTCGGCCCGCCGGCGCAGGTTCCGCAGCCCGCTGCGCCGTCCGCCCTCCGGGATGCCCACCCCGTCGTCCGCCACCTCCAGCCGGACCCCGGGCCGGCCGTCGGCCAGGCTGACGGTGGAGTCGAGCACCACCTCGATCCGGGACGCCTCCGCGTGCCGGAACGCGTTCGACAGGGCCTCGCGCAGGGCGGCGATCAGGTTCTTGCCGACGAGTTCGCCGACGACCGCGTCGATGGGTCCGAGGAAGCGGTGCGCGGGCTTGAAGCCCAGCGGCACGGCGGCCATGTTGATCTCCCTCAGCACCCGGGTGCGCAGCCCCGAAGGCGCCTCCGCCGGTCCCTGCTGGAGCGCGAAGATCGCGGTGCGGATCTCCTGGATCGTCACGTCGAGCTCGTCCACGGCCTTGCCGACCCCGTCGCGGACCTCCGGGACGATGGAACGGCGCTGGGCACCCTCCAGCATCATCCCGGTGGCGAAGAGCCGCTGGATGACCAGGTCGTGGAGGTCGCGGGCGATCCGGTCGCGGTCCTCGAACACCGCGAGGCGCTCCCGGTCCCGCTGCGCCTCCGCCATCATCAGTGCCAGGGCCGCCTGCGAGGCGAACTGGGTGGCCAGGGTCCGCTCCGCCTCGGTGAAGGGCCGCTTCCCGCGTGCCCGCGGCGTGACGAGGGCCCCCAGCACCCGGCCCCCGCTCTGCAGCGGAAGCATCATGCAGGCCCCGTACTGACTGGTCAGGCGGCTGATCATGCGCGGGTCGGAGGCGGCGTCGTCCACGAAGACCGGCTCGCCCTCCAGCAGCCTGGCCACCACCGGGCTCTCGGCCGGGATGACGATGCCGAGCGAGGTCGCCGGGTTCTCGGCGGAGACGGCGACGATCTCCATCCCGCCGTCCTCGGCCGGCAGCATCACGATCCCGGCGGCCGAATCGGCGAGCCGGCGGGCCTGTTCGGCGACGACCGCGAGCGCGTCGTCCGCGTCGCCGCCCGACAGCAGGGCCGTGGTGACGGCCACCGAGCCGTCGATCCAGCGCTCGCGCTGGGTGGCGGCCTCGTAGAGCCGGGCGTTGCCGATGGCGATGCCCGCCTCGGTGGCCAGTACCCGGACCATGTGGACGTCGTAGTCGTTGAACTCGCCGCCGCCGTTCTTCTCCGCGAGGTAGAGGTTCCCGAAGATCTCACCCTGGACCCGGATCGGAACGCCGAGGAAGGTCTTCATCGGCGGGTGATGGGCGGGGAAGCCCGACGAGCGCGGGTCCTTGGTCAGGTCGGCGAGGTGCACGGGGTCCGGGTTCGAGATCAGCGCACCCAGCAGGCCGCGCCTCCCGTCCGGTCGGTGGCCGATCTTCTTCGCCACCGCGTCGCTGATCCCGAAGGTGACGAAGTCCGAGAGCCCCCGGCCCTCGGTGTCGACCACGCCGATGGCCGCGTAGCGGGCGTCCGCGAGCTCGGCGGCCGTCTCGCAGATCCGGTCCAGCGTGGAGTGCAGTTCGAGGCCGGTACCGACCGACCGCATGGCCTCCAGCAACTGCGGTACCCGGGCCGTGAGCTCGGTGGACAGCCCCTGGAGACTGCGGGTGGCCGCGGTCGCGGCCTCCAGCGGGTCGGGCGATTCCGGTGAGGACTCCGGCGGGTACTCGGGTGATTCCTGGGACTCCTGCGCTGACATGCCCTTGAGCCTAGTTAGTCCCCTTTAGCGAGGAAAGTCGAGCCTGCACCGAGCCGCCCGTCCCGTCCGCTTCCCGCTCCAGCAGCCCGCGCAGCGGACCGGGGACCGCCGCCAGCTCCGCGTAAGCACCGCGCTGGACCACCGCGCCGCCGTCCAGGACCAGCACCTCGTCGACCTCCTCCAGACCGGCCAGCCGGTGCGTGATCAGCACGGTGGTGCGGCCCTCGGTCGCGGCCAGCAGGTCCGCGGTCAGCGCGTCGGCCGTGGCCAGGTCCAGGTGCTCGGCGGGCTCGTCCAGGACGAGGACCGGGAAGTCCGCGAGCAACGCCCGCGCCAGGGCGAGGCGCTGGCGCTGTCCCCCGGAGATCCGTTCGCCGTGCTCGCCGACCAGCGTGTCCAGCCCGTCCGGGAGCCCCTCGGCCCACTCCAGCAGCCGGGCCGCCGCGAGCGCCTCCCGCAGCCGCGCCTCGCTCGCCCCCGGGGCGGCCAGGCGCAGGTTCTCCCGTACGGAGCTGTCGAAGATGTGCGCGTCCTGGGCGCACAGCCCCACGACCCGGCGGACGTCGTCCCCGTCGAGGGCGCGCGCGTCGGTCCCGCCCAGGGTGTACGAGCCTTCGTGCTGGTCCAGGAAGCGCAGCAGGACCTGTGCCAGCGTGGTCTTGCCGGCCCCCGAGGGCCCGACCACCGCGATCCGGCGGCCCGCCTCCAGGGTCAGGTCGAGCCCGCTCAGCGCGTCCTCCTCCTGCCCGGGATGCCGGGCGGCGAGCCCCGTCAGCCGCAGCGGGAAGGGAGACGCGGGCAGGGCTTCGGGCCGCTCCGGCTCGGTGACCGGGGCGGGTGTGTCGATGACCTCGTAGACCCGCTCGGCGCTGCGCCGGACCCGCTGGCGGTACTGGACGGCCTGCGGAAGCCCGCTGACGGCCTCGAAGGCTGCCATCGGGGTCAGGACGACCACGGCCATGGCCACCCCGGACAGCCGGCCCCCGGCGACGGCGTTCGCCCCGACCGCGGCCGCGCACACCACGGTCACTCCGGTCACCAGGGCCGACAGCCCGCTCCCGAGCCCGGTGACGGCGGCCGCGCGGGCGGCGATCCCGGTCAGCGTGCCGTCGCTCTCCTTCGCGGCGGCCCGGCGCCCGCCGAGCGCTCCGGCGACGGTCAGTTCCGCGGTTCCGGTGAGCAGATCCGCCACACGGGTGGCGAGCTCCCCGCGGGCGGGCGCGAGCCGGCGTTCCGTCCGGCGTGCGCAGACCGCGCTGACCAGCGGTACCCCGACACCGGCGGCCAGCAGCCCGACGGCGAGGACCACCCCGGCCCCGGGCAGCAGCCAGGCGGTGAACGCCACCGAGCCGGTGCCCACGAGCACCGCGGTGCCGACGGGCAGCAACCAGCGCAGCCAGTAGTCCTGGAGGGCGTCGGCGTCGGCCACCAGCCGCGTCAGCAGGTCCCCGCGCCGATGGCTGCGCAGCCCTGCGGGCGCGATGCGCTCCAGCCGCTGGAACACCGAGACGCGCAGGTCGGCGAGCATCCGCAGAACCGCGTCGTGGGACACGAGGCGCTCCACGTAGCGGAACACGGCCCGCCCCATGCCGAAGGCCCGTGTCGCGGTGACGGCCACCATCAGGTACAGCACGGGCGGCTGTTCGGAGGCGCGCGAGATCAGCCATCCGGAGACGGCCATCAGCCCGACGCTGCACCCGACGGCCAGCGCCCCGAGGAACAGCCCGAGCCTGAATCGTCCCTGCCAGGCCTTGGCCACACCCCGTACCCGCTTGAGCGGATCGCCGCCGCCGGCGTCGCCGCTGCCCGGACCGCCCACCCGCTCCGGGGCGTCTCCGAGGATCCATTCGCCGGGATCGCGCGGCGCGGGTGCCGGCGCCGGCTGCTCCGCCCGCGCGGCGGGAAGGGGTGCGGCCGGGGAGGGTCCCGCGGGGCCGGCCCCGACCCGTACGACCCGGTCGGCCAGCGCCAGGAGGGCCGGCCGGTGCACCACCAGCAGGACGGTCCGCCCGACCGCGAGGCGGCGTACCGCCTCCACCACGGCCGCCTCGGTCTCGCCGTCCAGTGCCGCCGTCGGCTCGTCGAGCAGGAGCACCGGCCGGTCCGCGAGGAACGCCCGCGCCAGTGCGAGGCGCTGGTGCTGCCCGGCGGACAGTCCGGTCCCGCCCTCACCGAGCAGGGTGTCCGCCCCCCGCGGCAGGGCCCGTACGAACTCCCAGGCCCCGGCGTCCGCCAGCGCGGCGGTCACCTCGGCATCGTCGGCGCCTGGCCGCGCCAGCCGTACGTTCTCCGCGATCGTCCCCGCGAACAGGTGCGGCCGCTGCGGCACCCACGCGATCCGCTCCCGCCACTGCTCGGGCGCCAGAGCGGCCAGGTCGGCGCCCCCGACGCGGACCCGGCCCGCGCTCGGCGGCACGAAGCCCAGCAGGACCTGCAGCAGCGTGGACTTGCCCGCGCCGCTCGGCCCGGTGAGGGCCACGCATTCGCCCGGTTCCACGGTCAGCGAGACGGGTCCGGGGGAGTCCTCGCCCCGGCCCTCGTACCGGACAGCCACGCCGTCGAACTCGATCCGCAGCTCCGAGGCAGCAACGGCGGCCGTCCCCCGCGATGCGGCGACCGGGGTCTCCAGCACCTCGAAGATCTCTTCGGCGGCGGCCAGCCCCTCCGCCGCCGCGTGGTACTGCGCGCCGACCTGACGCAAGGGCAGGTACGCCTCGGGTGCCAGGATCAGGATGACCAGTCCGGTGTAGAGGTCCAGTTCCCCGTGGACGAGCCGCATGCCGATGGTCACGGCGACCAGCGCCACCGACAGGGTCGCCAGCAGTTCGAGTGCGAACGAGGACAGGAACGCGATGCGCAGCGTACGCATCGTGGCCTGCCGGTAGTCATCGGTGATCTTGCGGATGGACTCCGCCTGCGCCTTCGCGCGGCCGAAGACCTTGAGGGTCGGCAGACCGGCCACCACGTCCAGGAAGTGTCCCGAGAGCCGGGACAGCAACCGCCACTGGCGGTCCATCCGGGACTGGGTGGCCATGCCGATCAGGATCATGAACAGGGGGATCAGCGGGAGCGTGACCACGATGATCGCCGCCGACACCCAGTCCTCGGTGACGATCCGCGCGAGCACCGCCACGGGGACGACGATCGCGAGCCCCAACTGGGGCAGGTACCGGGAGAAGTAGTCGTCGAGCGCGTCGACCCCCCGGGTGGCCAGGGCCACCAGGGAGCCCGTCCGCTGGCCGCTCAGCCAGCCGGGGCCGAGGTCCGTCGCACGATCCAGCAGCCGGCCGCGCAGTTCCGACTTGACCGCGGCGCTCGCCCGGTGCGCGGCCAGCTCGGTCAGCCAGGCGACCAGGCCCCGGCCGAGCGCCACCGCCGCGAGCAGCAGCAGGGGCGTCCGCAGGGCTCCGCCGTCCAGTCCGTCCTCGAAGGCACCGACCACGATCTCGGCGATCAGCATGGCCTGGCCGACGACCAGCCCCGCCCCGGCGAGCCCCAGGGCCACCACCGCTCCGAGGAAGAGGCGGGTGGACCGGGCGTACCGGAGCAGGCGCGGGTCGATCGGTTTCACGTGAAACATCCCCCAGGCAGGAGCGGACGGAGCGAGGCGACGGAGTCGGCTCAGTGCGCGTCGACGATGTGCTGCGTGCCGATGCGCTTGCGGAACACCCAGTACGTCCACCCCTGGTAGAGCAGGACGAGCGGGGTCGCCACCGCCGCGCACCAGGTCATGATCTTCAGGGTGTACGCGCTGGACGAGGCGTTGGTGACCGTGAGGTTCCAGGCGTCGTTCAGCGAGGACGGCATGACGTTCGGGAACAGCGTCAGGAAGAGCATCGCGACGGCCGCCGCGATGGTGACCCCCGACAGGCCGAACGACCAGCCCTCCCGGCCCGCGAAGTTGAAGCCGAGGGCCCCGACCAGGGCCAGTACCGCCACGATCATGGCGATCAGGCTCCAGCCGTCACCGCGCGAGACCTGGGTCCAGATCAGGAAGACGAGCGCCAGGACGGCGGTCACCACACCGAGCCGGGTGGCCAGCGCGCGCGACCGGTCGCGGATGTCACCGACCGTCTTGAGCGAGGTGAACACCGCGCCGTGGAAGGTGAACAGGGTCAGGGTGACCAGGCCGCCGAGGATCGAGTAGACGTTGAGCAGGTCGAAGAAGTTTCCGACGTACTCCATGTCCTGGTCGATCTTCACTCCGCGCACGATGTTGGCGAAGGCCACGCCCCACAGGAACGCGGGGATCAGCGAGGTCCAGAAGATCGCGTGTTCCCAGTTGGTCTGCCACTTGTCCTCGGGCCGCTTGTGCCGGTACTCGAAGGCGACCCCGCGGATGATGAGGCAGATCAGGATGATCAGGAGCGGCAGGTAGAAGCCGGAGAAGAGGGTGGCGTACCACTCGGGGAAGGCGGCGAAGGTCGCACCGCCGGCCGTGAGCAGCCAGACCTCGTTGCCGTCCCACACGGGCCCGATCGTGTTGATCAGGACCCGCTTCTCCGTGCGGTTGCGGGCCAGCAGCTTGGTCAGGACGCCGACTCCGAAGTCGAAGCCCTCGAGGAAGAAGTAGCCGATCCACAGAACGGCGATGAGCACGAACCAGACGTCGTGGAGTTGCATGGTGTGGTCTCCTCAGCCTCAGTACGAGAAGGCCATCGGCCGGTCGGGGTTCTTGTCGTCTCCGCCGATCTTGGTCGGCGGGTTGAGGTCGGCCTCCGTGAGCTCGGGCGGGCCGGCCTTGACGTACTTCAGGAGGAGCTTGACCTCGATCACGGCGAGCACGGCGTAGAGCGTCGTGAAGCCGATCATCGAGGTGAGCACCTCACCCTGGGAGACGTTCGGCGAGACCGCGTCCCTGGTGCGCAGGACCCCGTAGACCACCCAGGGCTGGCGGCCCATCTCGGTGAAGATCCAGCCCCAGGAGTTGGCGATCAGCGGGAAGCCCATGGTCCAGAGCGCGATGATCCAGTACCAGTTGGTGAACTTGGGGCTCAGCGCCTTCTTGAAGAGGACCAGGTGCGGGACCTCTTCCTCACCGGTGCGCAGCCCCGGCGGCAGCATGAACTTCTTGCGGGTCAGCCAGAGCCCCAGGATGCCCACGCCGAGCGAGGCCATGCCGAAGCCGATCATCCAGCGGAAGCCCCAGTAGGCGACGGGGATGTTGGGCCGGTAGTCGCCGGGCCCGAACTTCTCCTGCTCGGACTTGTTGACGTCGTTGATGCCCGGGACGAAGGAGCTGAAGTCGTCGTTGGCCAGGAAGGACAGCAGGCCCGGGATCTCTATGGCGACCGTGTTGTGACCCTTTTCCACGTCGCCGTAGGCGAAGACGGAGAAGGGCGCCGGCGCCTCGCCGTCCCAGAGCGCCTCGGCCGCGGCCATCTTCATCGGCTGCTGCTTGAACATGACCTTGCCGAGGAGGTCTCCGCTGATGGCGGTGCCCAGACCGGCGATGATCATGACGACCAGGCCGAGTCGCAGCGAGGTCCGCATGACGGGGATGTGCTTCTTGCGGGCGAGGTGGAAGGCGGCGATGCCGACCATGAACGCGCCGCCGACCAGGAAGGCCGCCGTCATAGTGTGGAAGAACTGGGTCAGCGCGGTGTTCTGCGTGAGCACCAGCCAGAAGTCCGTGAGCTCGGCCCGGCCGCGCTCGGGATTCATCCGGTAGCCGACCGGGTGCTGCATCCAGGAGTTCGCCGCGAGGATGAAGTACGCGGACAGGATGGTGCCGATGGAGACCATCCAGATGCAGGCCAGGTGGATCTTCTTCGGCAGCTTGTCCCAGCCGAAGATCCACAGGCCGATGAAGGTGGATTCGAAGAAGAACGCGATGAGCGCCTCGAAGGCCAGCGGAGCTCCGAAGATGTCACCGACGAACCGCGAGTAGTCGGACCAGTTCATGCCGAACTGGAACTCCTGGACGATGCCCGTGACGACACCCATCGCGATGTTGATCAGGAAGAGCTTGCCCCAGAACTTGGTGGCCTTGAGGTACTTCTCGTTTTCCGAACGCACCCAGGCGGTCTGCAAGATCGCGACGAGCGCGGCCAGAGAGATCGTCAAGGGAACGAAGAGGAAGTGATAGACGGTGGTAATACCGAACTGCCATCGCGCCAGGGTCTCTGGCGCCAAAGCTAGGTCCACGTCGTCGTCTCCTTCGTTTCGCCGTGGTCACAGCCGCAGTTTGCCTCTTGTATCCCACTCAATCCGGGAGGAAGCAGGACACGCTTGTGAACGCGTTCACATTCACAAGCATTATGTCGTACCGCTGTCGGCATCTTTCAGGGGGGTCCCCCCTAGCAAATAGATTCAACAGATTGTTGAATGCAACGCATGAAGATTCGATTCCTCTGGCCCGCCGGCCAGCTCACCGCGACGCTCGACGAGACCCCGACCGCCAAGGCACTGGCCGACGCGCTCCCCATTTCGGCTTCCGCCAACACCTGGGGCGAGGAGGTCTACTTCGACACCGGCATCTCCGTGGCTCTGGAGCACGACGCCCAGCAGGTCGTCGAGCCCGGCACGGTCGCGTTCTGGACCGAGGGCGACGCGCTCGCGCTGCCCTACGGCCCCACCCCGATCTCCCGCGGGGGCGAGAGCCGCCTGGCGAGCCCGTGCAACGTCCTCGGCTCGTTCGACGGAGACCCCCGCCTGCTGGCCACCGTCCGCGACGGCGACCCCATCCGCGTGGAACTGGCCTGACCTCGGCCGGCCTACCGGCCGACCACACCACGGCCGGCCGACCGGTAGGCCGGACCAGCTCCCCGGAGCTCTAGAGCTCCTTGAAGAACGCCTCCGCCGTGTGCAGGAAGAGGTCGTTCGCCTCGGGCTCGCCGATCGTGACCCGCAGGCCCTCGCCCGCGAAGGGCCGGACCACCACGCCGGCCTTCTCGCAGGCCGCCGCGAAGTCGGCGGTCCGCTCCCCGAGCCGCATCCACACGAAGTTGGCCTGCGTCTCGGGCACCACGGTCCAGCCCTGGGCCAGCAGCGTCCCGTAGACCCGGGCGCGCTCGCTCACCAGCGACCCGACCCGGCCCATCAGCTCGTCCTCGGCCCGCAGCGAGGCGACCGCCGCGTCCTGGGCGAGCTGACTGACACCGAAGGGCACCGCGGTCTTGCGCAGCGCCGCTGCCACCGGCTCGTGCGCCACCGCGAAGCCGACGCGCAGGCCGGCGAGGCCGTACGCCTTGGAGAACGTGCGCAGCACGGCGACGTTGGGGCGGCTGCGGTAGAGCTCGATGCCGTCCGGGACCTCGACGTCGCGGACGAACTCCTTGTAGGCCTCGTCGAGGACGACGAGGATGTCGGAGGGCACCCGGTCCAGGAAGCGCTCCAGCTCGGCACGGCGCACGGCGGTGCCGGTGGGGTTGTTGGGGTTGCAGACGAAAATCAGGCGGGTCCGCTCCGTGATCGCCTCGAACATCGCGTCCAGGTCGTGCACGTCGCCCTCGCCCAGGGGGACCTGGACCGACGTCGCGCCCGAGATCTGAACGATGATCGGATAAGCCTCGAAAGACCGCCAGGCGTAGATGACCTCGTCGCCCGGGCCCGCCGTCGACTGGATCAGCGACTGGGCGACCCCGACCGAGCCGGTGCCGGTGGCGATGTGCTCTACGGGAACCCCGAACCGCTCGGCGAGCTCGTTCACCAGACCCGTGCACGCCATGTCCGGGTACCGGTTGAAGTGGCCCGCCGCGGCGACCGCGCTCTCCAGCACCCCAGGCAGGGGCGGGTACGGGTTCTCATTCGAGGACAGCTTGAACGCGACCGGGCCGCCCGCTGCCGCGGGCTTTCCGGGCTTGTAGGTGGGGATGCCGTCCAGCTCGGCGCGCAGCTTCGGGCTCTTCTCGCTCACCGCAGGTCCTCCTCGACCGTCCCGTACGACGTCGCCGTCGACTCATTACTCCTCACCTTATGAGGATTCCGCCCATCCGAGAACGGCGGGCGCCTGGAATGCGGGAGAGCGCACGCATATATGCGTGCGCCGGTGGCCTGCGCCGTGGCGCGCGTCCCTCGTACAGGTGAGTTGAGCAGAGCGCGAGAGGGCTCCGTTTTGGCATGCACGGTCCCGTCGGCAAGGGCACCAGACACCCTTCGCGACCAAATGCCTTTATTTCCAAGGTCATTAGGGGTGGCGAACCGTGCAGAATCGTGCCTGTCAACGCGTGCATATGCATCCGGACCGCCCTGCCCACCGAGCCCTACTATCGGCTCGCCATGACAGCAGCAGGGAAGCATCAGGTGAGCCGGACCGAGACCACCCGGCGGGCCGCCGGCCGACAAGGCCGGGCGGGCATCAGGGACGTGGCCGCCGCGGCGGGCGTCTCGATCACGACCGTCTCCGACGCCCTCAACGGGAAGGGACGGCTGCCGGACGCCACCCGCCGCCACGTCCGCGAGGTCGCAGACCGGCTGGGCTACCGCCCTTCCGCGGCGGCCCGCACCCTCCGTACCGGCAAGTCGGGCCTCATCGGCCTGACCGTGACGACGTACGGGGATGAACCTTTCACCTTCACCGAATTCGCGTACTTCGCCGAAATGGCCAGGGCCGCCACCTCCGCCGCGCTCGCTCGCGGCTACGCCCTCGTCATCCTCCCCGCCACCTCCCGACACGACGTCTGGTCCAACGTGGCCCTCGACGGCACCGTCGTCATCGACCCCTCCGACCACGATCCCGTCGTCACCGAACTGGTCCGCCAGGGTCTGCCCGTCGTCTCCGACGGACGCCCCGCCGGCTCACTCCCCGTCACCGCCTGGGTCGACAACGACCACGAGGCCGCCGTCCTGGGGCTCCTCGACCACCTCGCCGCCGCCGGAGCCCGCCGCATCGGGCTCCTGACCGGCACCACCACCGACACCTACACCCGGCTCTCCACCACGGCCTACCTGCGCTGGTGCGAGCGCGTGGGCCAGGACCCCGTCTACGAGTCCTACCCCGCCCACGATCCGTGCGCCGGCGCCGTCGCCGCCGACCGGCTGCTCGCCCGGCCCGACCGGCCCGACGCCGTCTACGGCCTGTTCGACCCCAACGGCACCGACCTGCTCGCCGCCGCCCGGCGCTACGGCCTGCGCGTTCCCGAGGATCTGCTGCTCGTGTGCTGCAGCGAATCCACCGTGTACGCCAACACCGAGCCGCCCATCACCACCCTGTCCCTCAAACCGCGCCGCATCGGCACCGCCGTCGTCCAGCTGCTCATCGACGCCATCGAGGGCGTGGACACGGGCGGACCCGTCGAACAGGTCATCCCGACCGAGCTGATCATCCGTACCTCGTCCCAGCGCAGGCAGCCCCGTACGACCGTCAGCCCGCCCCGATCCCCGGCACAGGACTGACCACCACGCCGGCCCAACGGCGGGGCCGCCGGCCCCGCCTAGGATTTCAGCAACACGCATATCGGGAGAAACCGGCATGAAGAGCCAGCTCCGGCCAGGATTCACCACCCCTGGTGCGTCACAGAGCGCGAGCTGCATTCCTATGATGGGCGCACGACATCACGGATCCTCCGCCCCGGAGGCGGGCGGGTCCGCAGGTGTACGGCAGCGCGACGGTGGTGGAGGGGTCGATGACTCAGGGGGCCGGTCAGGGACCCGCGGTGCGGACGGACACCGAGCGGGACTTCCGGTTGCCGGTCGCCGAACCCGCCTCGCATACCGCTCTCCCGGGATCCGTAGCAGCCGCAGCGGTCGGCTCCACGGGGCTCGGGGTGGACGCCCCCGTCTACGGCAAGTACCCCGCGTACTACGACGCGGGCCCGGCTCCCGTCCCCGCGCAGCACGGATACGGCCACGAAGCCCCGTACGAGGCGCCGTACGAGGCCCCGTACGATGCCGCAGGCGCCCTCGGTGAGCCCGCCGGCCGCCCGATGGGCCACGTCTCCGAGGAGAGCGACCCCGAGGGGTACACGCCGACCCAGCGCGACCTCCCCGTCATCGGGCGCGGCGCCCCCGGCGGGCCCGGCGACACCGTCCAGGTCCAGTACGTCCCCCAGGAGACCCCCGGCGAGGGCCCCGGCCCGCTCTACGTAGTCGGCGACGTGCACGGCTACATCGACGAACTCGTCGCCGAACTGCAGTTCCAGGGGCTCATCGACGCCGACCGCAACTGGTCCGCCGGCAACGCCCGGCTCTGGTTCCTCGGCGACTTCACCGACCGCGGCCCCGACGGCATCGGGGTCATCGACCTCGTCATGCGGCTCTCCGCCGAAGCCGCCGCCGCGGGCGGCTACTGCAAGGCCCTCATGGGCAACCACGAGCTGCTGCTCATCGGCGCCAAGCGGTTCGGGGACACCCCCGTCGTCTCCGGCGCCGGCACCGCCACCTTCCAGGCCGCCTGGCTCCTCAACGGCGGCCAGCGCACCGACATGGACCGGCTCCAGGACGTCCACCTCCAGTGGATGTCCCGGCTCGACGCGGCCGTCCTGGTGGAGGACCACCTGCTCCTCCACTCGGACACCACCGCCTACCTCGACTACGGCGACTCCGTCGAGGACGTCAACGACACCATCCACGAGCTGCTCAACCGCAACGACGCCGACATCACCTGGGACCTGTTCCGCAAGTTCACCAAGCGCTTCGCCTTCCGCGACGAGGGGACCGGCCCCCAGGCCGTACGCGAGCTCATCGGCACCTACGGCGGCAGCCGCGTGGTGCACGGCCACAGCCCCATCCCGTACCTGCTGGGCGAGGTGGGCACCGAGGACGGTGACGGCGCGCACGGCCCCGAGGCCGTCGTCGGCCCGCACGTCTACGCCGACGGCCTGGCCATCGCGATGGACGGCGGAGTGACGATGGCGGGCAAACTGCTCGTCGTGCAACTCCCGCTGAACGACTGAGGCTTCCCGGAGCTGGGTATTTCCGGAAAGCCCCTGTCGACGTACGGCGTGGGCGCTCTACCATCGCTCTATCCGTAGCAGGCTCTCCTCCGTTTGTGCCGGCGCCCCGTTCTACGCGGGCATACCGGTCCCTACGGAGCATCGGGGGATGCACATGACCAGCGCTCCGCACCTGCTCACCGAAGACCGACCGGAGTTCGATCGGCTCCTCGACGAGGCGCTGCGCACCGCGAACGCCAGGCCCGAGCTCGCCGCCCTCGGCGAACGGCTGAACGCCGAACAGCTGCGCACCATGGCCATGGGGGCCACCGGGCTGCTGACGGCTGCGGCCGCAGCCGAGTACGACCACTACGTGAAGGTCCGCAAAGAGCGGCAGGACGAGATCCTGTCCACCCCCGGAACCACGGGGGAGGAGGGCGACGGGCAGGACGGCGGCGCGGGCGTCAGCGCCGTGGTCGCGGTCCTCGCGCCGGTCCTGGCCGGCACCGCCATGCTGATCTTCCTGCTGGTGGGCTACATCCTGAAGATGATCGAACCCGAACCGGCCTTCGCCGACACGATGCTGACGGCGGGCTGGCTGTTCGGCGGGCTCACCGCGGCCGCACTGCTCTTCGCCGTGATCGGGCTGCTCGTGACGGCCGTCCGCAACAGCTCCACCGAGGTGGCGGCGGACGAGACCGAGGCGGTACCCGACGAGGTGGCGCGAGCCCGGGAAGCCTGGCGCAACGCCCTGCTGGAGCGGGGCATCGTGCCGTTCCTCCGGGACGCGCTGGCCGATCCCAGCGCGGGTGCCGGCTTCCCGGCCCCCCGAAAGCCGGGAGCCGGGCGCATCCCCAACCTGGGATACACCCGGCCCGATTTCACCAGCCCGGGAGCCCCTGCGGAGGGGCCCCGTCCCGGCTACTCGTCTCCGGACTTCACCAGTCCGGACTTCGGCGGCCCGGAGACCGAGCCGGAGTGAGGGCTACAGGGCGTTCGGCGAGCCGGAGTAGGCCAGGTCGCCCTTCCATTCGGTCTCTTCCTTGGAGATGCCCTTGGCACGGACGACGGGGGTGGGCGACGGCGTCTGCTCCTGCCAGCCGGCGGCGTCCGGGATGAAGGTCTGCCCGGTGACCGCGATGTGGAGCTGGAACACCCGGCCGGTGGTCGTCAGCACCTTGATGTAGGCGGCAGTGGCCTGTCCATGGACGGAGACGGCGCAGGCGAACCCGGTCTCTTCGCTGTTGGGATAGCCCGGAAGGCCCGAGACGTCGATCCAGGTGGGGGCCCCACCCACGGTGGTCGCCCGACCCGCGAAGGTGTGACCGTTGCTGAGCACGGCGTGGAAGTCCTCGTTGTTCGACGGCGCGAAGCTGTCCAAGTCACTGCACGGACCGGTGGGGCCTGTCGCACCGGTCGCACCCGTCGCACCGGTGGCACCCGGCGCGCCGGTGGCACCCGTCGCACCGGTGGGGCCGGTCGCGCCCGTCGCCCCGTTGGTACCCGAGGCGCCGGTCGAACCGGTGGGTCCGGTGGCGCCCGTGGGTCCGGTGGCGCCCGTGGGGCCGGTGGCGCCCGTGGGGCCGGTGGCGCCCGTGGCGCCCGTGGGGCCGGTGGCGCCCGTGGGGCCGGTGGCGCCCGTGGGGCCGGTGGCGCCCGTCGCACCCTGGTAGCCGCGCGGCCCGGTCGGACCCGTCGCTCCGGTGGCACCCCTGGGTCCGGTGGGCCCCGTCGCGCCCTTCTGCCCCTTGGGCCCGCGGGGGCCCTGCGGGCCCACCTTGCAGTCGTCGCCGTGAGCCGCCGCCGGCGCACCCGCTCTGTGGCGCTGGGCCTTGCAGCGGTCCGGACCGCCCGACGCCTCGGCCAGCGCGACCGCCGGAGTCGTCAGGCCCGCCAGCACCAGCGCCACCGAGGCGAGCGTGCCTCCCGTCAGCCAGCCGGCTCGTCGGGGCAACGGCCCCAGGTAGGCACGGGCCTTGTTCTCAGAACTCATGTACCGCTTCTCGCACACACCGGATCGAATCGATCTGCGAAGCCAGGACACAAGGCCGGTCTCCGCGGGCCATCCTGAAGACCCGGACCCCGCGCGTCCGACCGGCGCGCCCATCCGTCAGCGGAACGGATCAGTCCACACAGCCACTTGGCGGCCCACCGCACGGCCGCTCGCGTCTGTGTCTGCGTCTGCGTCACGTTTCACGTGAAACATCCGTCGCTGTTTCACGTGAAACATCGGAGCGTCCGCCCGATCAACCGGCGGACCGGTCTCCCGGCGACCGCCTGCGCTGGGTGACATCCGCCAGCGCCGGGGAGTGCCAAGCGCCGTCCGGGTGGTACAGGTTCCGGCCCGGTTCCACGATCTCGTCGATCCGGTCGAGGGTCGCATAGTCGAGGACCAGGCCGGCGCCCTTCACCAGTGCTTCCAGCTGCTCCATGGTCCGCGGCCCGGTGATCACCGAGGTGACGGCGGGATGCGCCAGCGGGAAGGCCACCGCCAGCTCGGGCAGCGTGCAGCCGATGGAGTCGGCGAGGTCCACCAGCTGCTCCACAGCCTCCAGCTTCGCGATGTTGCCCGGCACCGCCGGATCGAAGCGGGCCGGAGTCAGCGCCGCATGCCCCGAGGTCATGTCGACGGCGCTGCCGAGCCGGTACTTCCCGCTCAGGAACCCCGACGCGAGCGGGCTCCAGGTCAGGACGCCCATCCCGTACCTCCGGGCCACCGGCAGCACACTGCTCTCGATCCCGCGCGCGAGGATCGAGTACGGCGGCTGCTCGGTCCGGAACCTCGGCAGAGCCCGCCGTTCGGCGACGTGGTGCGCCTCGACGATCTCCTCGGCCGGGAAGGTGGAGCAGCCGAAGGCGCGTATCTTGCCGGCCCGGACCAGATCACCGAGGACGGACAGGGTCTCCTCGACATCCGTCCCCTGATCCGGCCGGTGCACTTGGTAGAGGTCGATCCAGTCCGTGTCCAGTCGGCGCAGGCTGTCCTCGACGGCACGCACGATCCAGCGCCGGGAGTTCCCGCTACGGTTGCGGCCCTCGCCCATCTGGAAGTGCACCTTGGTCGCGAGCACGACGTCGTCCCGCCGGCCCTTCAGGGCCTTGCCCACGATCTGCTCGGACTCCCCGGCGGAGTACATGTCCGCGGTGTCCACGAAGTTGATCCCGTGGTCGAGCGCGGCATGGATGATCCGCGCGCACTCCTCGTGATCCGGATTGCCCACCGCACCGAACATCATCGTGCCGAGGCAGTGCGTGCTGACCTCGATGCCGGTCCCACCCAGAATTCGGTATCGCATGCTCATGCGTCCGGACTGTAGGAGCTGGAGCGCACTCCAGCACAAGCCCCCCGGCGAAGCCTCGTGCGACTACGGGACGTACGGCGGCCCGGAGCGCCGGCCGGACCGAAGTCCGGCGGCACTCCGGGCCGCGTCGGTACTGCGCGTGCACTACCTCAGGTCAGGCACACCGGATCACTTGCGCGGCTTGGCCGCGCGGGCGGACTCGGCCTTGAGGCCCGGCGGGATCTTGTTCGGGGTGCCTTGCGCCTGGAGGTCACCCTTGAACGCGCCTCTGACGAGCACGGCCGGGGTGTGCGTCGTCTGCTGGAACCATTCCTTGTTCCAGACGAAGTTGCCGCCATTGATGTCACCGTGCGTCTGCCACACGGTCCCGATGGCAGTCACCACCTTGACGTACGCGTCATTGCCCCCGGCCTCGATCGCGACGCCGCAGACCTGCGCCGGGTAGCCGAGGTTCGCGGGGTCGGTCATGGTCGCGACCGTGTTGGTGAGGTCTTGCCAGGCGATCGACCCGCCCACGGTGGCGGCTTTGCCCACGTACGTCTTTCCGCCCGTGAGCACGGCTTGGAAGTCCTCGGTGTTCGAGGGCGCGTAGGCGTCGATGTCGCTACACGGGCCGGTGGCGCCCGTCGCACCTGTCGCACCTGTCGCACCCGTGGTGCCCGTCGCACCTGTCGCACCTGTCGCACCCGTGGTGCCCGTCGCACCTGTCGCACCCGTGGGGCCGGTCGCGCCATCAACACCCGTCGCACCGTCAGCACCCGTGGCACCGGTCGGACCCGTGGCACCGGTCGCACCATCAACACCCGTGGCGCCCGTCGCACCGTCAGCACCCGTGGGGCCGGTCGCACCCGTCGGGCCCGTCGCGCCATCAGCGCCCGCGGCACCGGTCGCGCCCGTCGCGCCATCGGCACCCGTGGGGCCGGTCAAACCGGTCGGACCCGTCGCACCATCAGCACCGGCCGCACCCGTCGCACCCGTCGCACCCGTCGCACCCGTCGCACCCGTCGCACCGGTCGGCCCCGTCGGGCCTACGGGCGGGCACCCGTGATCGTGCCCGTCGGGGTGGTCGCGTCCGTCCTCGTGGCCCCACTCCTCGTCGCCGCCGTCGTTCCCGTCACCCCGGTACCTGTCCTGCGGCGGCCCGTCGTACCGCTCGCAGTCCTCACCTCCCGCGATCCAGGCACGGTTGCGGGGGACGGGACCAAGCTGAAGCTTGCTCCGGTGCTCACGACTCATCTGCAGCGCTCCTTCGGAACGGAACGAGCCGGAACAGGTGGCTCCCGGGCTGCGGGTTCGGACGTCCTTGGGGCTTACGGACGGAGCCGCCCGGATCTTGAGATGGCCGGGATGTTTATCAGCAGAACGGCTTATCGGACGCCCCCGAACGGCTGCGCCGCCGCCCATCGGGAGGTAGCGCCACCGGCGTGCCGCCGACCCATCGACGGCCGCACTCCCTAACGTCGCCCGCGATCCGTCCGACGAGAGGGTGCTGCGGTGAGGCCGACCATCTGTCTGAACATGATCGTCAAGAACGAGGCGCCGACGATCCGGAAGTGCCTGGAGTCGGTGCGCCCCCTGATCGACACCTGGGTGATCGTCGACACGGGGTCCACCGACGGCACCCAGGACGTCATCCGGGACTGCTTCGCCGACCTGCCCGGCACGCTCCACGAACGGCCCTGGAAGGGCTTCGACGGCAGCCGCACCGAGGCGATCGAACTGGCGCGCTCCAGCGCCGACTACCTGCTGTTCATCGACGGCGACGACGAGATGCAGATCCGGCCCGGTTTCCGCATGCCGGACCTGACCGGCGACGCGTACCAGGTCGCGCTGCACGACGGTCCGATCGTCCACTGGCGGCCGGCGCTGGTCTCCACCCGGCTGCCCTGGCGGTACGTGGGCGTGCTCCACGAGTACATCGACTGCGGCACCGAGTACGGCCGCGACGTGATCGAGGGCTTCAACATCCTCTCCGTCGGCGGTGGCGCCCGGCTCCGGGAAGAGGGTCAGCGGGCGAAGTACCTGCGTGATGCGGGCGTACTCACCGAAGGTCTCGCGAAGGAGCCCGACAACACCCGTTACGCGTTCTACCTGGCCCAGAGCTGGCGCGACGCCGGCGAGCCGGAGAAGTCCCTCGACGCCTACGACCACCGGGTCTCCATGGGCGGCTGGGCCGAGGAAACGTACTGCGCGCGGCTCTACGCCGCGCGGCTCGCGGTCACCCTCGACAGGCCGTCGGCCGAGGTGATGGACCGCTACCTCCGCGCGCACGAGAGCCGTCCCTCACGCGTCGAGGCACTCGGCGACCTCGCCCGCCTCTGCCGCCTCGAAAACCGCTGGTCCCTCGCCTACCTGTTCGCCCGGCAGGCGGTCAGGGTGCCGCGCCCGGACGACATCCTCTTCGTCGAATTCGCCTGGCACGACTGGCGCGCACTCGACGAACTGGCGGTGGCCGCCTACTGGGCGGGGGAGTACCAGGAGTCCTTGGACTGCTGCGAACTCCTGCTCCAGGACGGCAAGCTGCCCGACGACCAGCAGGACCGGGTCCTCGCGAACCTCGAGTTCGCGCGACGCAAGCTGGGCGTGGGCTCCCGGACCTTCGCCTGACCGTCCGCCCCGCACCGGGCGGACACGACGTACCCCACGGCGGCCCGCGACTCCCCCCTCGGTGTCGCGGGCCGTCCGTGCGTCCGGACGAGGGTCAGTCGGCCAGCGGCAGGTACACGCGGTTGCCCGCGGCCGCGAACTCGGCGGACTTCTCCGCCATGCCCGCCTCGATCTCCTCGGCGCCCAGGTCACCGCCGTGCTGGCGGCGGATGTCCTGGGAGATCTTCATCGAGCAGAACTTCGGACCGCACATGGAGCAGAAGTGCGCGGTCTTGGCCGGCTCGGCCGGGAGGGTCTCGTCGTGGAACTCACGGGCCGTGTCCGGGTCGAGGGCCAGGTTGAACTGGTCCTCCCAGCGGAACTCGAACCGCGCGTCCGACAGGGCGTCGTCCCATTCCTGGGCGCCCGGGTGGCCCTTGGCCAGGTCCGCCGCGTGGGCCGCGATCTTGTACGTGATGACACCGGTCTTCACGTCGTCGCGGTTCGGCAGGCCCAGGTGCTCTTTGGGCGTGACGTAGCAGAGCATCGCGGTGCCCCACCAGGCGATCATCGCGGCGCCGATGCCCGAGGTGATGTGGTCGTACGCGGGCGCGACGTCCGTGGTCAGCGGGCCGAGCGTGTAGAACGGCGCCTCTTCGCAGATCTCCTGCTGGAGGTCGATGTTCTCCTTGATCTTGTGCATCGGGACGTGCCCGGGGCCCTCGATCATCGTCTGCACGTTGTGGCGCTTGGCGATCGTGTTCAGCTCGCCCAGCGTCTTGAGCTCCGCGAACTGCGCCGCGTCGTTCGCGTCCGCGATGGAGCCGGGGCGCAGGCCGTCACCCAGCGAGTACGTGACGTCGTACGTCGCGAGGATCTCGCAGAGCTCCTCGAAGTTCGTGTAGAGGAAGTTCTCCTTGTGGTGCGCCAGGCACCAGGCGGCCATGATCGAGCCGCCGCGCGAGACGATGCCGGTCTTGCGGCGGGCGGTCAGCGGCACGTACGACAGCAGCACGCCGGCGTGGACCGTCATGTAGTCGACGCCCTGCTCGGCCTGCTCGATGACCGTGTCCTTGTAGATCTCCCAGGTCAGGTCCTCGGCGCGGCCGTCGACCTTCTCCAGCGCCTGGTACAGCGGCACGGTGCCGATCGGCACGGGGGAGTTGCGCAGCACCCACTCGCGGGTGGTGTGGATGTTGCGGCCGGTCGAGAGGTCCATGACCGTGTCGGCGCCCCACTTGGTCGCCCAGGTCATCTTGTCCACCTCCTCCTCGATCGAGGAGGTGACCGCGGAGTTGCCGATGTTGGCGTTGACCTTCACCAGGAACCGCTTGCCGATGATCATCGGCTCGATCTCGGGGTGGTTCACGTTGACCGGCATTACCGCGCGACCTGCGGCGATCTCCTCGCGGACGACCTCGGGGGAGACGTTCTCGCGGATCGCGACGTACTCCATCTCCGGGGTGATCTCGCCCCGGCGGGCGTACGCGAGCTGCGTGACCGCGGCGCCGCCGCGGCCGCGGCGGGGCTGGCGCGGACGGCCCGGGAAGACCGCGTCGAGGTTCTTGAGGCCACCGCGCGGCGAGGTGTGCTTGATGCCGTCGTCCTCGGGGCGCGCGGGGCGGCCCGCGTACTCCTCGGTGTCACCGCGGCTGATGATCCAGTGCTCGCGCAGCGGCGGCAGGCCCCGGCGCACGTCGGTCTCGATCTGCGGGTCGGTGTACGGACCGGACGTGTCGTAGAGCGTCACGTCCTTGCCGTTGGTGAGGTGGACCTGACGAACCGGCACCCGGATGTCGGGGCGGGAGCCCGCCACGTATCCCTTGTGCCAGCCGGGCTGGCGCTCGGTCTGGCCGTCGGCGTCCTGGCTGACGGCAGGCGTGCGTGCGTCCTGAATGGTCATGAGACCTAATCTCCCTACGCCGGCATTACCCGGTAACAGGTTCGGCGGTCGACGCAGCCTCCTCCCGTACGCATATCCGAATGCGAACGGTGATCAGCGCCCTCTCAGCCCGGTGCTCCGAGCTCCCGCGTTGTGCAAAGTAGCCCCCACGCTAGCGTCATGTGTGGCGTGCTGAACAGTGGGCCCCCCTCATCTGTTGCGATGATCAGCCAGTGACGTCCTCGCCGCAGCCCCCCACCGACCCCACGGATCCCGCCGGCCACGCGGGCCACACGCACGCCGACCCCGGTCACTCCGACCACTCGCGCGACCGCTCTCCCGGACACTCCCACGGCCACACCCACAGTCATGGCCCGGCCGCCCCCGTCTCGAAGCACCTGCGCAAGGTGATCGCGGCCGTCCTGATCCCCTTCGCCGCCGCCGTCGTGATCGGCATGGCGGTGCTCTGGCCCGGTGGCGCACCGGACCACGCGCGCACCGGAGTCGGCTTCGACCGGCAGACCCAGCAGGGAACGGTCGTCGCGCTCCAGCAGGTCGACTGCAAATCCGTGAACGCCGCACAGGTCCCCGCCACCGGCGACACCTCCACGCCCGAGGGGCGCGAGGCCCTCGCCTCGCAGACCGGCGAGTGCAAGAAGGCCACCATCAGGGTCGGCAGCGGCCCCGACAAGGGCCGCGAGTTCTTCGAGATCCTCCAGCCCGGCGCACCACGGCAGTTGACGGACGGCCAGGGCGTGGTGGTGGCCTACGCCCCGGACGCGCCCCGGGACCTCCAGTACTCCGTGATCGACGTGAACCGCAAGCTGCCGATGGCCCTGCTCGCCGGCATCTTCGCCGTCGCGGTGGTCCTCGTCGGACGGATGCGCGGGCTGTTCGCGCTCATCGCCCTCGTCGTCAGCTTCGCGGTACTGACCCTGTTCATCCTCCCGGCGATCCTGCAGGGGTCGAATCCGCTGGTCGTGGCCGTGGTGGGAGCGAGCGCGATCATGCTGATCGCGCTCTACATGTGCCACGGGCTGACGGCCCGCACCTCGGTCGCGGTCCTCGGCACCATCATCTCGCTGCTGCTGATCGGCCTGCTGGGTTCGCTGTTCATCGACTGGGCGTTCCTCAGCGGCAACACGGACGACAACACCGGGCTGATCCACGGGCTCTACCCGAACATCGACATGAGCGGTTTGCTGCTTGCGGGTGTCATCATCGGATCGCTCGGCGTACTCGACGACGTGACCGTCACGCAGACCTCGGCGGTCTGGGAACTCCACCAGGCAGACCCCTCGATGGGCCCGCGCGGGCTCTACCGGGCGGGCATCCGCATCGGGCGCGACCACATCGCCTCGGTGGTGAACACCCTGGTACTGGCGTACGCGGGCGCGGCGTTGCCCCTCCTTCTCCTGTTCTCGATCGCGAACAGCAGCATGGGTTCGGTGGCCAACAGCGAGTTGGTCGCGGAGGAGATCGTACGCACCCTCGTGGGCTCGATCGGACTGGTCGCCTCGGTACCCGTGACGACAGCACTGGCCGCCTTGGTGGTGTCCGCCGACCGCGCGGAATCCCCGGCGGCCACAGCGGCCTCGGGGCCGCTCCGCGGCGGCCGGGGTCGGCGGCGCAAGCACTGAAAAGGGCGGGACCGGCGGGCACGACGGATCGGTTCGCGCACACGGCCGGTCGTGTGGAACGGCAGGGTGGAGCACTCAGCGCGTCGGCACGCTGAGCCGTGCTGCGGGTGGTGCGGGTGGTGCAGTGATGCGTTGATGCATTGACGCAGATGGTGCGTTGACGCAGATGGTGCGGTGCTGCTTGCCGGCACACCCTGGTCGGCGGGCGTCCGGCCGGGCTTCGGTCAGCCCGCGTTCTGCTCGTTCTGCTGCGACTCCGCGAGGATCTTTTCGAGCGCCTCGTCGAGGTTCTCCTCGAAGTCCCCGAGGTTGCGCTCCTGGCCGAGCGGAACGATCCGGTCGGTGCGGTCGAGGAACGCCACGAGCGGCGCCGCGCTCGCGCGGAACAGAGCCCGGTCTGCGCCTACCTGCAGCCGGATGTGGACATCGGACAGCTCCTCCGGATCGGTCGGGGCGATGTGGACATCTCCGTCACCGCACGGCTTGTTGATGCCGTCGAGAAGGAGCTCCCGGCCGAACGCCCAGGTCACGGGTGCGTCTCCGGGAAGGTGGAACGTCAGGCGGACCGCGTAGGGGTCACGAGCGTCGTACCGGAGTTCCACCGGAATCCGGAACGAGAGCTCCTCGGAAACGAGGAAGCTCATCATGACCTCTGCCTGTACCGACTCGCGCATTGCCTACCCCGCTGTAGTGGAAGTGGCCAGGAATGATCCCCCAAGGCCCTCTTGACAAGAGTGGTGGAAGCGCTTGCAGATCACAAGGAGTGAGTTTTCAGATACTGATAGAGAACGAGAGGGTGCTCAACAGCGCGCCTACTTCACTCCGTAGCCGATCGACCGCATACAGCAATCGCTGTTCGTGGTGCAGAGGAAGAGAAATCGCCATCGTCGCCGCGGTGTCTCCGGCCGTGATCGGGATGGCCGCGCACACCGTGCCCAGGGCGTATTCCTGCCGCTCGGTCACCGGCTGCATCCGCTCCAAGGAGCCGATCCGCTGCTCCAGAACCCTTTGATCCCGCACGGTGTACTGGGTGATGGCCTCGACCGGGTGCCGGTCGTAGTAGTCCTTGCGCGTCTTCTCGTCGAGCTGGCCCAGCAGGCACTGCCCGATGGCGTGCGCGTGGCCGGTCTCGCGGAAATCGGCCCACTCCTCGCACGCGGGGTTCGCCGGGGTGTCCGAGACACCCACGACCTCGATTTCACCCTCGCGGTAGACCGCGAAGTAGACGGGGGCCCCGACCGCGTCGCGAAAGTGCGCGAGGGAGTCGAGGATCATGCTGCGACGTTTCTGCTGAAGTCCCCCACCGGCGAGGCGGCCGGCGGCGTCCCCCAGGACGAAGACTCCGCTCTCCCGTCGCAGATAGCCCTCGTGCGTCAGGGTGCGCAGCAGGTGATACGCGGTGGGAAGCGGGAGCCCGGCCTCGCGCGCCAGTTGTTTCGCCGGGGCTCCCTCACTATGGGAACCCACCGCTTCGAGCAGCCTCAGTGCCCGCTGCACCGAACCGATCAGAGTCGGCACACCGGCATTGTGAACCGAAGACAAAGCTCACCCCCAGGCGTGGCGGCGAGCCTTGGGGGGCCCGCCTTGCGGGGGCCGCCCCCGCGTGCGACGTGACTCCTGGGGGTCGTGCTCGGTGGCTGTACCAAAGAACCGCAGGTCAGAGCGGAACTACCGGCGTTCGGTGCCCAGGGAACGGCACAGATTGCCACTCTATCCGCCGATTCCCGGGCTGTGAGCGGTTTGGCGGTTCACGTTCCCTCAGCTGGGTTAATCCCGCTGTGCCCCGGTTGCTCCAGTTCTACCACTCCCCGGCGGAGGACTTCGACTCAGTGCCCTTGAACTTCCTGACGACGAAGATCAGGCCTCCGACGAGGGCCACGAGGAGCAGCGCCTTGAAGAGGAAGCCGATCAGCGCACCGATGACGCTGGTGATCACACCACCGAAGACGAACAGGACCAGCAGCGGGACGGCGACCCACTTGACCCACCAGGGCATGCCCTCGAATATCCCTCGGATGCCTTCCATGTCCTCGACCTCTTCTTCCTAGTCCGTCTTGTCGGTGAACTCCTGCTCTCGATGCTAGGAGCCCGGGGCCTCCGGCGGGGGCCCGCGAGCCCCCGTACTCCCCTGATCCGCCCCCTAGGGGGACGGGGCCGCGGACCCTCAGTGCCCCTCAGCGCCCAGGGGGCGTTCACCCTTCCGGCGGAGAGAAGACGACCATGACCTTCAGGTTCTCGGTGATGTGGTGGAACTTGTGCGGCACCCCGGCCGGCACGTAGACCACGCTTCCGTTGGCGACCATCGTCGTCTCCTCCCCGACGGTGATCGAGGCGCGGCCGCTCACCACGAAGTACACCTCGTCCTGTCCGTGGGGCTGTTGGGGGTCGTTCTGTCCTGCGTCCAGTGCGTACAGCCCGACCGACATGTTCCGCTCGCGCAGGAACTGCAGGTAGGCACCCTTGTTGGCGGCCCGCTCGGCCTCGAGCTCGTCCAGCCGGAAGGCCTTCATCTTCTTCGTACCCCTTGTGCTCTCTCGCCCGGCGAGCATGCGCAGATCAGCTGATGTTCCACCGGGACCATCTCTGCAACGATCAGACACATGACGAATTTCGTAGTCAAGACCCTCGCCAACGCGGCAGCCCTGGGCGTCGCCATCTGGCTCGTCTCGGGCATCACGCTGGACGACGGCAGCAGCACGGGCCGTCAAGCGCTCTCCCTGATCCTGGTCGCGCTGATCTTCGGCCTGGTCAACCTCATCGTCAAGCCCGTGGTGAAGCTGCTCTCGCTGCCGCTGTTCGTCCTCACCCTCGGCCTGTTCACCATCGTGGTGAACGCGGCGATGCTGCTGCTGACCTCGTGGCTGGCCAAGCAGTTCGACCTCAGCTTCCACGTCGACAACTTCTTCTGGTCGGCGATCGCCGGCGCCCTGATCGTCTCCATCGTCTCCTGGGCCCTGAACATGGTCCTCGACAGGGACTGAAGCCGAGTGCCCAAGTACCGCGTGTGCTTCGTCTGCACCGGCAACATCTGCCGCTCGCCCATGGCCGAGTCGGTCTTCCGCTCCCACGTGGCCGACGCCGGGCTCTCGGACCTGGTCGAGGTCGACAGCGCCGGCACCGGCGGGTGGCACGAGGGGGACGGGGCCGACCCGCGCACCGTGGCCGTCCTGGAGGCGGCCGGATACGAGCCGGGCCACCGGGCCCGGCAGTTCCGGTCCTCCTGGTTCGCCGGCCTCGACCTCGTCATCGCGCTCGACGCCGGGCACCTGCGCGACCTGAGGGCACTCGCCCCCACCCCCGAGGACGCCGCCAAGGTCCGGCTGCTGCGTTCCTACGACCCGGCCTCCTCCTCCGCCCAGACCGACGTACCCGACCCCTACTACGGCTCCCTCGACGGATTCGAGGAGTGCCTGCACCTGGTCGAGGCCGCGAGCCCAGGCCTGCTGGCCGCCGTAAGAGAAGCCGTGAAGGAGCACACCCCATGAGCGCCCCCGACCCCGTGTCGCCGAGGGAGGAACGGCTCGGCGACGGCACCGTCGCCGTCCGCGCCGGTCTGCCGGAGCCCGTCAAGAACGAGCCTCCGCTGCCGGGCCCCGTGTTCGCCGCCCACTTCCACCTGCCCGGCGACGTCGAGGGCCCCTACGCCTACGCCCGCGACACCAACCCCACCTGGACCCTGCTGGAGCGGGCCATCGGGGAGCTGGAGGCCCCCGGCCTGGACGGGACCGACACGGTCGTCTTCGCCTCCGGCATGGCCGCGGTGTCCGCCGTGCTCCTCTCCCAGGCACGCGCCGGCGACACCGTCGTCCTGCCGGACGACGGCTACCAGGTGCTGCCCCTCGTCCGGGAACAGCTGGAGACGTACGGGGTCCACGTGCGCACCGCCCCCACCGGCGAGGACGCACAGCTCCAGGTCCTCGACGGAGCCCGGCTGCTGTGGCTGGAGACCCCGTCCAACCCGGGGCTCGACGTCTGCGACGTACGGCGCCTCGTGGACGCGGCGCACGCCGGCGGAACCCTCGTCGCCGTCGACAACACCCTCGCGACCCCGCTCGGCCAGCGCCCCCTCGAACTGGGCGCCGACTTCTCGGTGGCCAGTGGCACCAAGGGGCTGACCGGCCACGGCGACCTGCTGCTCGGTTACGTCGTCTGCCGCGACGCCGAGCTCGCGGCGGGCATCCGCCGCTGGCGCAAGGTGGTCGGCGCGATCCCCGGCCCCATGGAGGCCTGGCTCGCCCACCGGTCCCTGTCCACCATCCAGCTGCGCGCCCAGCGCCAGTGGGCCAACGCGCTCGCGGTCGCGGAGGCCCTCGCCGACCGCGCCGATGTCACCGGGCTGCGCTACCCGGGCCTGCCGTCGGACCCGTCCCACAAGACGGCCGCGCGCCAGATGAGGGGCTTCGGCTCCGTGGTCTCCTTCACCCTGGCCGACCGCGCGCACGCGGAACGGTTCATGACGGCCCTGCGGCTCGTCGAGGACGCCACCAGTTTCGGCGGGGTGCGGTCCACGGCGGAGCGCCGCCGGCGGTGGGGCGGCGACGACGTTCCCGAGGGCTTCATCCGCTTCTCCGCAGGGGCCGAGGACACCGAGGACCTGGTCGCGGACGTGCTGCGGGCACTGGACCTGGCGGCCTCCAGGAGCTGACGGGCCGGCCGGAGGCGGTCCGAGCACGCCCTGGGGCGGCTCGGCCCGCCCGGTTCCCCGCCCGGCGGGTTTCACCCGGACGCGTTTCAGAAGCGGAAGTCTGGGCCACTCTTCTCCCATGACCGAACGTCCAGTGGTCAAACGCACCGCCCGCGCGATCCTGCTCGACGGTGACGACCTGATCCTCATCAAGCGGACCAAACCCGGCGTCGACCCGTACTGGCTCACCCCCGGCGGGGGCGTGGAGCCCTCGGACCTGACCGTCGTCGACGCCCTCCACCGAGAGCTCCACGAGGAACTCGGCGCGAAGATCACCGATGTCGTGCCCTGCTTCGTCGACACCGTCGAGCACATCGCCGACAGAGGAGTGACCGGCGTCAAGGTGCAGCACTTCTTCGTCTGCCATCTCGAATCCATGGACCCCAGCCAGCGACACGGCCCCGAGATCGACGAGCCCGAGGGCGAGTACGAGATCGTCCGAGTGCCCTTCAGCCGCGTCGGCATCGCCGCGGTGCACCTCGTCCCGCTGTCCCTGCGCCACTACCTCGACGGCAACATCGAGGGCGTGCGCGCGATGCACGCCCCCGACCTGGGCTGACCCACCGCACGCGGGCGCCGCCGGAATCAGCCGGCGACGCCCGCCAGTTCCTCCACCTCGTCGTGCCAGATCCGCTCGTCGGGGATCCCGATCCTCTTGAGCGCGTCCACCCCGCTGCGGATCATCGCGGCCGGGCCCGAAACGAAGGCGTCGTACGAACTCCAGGGCCCGTGGGTGGCGACGGCCTGCGGGAGTTGCCCGGCGAGGCCCTCGTCGCAGACCACCGGGCGCACCGACAGCCAGGGGTGCGAGCGCTGCAGCCCCAGCAGCGTGTCCTTGTCGTACAGGTCGTCATCGCTGCGCGCCCCGAAGAACACCTCCACCGGACGCCGCTCCCCGTGCTCGGCCACGTCCTCGATCAGCGCCTTGATCGGGGCGATGCCCGTGCCCCCACCCAGACACAGCATGCCGTTGTCGGTGCTGTGGTCGACCACCATCGACCCCGCCGGGGGACCGAGCCTCAGCACGTCGCCGGGCCGGGCGTGCCGGACGAGCGCGTTGGAGACCCAGCCCGCCGGAACGGCCTTGACGTGGAAGGACAGCAGTCCGTCCGCGCGCGGGGCCGAGGCGAAGGAGTAGTGCCGCCAGATCCGCGGCCACCACGGGGTCTCCAGGCTCGTGTATTGGCCCGCGAGGAAGGGGTAGGGCTGGTCGGGGCGGACGGTGATCACCGCGATGTCGGACGTGCGCAGATCGTGGGAGACCACCTCCGCGTGCCACCACGGCGGCGCCTTGGGCTCGTCCTCGGCCGCCGCATCGATCATGATCTGGGAGATCGCGGTGTACGCCCGGACCCACGCGGCCTCGGTCTCCGGCCCCCAGGTGTCCTGCGCGTACTTGGCCAGCGCCCCGATCAGGGCCTCGCCCACCGGCGGATAGTGCTCGGGCCGGGTTCCGTACTTGCGGTGCCCCGTGCCCAGCCGGCGCAGATAGGCGGTGAGCACCTCGGGGTTGTCGATGTGCTCGGCGGCCGTCAGCAGCGCCTTCAGCAACCGGTCCCGCTGTACGTCCATCGCGGCGGGGAACAGCCCCCGCAGATCGGGATGTCCGGTGAACACCACGGCGTAGAAGTAGGAGGTCACCTTGTCGGCGACGGGTGCGATCTCCGCGAGGGTCCGGCGGATGAGGACGGCATCGGGGGAAGGCTCGGGGGAGGGCTCGGGCTCACCGTCCCCGGACGGTATCCGGGACGGCCCCCGTCTTGCCGATCTGGTGGGCGGAGCGTCCATGCGGTGCCTCGCTTCGAGCATCTCGGTAGGTCTGCACGCGCCACGGCCTTCGAATCCGTGGTTCCGGGTTTCACAGCGTGCCAGTCCGCCCCAGAGCCTGCGGGGAAATGCGGGAAATCCGCGTTTCGAACCCACTTTCCCCTTAAGATGCCTCAACTCCCGTGCGCGCCACCCCTGTCAGCTGGTATGCCTCGCGCAGGTCCCGGCCCTCGTAGACGTGCGTCGCCCGCTCCACCAGGTAGGGCCGGGCATTCACCGCGACCGAGAGCGGGACCACCTCGAAGAGCGCCACGTCGGTGCTGGAGTCCCCGTACGCGACGCAGTCGGCCCGGGTGACACCGAACCGCGCGCACAGCTGGTCGGCAACCGTGACCTTCGCCTCCGGCGTCAGGATCCCGGCCACGTCCACGAGCCGGGTGAAGGGCACTTCCGGGAAGACCGAGCCGTGCGCGGCGTGCGCGCCCCACTCCAGCAGGAGCTCCACGAAGAAGGACGGCGACAGCGAGATCACCGCGCAGTAGTCCCCGCGCTCCCGGATCTCCTGCCAGACCTCCCGGATCCCCGACAGCCACGGGGACCCGTCGAACGCCGCCCGGACATGGGCCGGAGTCAGGTCCGTCCAGAGCTGCTGCACCGCCAGTGCGAACTGGTGCGGCTGGAGCTGCCGCGCGACGAAGGCCCGCTCCAGCTCGGCGATCTCGCTGGAGAGCCCGAGCTGCCGGGAGATCTCGACCGGTGAGGCCGAACCGTACATCAGCGTCCCGTCGAGGTCGAACAGGTGGAGGAGGGTCATGGCCAATGAGGCTAGTACGTCGGTTTCACGTGAAACAGTGGGTTGCGGACCGGGTTGCGGACCGAGTTGCGGACACGTCGATGTTTCACGTGAAACATCGACCCCAAATCCCCTGGACCCGGCCCGGTTCGATGAACCACTCTGAGGCCGTGACACCACCCCATCTCACCGCCCTTCCCATCCGCGCACTGACCGTGGACGACCTCCGCCACTGCGCCGATCTCTCAGAAGACCGCGGCTGGCCCCGCGAGGACCACAAGTGGGGGCTGCTGCTCGCCGCCGGACACGGCTACGGCATCGACGCCCCCGACGGCCGGGGACTCGCCACGGTCTGCGTGGTCACCCGCTACGGGCCTCCACTGGCCGATCCGGAACTCGCCGCGATCGGCATGGTCCTGGTAGCCGAGCGCTACGCCCGACAGGGTCTGGGCCGGCGCCTGATGACGTACATCTGCGACGACGTCCTCAAGGGCATTCCGCTCACCCTGCACGCCACCCCGTACGGACGCCCCCTCTACGAGGAGCTCGGCTTCGAGACCACCGGCCGCGCCGAGATGCTCCTGGGCTCCTTCAGCCCGGATCCCGCCGGTCCCGCCCAGGACGCCTTCCGTGTCCGGCCCGCCGGCGCCGGGGACATCCCGCGGATCCTCCGGCTGGACGCCGAGGTCTTCGGCACGGACCGGACCCATCTGGTCACCCGGCTGCCGGCCTTCACGGACCTGCTGCTCGTCGCCGAGGACCCCTCGGGCGAGCTGATCGGCTACGGAGCCATCTGGCCGAACATGGACACCCATGTCATCGGACCGCTGGTCGCCCGGGACACCGGCACGGCCCAGACCCTCGTCACCGCCCTCGCGGCGAGCACCGACCGGGACCTGCGCACCGATGTCGACGTACGCCACGAAGAGCTGCTCGGCTGGCTCAAGGACCGCGGCCTCGGCTCCGTGGCCTTCAATGCCGTGATGACCCGGGACATCCCCGCTCCGCCCGGTGACTGGACCCGCCGCTGGGCCCCGATCACCGTCGCGGCCGGCTGAGCATGAAGCACCGGACCATGGCCGACAGCGCCTCCGGGCTGCGCATCCGTCCCGCCACCGCGGAGGACCTGCCCGCGATCGTCGCGATGCTCGCAGACGACCCGCTCGGCGCCACCCGGGAGTCCCCGGACGATCTCGCCCCGTATGCGGCGGCCCTCGAGCGGCTGACGAACGACCCCCACCAGCACGTGGTCGTCGCCGTCCGCGCCGACCGGGTCGTCGGCACCCTCCAGCTGACGATCGTCCCCGGACTCTCCCGCAAGGGGAGCACCCGTTCGATCATCGAGGGCGTGCGGGTGCATGCCGACGAGCGCGGCAGCGGGCTGGGCACCCAGTTCATCGAATGGGCGATCGAACAGTCCCGTGCCGAGAACTGCCAACTCGTCCAGCTCACCTCGGACGTGACCCGCACCGACGCCCACCGCTTCTACGAGCGGCTCGGCTTCACGGCTTCCCACGTCGGGTTCAAACTCCAGCTCTGAGCAGGCGGGTGTGGGCCGGGTCGCTGTCGGCGGCCCGGCCTACGATCGGGAGGATGAGCAGCCTTCCCCTCATCAGCACCGCCGAGCGCCGCCGCCGTATCGGCCGCCGGCACCGCCTCGCGCCGTCGGCCCGCGCCACGACCGTGCCCGAGGCCGCGGACGCCGTGATCGGCCTGCACGCCACCGATGCCTCGACGGTCTTCCTCTCGGCCCGGGCCCGGCTGAGCGAAGGCGGACCCGAGGTGGTCGAACGGGCCCTGTACGAGGAGGTGAGCCTCGTACGACTGCTCAGCATGCGCCGCACGCTCTTCGCCGTCTCCACCGCGCTCGCCCCCTACGTCGACTCCTCCACCGCGCGGGCCATCGCCGCGAAGGAGCGCCGGACCTTCCTCAAACGGCTCGCCGAGGACGGTCAGGGCCTCGATGCCGACTGGCTCGCCGCAGCGGAGACCGCCGCGCTCGACGCCTTGGACAGCCACGGCCCCTCCACCGGCAGCCAGCTCTCGGCAGCTGTACCGCTCCTGCGCCGGAAGGTCACCGTCGAGCGGGGCGGGAAGTACGAGGCGCAGGTGGGCGTCGCCACCCACGTCATCAGGCTGCTCTCCTGCGACGGCCGCATCCGCCGGGACCGTCCCCGGGGATCGTGGACTTCCAGCCAGTACCGCTGGGTCCACACCGAACCCTGGCCCTCCATGGCCCCGGTCGAGGCCCGCGCCGAGCTCGCCGGCCGCTGGCTCCGGTCCTACGGTCCGGCCACCGAGGCCGACCTCAAGTGGTGGACGGGCTGGACCCTGACGGACGTGCGCAAGGCCCTGGCCGCGGTTGGCCCCGACACGGTGCGGCTCGACGACGGCACGACCGCGCTCGTCAGCCCCGGCGACACCGGCTCCGAACCCGACCAGGAGCCCTGGGCCGCCCTGCTGCCCGCCCTCGACCCGAGTGCGATGGGGTGGGCGGACCGGGGCTTCCACCTCGACCCCGCCCACCGCCCGGCCCTCTTCGACTACGCCGGCAACATCGGCCCCACCGTGTGGTGGAACGGCCGGATCGTCGGCGGCTGGGCCCAGCGCAGACGGCGAGATCGTCCACCGGCTGCTGGGCGACCCCGGCGGCGAGGCCGAGCGGGCCATCGCGGCCGAGGCCGCCCGGCTCGCCGCTTGGGTGGGGGAGGCCCGCATCACCCCGCGCATGCGCACCCCGCTGGAGCGTGAACTCGTAGCGGGGTGAGGGCGGTCCGTCCGTCAGCCGATGCCCCGCCAGCCCTGCGGGTCCACTCCTCCGGGCACCGGGGACTGCGGGTCGTAGGGCTCGCGGGTGAACACGAACGAGCCGAGGTCCAGGTGGCTCACCGATCCGTCCGGCCGCCGTACGGCCCGCAGCGACTCACCCGCGTAATAGCCGCCCAGTCCCGTCCAGCTGCCGTCGGGCTCCGGCCGGAAACGCGCGGACCGGCCGCTGCCGCCCACCGGGCCCAGCTCCAGGAACCCGTCGTAGGTCAGCCGCACGGCCTGCGCCGACGTGCCCCAGTACCAGGGGCCGCACAGCTCCAGCGCGACGGGATCCGCCTCCCGCAGCGGTCGCCACGGTTCGGGGATCCGCGGCTCGGCCTCGGCGACGATGCCCACCAGTTCGGCTGCGAGGGTCGAAGCGGGCAGCCCCGAGGTGCAGTTGGCCAGTACCACCGCGGCCACGTCGTCCTCCTCGCTCAGCCACAGCCCGGCGACGAACCCGGGCAGCGATCCGCTGTGGCCCGCGAGCCGGCGCCCGCCGCTCTGCGTCAGCTGCATCCCGAGCCCGTATCCGAGCTCGGCGAGACCCGGCTCCGGGGGAGTGGCCGACGTCCGCATCTCCCGTACGGACTCGGCGCTCAGCACGCGCGCGTCGCCCCGTACGAGGAACGCGGCGAACTTCGCCAGATCGCCGGTGGTGGACCACAGCTGGCCGGCCGGGGCCATGAGCCCGAGGTCTTCCATGGGTTCCGGCATCATCACGTCGGCCCACGGGTGCACCGCCCAGCCTCCGGCGTGCGGGGCCACCGGCTGCGCGCTCGTACGCTCCAGCCCGAGCGGCTCCAGCACCTCGGCGCGGAGGGCTTCGTCCCACGACGTGCCTCGGACCGCTTCCACGAGCGAACCGAGCAGGGTGTAGCCGGGGTTGGAGTAGTGGTGGCGACGTCCGGGCTCGAAGCGGAAGGGGCGCTCGCCCAGGACGTCCGAGAGCTCCGGCCGCAAGGTGCCCGCCGTGCGCTCCCACCATTCGCCGGGCGTCTCCGCCGCCAGACCGGAGGTGTGGGACAGCAGTTGTCCCACCGTCACCTCGCCGACGCCCGTGCCGGGAAGGAACTTCTCGATCGGGTCGCCCAGTTCCAGGAGACCCTCGTCCCGGAGCCGCATCACGAGCACGGCGGTGAACGTCTTGGTGATCGAACCGATCCGGTACTGCACGTTTCCGTCGGGACCGTGGCCCTCGACCATGGTCCGGGACCCCTCCCAGACCACCTCTCCACCCCGCACCACGGCCGCCACCAGGGACGGGGACCGGCCTTCGCGCTGAGCGACCGCGATCCGGTGGTTCAGCGAGCGCCGGGTCGCGGGCAAGACGGCAAGATCGTTCAAAGCGGCATCCATGGTGCGGATGCTACGTGTTGGCCATGTCCACGAACCGCGAATAATGGCCCTGGAAGGCCACGGTGATGGTGGCCGTCGGACCGTTACGGTGCTTCGCCACGATCAGGTCCGCCTCACCCGCTCGGGGGGACTCCTTCTCGTACGCGTCCTCGCGGTGCAGCAGGATCACCATGTCGGCGTCCTGCTCGATCGAGCCGGACTCACGCAGGTCGGAGACCATCGGCTTCTTGTCGGTGCGCTGTTCGGGACCACGGTTCAGCTGGGACAGCGCGATCACCGGGACCTCCAGCTCCTTCGCCAGGAGCTTGAGGTTTCGGGACATGTCGGAGACCTCCTGCTGACGGCTCTCGGGCCGGCGCGAGCCGCCCGACTGCATCAGCTGGAGATAGTCGATGACGACGAGCGACAGGTCGCTGCGCTGCTTGAGCCGACGGCACTTCGCCCGGATCTCCATCATCGACAGGTTGGGGGAGTCGTCGATGTAGAGCGGGGCCGCGGAGACGTCCGGCATCCGGCGGGCCAGCCGGGTCCAGTCGTCGTCCGTCATCGTGCCGGAGCGCATGTGGTGCAGGGCCACCCTGGCCTCCGCCGAGAGCAGGCGCATCGCGATCTCGTTGCGCCCCATTTCGAGGGAGAAGATGACGCTGGGGAGGTTGGCCTTGATGGAGCAGGCACGCGCGAAGTCCAGCGCGAGCGTGGACTTACCCATGGCGGGGCGGGCCGCGATGACGATCATCTGGCCCGGGTGCAGACCGTTGGTCAGCGAGTCCAGGTCCGTGAAGCCGGTCGGGACGCCCGACATCTGGCCGCTGCGCGAACCGATCGCCTCGATCTCGTCGAGGGCGCCTTCCATGATGTCGCCGAGCGGCAGGTAGTCCTCGGAGGTCCGCTGCTCGGTGACGGCGTAGATCTCGGCCTGGGCGCTGTTGACGATCTCGTCGACGTCCCCGTCGGCGGCGTAGCCCATCTGCGTGATCTTCGTACCCGCGGCGACCAGCCGGCGCAGGACCGCCCGCTCGTGGACGATCTCCGCGTAGTACTCGGCGTTCGCCGCCGTGGGGACCGACTGGACCAGGGTGTGCAGGTAGGGGGCCCCGCCGACCTTGCTGATCTCGCCGCGCCGGGTCAGCTCGGCGCTGACGGTGATCGGGTCGGCCGGCTCTCCCTTGGCGTACAGGTCGAGGATGGCCTGGTAGATCGTCTCGTGCGACGGACGGTAGAAGTCGTGGCCCTTCAGCACCTCGACCACGTCGGCGATGGCGTCCTTGGACAGCAGCATGCCGCCCAGGACCGACTGCTCGGCGTCGAGGTCCTGGGGCGGGACCCGCTCGAAGCCGCCGCCACCGCCGTCCCAGGAGCCGCCCTCACGGCCCCGGTCGCTCTGTTCGTCCCCGCGGCCACGGCCTTCGCCGTTGCGGCGCGGACGGGCGGGCAGACGGTCACCTGGACCGCTGTCGGCCCAGGGGTCGTCCATGGGCTCGGACATGCTCACCGGGCCGCCTCCTCCCGTCCGCAACGCGGACCTTGCCGTGTCACTCTTTCTACGACACGGCTCTGACATTTGGGGCACCCGAATCGGCTCTCGGCGAGTCGGACAACGACCAACGGTAGGGCCGGGAGCGACGTCAGCCAATCTTGTTATCCACAGGCTGTGTGGATGAGGTGTGGATGACGGCGCCAATGCTGTGGGTAACTCTCCGGAAGCTGTGCACGGACCGGGGGACGGTGCTGTGGACAAAATCACCTGCCCCACCCACTTACCCATCATGACCTGGCATTTCTTCCTCCACCGGCTGTGGGGGAGAAAAATTTTCGCCACTGTCTCGAGATCGCCTCCAACGAGGTGGGACGAACGCTCGAATCGGCGCATCGGTAAGGCTCCCAGAGGGCTTGTGTCTATTACCTGTGGAAGATTAGATTGACCACATGAGACAGGCCCCCACCGCACCAAAGGCTGCCCCGAGACGGCACGACCGCGAGATCCTCGCACTCGCCGTCCCCGCCTTCGGCGCCCTCGTCGCCGAACCCCTCTTCGTGATGGCCGACAGTGCCATCGTGGGCCACCTCGGCACACCCCAGCTGGCCGGTCTCGGCATCGCCGCCGCACTGCTCACCACGGCCGTGAGCATCTTCGTCTTCCTCGCCTACGCCACCACCGCGGCCGTCGCACGCCGCGTCGGCGCGGGCGACCTCCAGGCCGCCATCCGGCAGGGCATGGACGGCATCTGGCTCGCCCTGCTCCTCGGTGCGGCCGTCGTCGCCGTCGTGCTCCCCACGGCGCCCACCCTGATCTCCTTCTTCGGGGCCTCCGACACCGTCGCCCCGTACGCGATCACCTACCTGCGAATCTCGGCCCTCGGCATCCCCGCGATGCTCATCGTCCTCGCCGCCACCGGCGTCATCCGCGGCCTCCAGGACACCCGTACCCCGCTCTACGTCGCGATCGGCGGCTTCGCCCTCAACGGAGGCCTGAACGTCGCCCTCGTCTACGGGGCCGGCCTCGGCATCGCCGGCTCCGCCTGGGGAACGGTGATCGCCCAGTGCGCCATGGCCGCCGCCTACCTGGTCGTGGTCGTCCGGGGCGCCCGCAGGCACGGCGCCTCCCTGAGGCCCGACGCCGAGGGCATCCGGGCCTGCGCGCAGGCCGGTGCGCCCCTGCTGGTCCGCACCCTGTCCCTGCGGGCCGTCCTGCTGATCGCGACGGCCGTGGCCGCACGTCTCGGGGACGCCGACATCGCCGCCCACCAGATCCTGCTCTCCCTGTGGAGCCTGCTCGCCTTCGCGCTCGACGCGATCGCGATCGCGGGGCAGGCCATCATCGGCCGGTACCTCGGCGCGGGCGACACCGAGGGGGCCAAGGCCACCTGCCGCCGCATGGCGCAGTGGGGGATCTCCTCCGGCATCGTCCTGGGCCTCCTCGTGATCGCGGCCCGACCGGTGTTCATCCCGCTCTTCACCAGCGATCCCGCCGTCGAGGACGCCCTGCTGCCGGCCCTGCTCGTGGTGGCCGTCTCGCAGCCCGTCTCCGGCATCGTCTTCATCCTCGACGGGGTTCTGATGGGCGCGGGCGACGGACGCTACCTGGCCTGGGCCATGCTCCTGACCCTCGCGGTCTTCACCCCGGCCGCCCTGCTCGTACCGATCCTGGGCGGCGGGTTGACGGCCCTCTGGTGCGCCATGACGCTGATGATGCTGGTCCGCATGGTCACCCTCCAGCTGCGCGCCCGCTCGGGCCGCTGGCTGGTCGCCGGCGCCACGCGATAGCCCGCAGGAGCCCCGAGGCGTTGTTTCACGTGAAACAACGCGGATGAGCCGGCTCATGTTTCACGTGAAACAACGAAGAAGGGCCGCACCCCCACAGGGGTGCGGCCCTTCATGCGCAGCCCTTAGGCGGCGACGACCTCGATGCCGACGGTCGCGGCCACGTCGGCGTGCAGACGCACGGAGACCTGGTACGAGCCGAGGGTCTTGATCGGGGAGCCCAGCTCCACGCGGCGCTTGTCGACCTTCGGGCCACCGGACGCCTCGATCGCCGTGGCGATGTCGGAGGGCGTGACGGAACCGAAGAGACGACCGGCGTCACCCGCGCGGGTGGCCAGACGGACCTTGACGTTCTCGAGCTTGGCCTTGAACTCGTTGGCCTGCTCGATCGTCGCGATCTCGTGGATCTTGCGGGCGCGGCGGATCTGCGCCACGTCCTTCTCGCCACCCTTGGTCCAGCGGATCGCGAAACCACGCGGGACCAGGTAGTTGCGAGCGTAACCGTCCTTGACGTCGACGACGTCGCCAGCGGTGCCGAGGCCAGAGACCTCGTGGGTCAGGATGATCTTCATTATTCGGTCACCCTTTCCTTATCGCGCGGTGGACGTGTAGGGCAGCAGTGCCATCTCACGGCTGTTCTTCACAGCCGTGGCGACGTCACGCTGGTGCTGCGTGCAGTTGCCGGTGACGCGGCGGGCACGGATCTTGCCACGGTCGGAAATGAACTTCCGCAGCATGTTCGTGTCCTTGTAGTCCACGTACGCGGTCTTGTCCTTGCAGAACGCGCAGACCTTCTTCTTAGGCTTGCGCACAGGCGGCTTCGCCATTGTGTCTCTCCTGTGAAATCAAGAAGTGGGGGTGCGAGCTGCCCTAGAAGGGCGGCTCGTCCGAGTAGCCACCGCCGGAGCCGCCGGAGCTTCCGCCCCAACCGCCACCGCCGCCGCCCTGCTGCTGGCCGCCGGCCGGCGCACTGGACGCCCAGGGGTCGTCGGAGGGAGCTCCGCCGCCCTGGGGGGCGCCGCCACTGGGGGCTCCGCCCCAGTTGCCACCGCCGCCGCCCTGCTGCTGACCGCCGCCACCGCCGCCGTACCCACCCTGGCCACCGCGACCAGTGGTCTTGGTGACCTTGGACGTGGCGTTCTTCAGGCTGGGGCCGACTTCCTCGACGTCCAGCTCGTAGACCGTGCGCTTGACACCCTCACGGTCCTCGTACGACCGCTGCTTCAGCCGGCCCTGCACGATGACGCGCATGCCCCGAGTAAGGGACTCGGCGACGTTCTCAGCCGCCTGGCGCCAGACCGAGCAGGTCAGGAACAGGCTTTCGCCGTCCTTCCACTCATTGGTCTGCTTGTCGAAGGTGCGGGGAGTGGACGCGACACGGAACTTCGCGACCGCCGCACCCGAGGGGGTGAAGCGCAGCTCGGGGTCGTCGACGAGATTGCCGACGACCGTGATGACGGTCTCGCCTGCCATGGATGAACCTCTCGGCGGGGATTGCTGCTGGGCTGCTGTGCTACTCGGTCCCGATTACCGCTGAACCGAAGTTCAGTGGGTCTCGGGGCGGAGGACCTTGGTCCGGAGAACCGACTCGTTCAGGTTCAGCTGTCGGTCAAGCTCCTTGACGACCGCAGGCTCGGCCTGGAGGTCGATGACCGAGTAGATGCCCTCGGGCTTCTTCTTGATCTCGTAAGCGAGACGACGACGGCCCCAGGTGTCGACCTTCTCGACCTTTCCGTTGCCCTCACGGACGACGGAAAGGAAGTTCTCGATCAGCGGGGAGACAGCGCGCTCCTCGAGATCGGGGTCGAGGATGACCATCACTTCGTAGTGACGCATGTGGAACCCACCTCCTTTGGACTCAGCGGCCACGGTCGTTCCGTGGCAGGAGGGTCGTGATGCGTGCGCACGGCATCTGCAGAGCAGACACCGCGCAGCTGTACAGACTACCTCCTCGACTCCTTCCGGTTGAAATCCGGCGCCAGGAGGCCACAATCTGTATGCATCGGGTGTTCTCGGTGCTAAGCCCCCGGCCTCGGCCGGTGGCGGCCCGCAGCACCGCTCTGCTGCAGCCAGGAGGCCTTCCCATGGCACAGGCAATGCAACGCCAGTCCATCTCGCTCTTCGCGACCGACGGCAAGCCCCATCCGCTCCAGGACACCCTGGTGGCGGTCACCCTGGTCCTCGGCGCCGTGGCGTTCATCACGGCGTTCTTCCACAATCTGCACCTGCTCAGCTCATGGACCGGGCTGATCGGGATCGCCACCGGGCTCTACGGCCAGTTCATCTCCGTCACGACACGCGAGCGCACAGCGCTGATCATCGGCCTCGGAGCCTCGGCGATCGGCTTCTTCCTCGGCATGGCGCACGGCGGTCTCTTCGGCGGCTGGCTGGGCTGACCGGGTGCTCCGCGACGGGGCGCCGGCCTCCCACCGGCCCAGGCACGGCCTGTCCCCCAGATGGGTGGCGCCCCCGTCGCAGTAGGCTTCGCGCCATAGCCAGCGAAGCCGCCGAGGAGACGCCCCGCATGAGCCTGTCCCTGAGGACCATCAGCCGAGAGCAACACCTGGGCTACCTCCAGAGCCTGCCCTCGGCTAGCCACTGCCAGGTCCCGGCGTGGGCCGACGTGAAGAACGAGTGGCGTTCCGAGAACCTCGGATGGTTCGACCAGTCCGGCGAACTCGTCGGCGCCGCACTCGTGTTGTACCGACAGCTGCCCAAGGTCAAGAGGTACCTCGCGTACCTCCCCGAGGGCCCCGTCATCAACTGGTACGCCCCCAACCTCGAGGAGTGGCTCCAGCCGATGCTGGCGCACCTCAAGCAGCAGGGCGCCTTCACCGTGAAGATGGGCCCGCCCGTCGTCATCCGCCGCTGGAACTCGACCGCCATCAAGGCCGGTATCCAGGACCCGGAGGTCAAGCGCCTGCGCGACGTGGAGGCCTCCGTCATCGAGCCCCGCGCCTTCGAGGTCTCCGACAAGCTGCGCCGTATGGGCTGGCAGCAGGCCGAGGACGGCGGCGCCGGCTTCGGCGACGTCCAGCCCCGGTACGTCTTCCAGGTCCCCCTCGCCAACCGCTCGCTGGACGACGTCCTCAAGGGCTTCAACCAGCTGTGGCGCCGCAACATCAAGAAGGCCGAGAAGGCCGGAGTCGAGGTAGTCCAGGGCGGCTACGACGACCTGCCGACCTGGCAGAAGCTGTACGAGGTCACGGCCGAGCGCGACAAGTTCCGCCCGCGCCCGCTCAGCTACTTCCAGCGCCAGTGGACGGCCCTCAACTCCGAGGACCCCAACCGGATGCGGCTGTACATCGCCACGCACGAGGGGGAGCCGCTGGCAGCCGCCACGATGCTCACCGTCGGCCAGCACGTCTGGTATTCGTACGGCGCCTCCGCCAACCACAAGCGCGAGGTCCGTCCGTCGAACGCGATGCAGTGGCGCATGCTGCGCGACTCCTACGCGCTCGGCGCAAGCGTCTACGACCTGCGCGGCATCAGTGACACCCTGGACGAGAACGACCACTTGTTCGGGCTGATCCAGTTCAAGGTCGGCACGGGCGGCGAGGCCGTCGAGTACGTCGGCGAGTGGGACTTCCCGCTCAACAAGCTGCTCCACAAGGCGCTCGACATCTACATGTCGCGTCGCTGACCCCGCCCCATCCACACACACCGCACCGCTGCACCACGCAGCTTTTCGAGAGAGGCTCCGGACGGGCATGGCGCTCACGCTCTACGTCGACACCGCGCGCTGGCGTGCGCACCAGAAGCAGATCCAGGACCAGTTCCCGGGGATGATCCCCGTCTGCAAGGGCAACGGCTACGGCTTCGGTCACGAGCGGCTCTGCGAGGAGGCGACCCGGATGGGCGCCGACGTCCTCGCGGTCGGCACCACGTACGAGGCCGCCAGCATCAAGGACTGGTTCGGGGGTGACCTGCTCGTCCTCACGCCGTTCCGGCGCGGCGAGGAGCCGGTGCCGCTGCCGGACCGGGTCATCCGCTCGGTGTCCTCGCTGGACGGGGTGCGCGGGCTGGTCGGCGCCCGCGTGGTCATCGAGTGCATGAGCTCGATGCGCCGGCACGGCATCTCCGAGCAGGAGCTCGGCCAGCTGCACTCGGCGATCGAGGACGTCCGGCTGGAGGGCTTCGCCCTGCACCTGCCGCTGGACCGCCCGGACGGCTCGGACGCCGTCGAGGAGGTCATCGGCTGGATGGACCGGCTGCGCGCGGCCCGGCTGCCGCTGCACACGATGTTCGTCAGCCACCTGAAGGCCTCGGAGCTGGCGCGGCTGCAGCAGCAGTTCCCGCAGACGCGCTTCCGGGCCCGCATCGGTACCCGGCTGTGGCTGGGCGACCACGAGGCGACCGAGTACCGCGGCGCGGTGCTCGACGTCACCCGCGTCGCCAAGGGCGACCGGTTCGGCTACCGGCAGCAGAAGGCCGCCTCCGACGGCTGGCTGGTCGTCGTCGCCGGCGGCACCTCGCACGGAGTCGGCCTGGAGGCCCCCAAGGCCCTGCACGGGGTGATGCCGCGCGCCAAGGGCGTCGCCCGCGCCGGACTCGCCACCGTCAACCGGAACCTGTCGCCGTTCGTGTGGGCGGGCAAGCAGCGCTGGTTCGCCGAGCCGCCGCACATGCAGGTGTCGATCCTGTTCGTGCCGTCGGACTCACCCGAGCCGAAGGTCGGCGAAGAGCTGGTGGCGCACCTGCGCCACACCACCACGCAGTTCGACCGGGTGCTCGACGCCTGAGTCACTCCCCGGGGCGTACGCCCCAGTCGACCCGCTGGCCCTCCGAAGGCGCCGCTTCCCGCGGCGCCTTCGTCGTCTGCGAGAACGTGAAGACGTCCTCCGCGCCGTCCAGGACGCCCCCCGAGGGGTCGTCCGAGCCGTCGCGCCGCACCACGTCCCGGTCGGGCAGCAGGATGTCGCGTACGACCACCGCGCACAGGTAGAGCGTGCACAGCAGGTGGGCCGCGATCGACAGCTGGTAGCCCTCCAGCGGCAGGCCCTGGTGCTTGTCGCCGCTGGTCGTGTAGGCGAGGTAGAACCAGATGCCCATGAAGTAGATGACCTCGCCGGTCTGCCAGATCAGGATGTCCCGCCAGCGCGGCCGGGCCAGTGCGGCGAGCGGGATGAGCCACAGCACGTACTGGGGCGAGTAGACCTTGTTGACCAGGATGAAGGCGGCCACCAGCAGGAAGGCCAGCTGGGCGAAGCGGGGGCGGCGGGGCGCGGTGAGCGTGAGCAGGCCGATGGCCGCGCACAGCAGCAGCGTCAGGCCCGTCGCGTAGGTGTTGGCATCTTCGAGCGGGTTCCCCGAGCGCTGGGAGATCAGCAGCCACACGGATCCGAAGTCGATCGGCCGCTCCTGGCTGAAGGTGTAGAACTTCTGCCAGCCCTCCCAGGCGAAGAGCATGACGGGCAGGTTCACCACGAGCCAGGAGGCCACGGTGCCGCCAACCGCCGGGCCGAAGGCACGCCACTTCCCGGCCCGCCAGCAGAGCACGAACACGGCCCCGAGCAGCAGCAGGGGATAGAACTTGGCCGCGGTGGCCAGGCCGAGCAGAACACCGAAGGCCAGCGGCCGGCTCCGCGACCACATGAGCATCGCGGCGGCGGTCAGGGCGATGGCCATCAGGTCCCAGTTGATGGTCGCGGTCAGCGCGAAACCGGGCGCGAGGGCGAAGAGCAGTGCGTCCCAAGGCCGTCGGCGGTGGGTACGGGCCACGCACACCGCGATCACGGCCGCGCAGACCATCAGCATGCCCGCGTTGACCATCCAGTACATCTGCTCGCGGTGCTGCATGGAGCCGCTGCCCGGGGTCATCCAGGAGGCGACCTTCATGAAGAGCCCGGTGAGCACGGGGTACTCCAGGAACTGCATGTCGCCGGGGATCCGGTCGAAGTACGGGACGAGGCCGTCGGCGAAGCCGCGTACGACGAAGAGGTGCGGGATGTCCGAGTAGCAGGCGTGGGTGTACTGGGAGCCCGCCCCGCGGAACCACGCCCAGTTGTAGCAGGGCAGCTTCTGCACCATGCCGAGTGCGAACATCCCCAGCGTCACGAGAACCACGACCCGTACGGGGTTCAGCCAATGGCCGCCCAGCCGGGCGTAGCGGCCCAGCGGGCCGCCGATGAGCTCGCTCCCCGCGGCGGCCACCTCGTCCTGCTGGGTGGGCAGTACGGGGCTGTCCTCGTGCACCTTCGTCATGCGCACATCCTGCCGTACGGCGCCGCCGTCTCCCATGGACAGCGTGCGAGAGGGCCGCCGCACTCGGTGCGACGGCCCTCCTCTGCCGTGTGGGGCGGCCCGGTCAGCCGCCCGTGGAGCCCCCTATCGGGAAGCCTCCGCTCCCGCCGTTCGTCGCGCCGCCCGGCCGGCCGCCGCCCGACTTGCTGGGCGAGGGCGAGGGTGACCGCGAGGAGCTGGGGCTGGGGTCCGGGTTGCAGATGGTCCACGGCTTGCAGGTCGGCTTGCCGCCGCGCGACGGGCTCGGGCTGGGGGACGGGCTCGGGGAGGGCGAGTTCGACGGGGACGGAGAGGGGGACGGCGACGGGGAGGGGGAGGGCGAGGGCGAAGGGGCGCCGGCGGCGTCCGCGACGATGCCGATGTCCTCGGCCTCCGGGAACTTCACCTTCGGGACGCCGTCCAGCGCCTCCTTCATGTACTTCGTCCAGATCTCGGCCGGGATGTCACCACCGTGGAGGGAGGGAATGCCCGCCACGCCCTCCATCGAGATCAGTTGCTTCTTCTTCGCGCTCGGGTCCGAGCGGAACAGCGCCACCGAGGTGGACAGCTCGGGGGTGTAGCCGACGAACCAGGCCGACATGTTCTCGTCGGTGGTACCGGTCTTGCCCGCGGCCGGCCGGCCGAGCTTCTTGGCCTTCGTACCGGTGCCGTTCTGGACGACGTTCTCCAGGACCTTGGTGATGTTGTCCGCGATCGAGTCGTCCATGGCCCGCTTGCCCTTGGGAGGACCGAAGTTCGGCAGCTCCTTGCCCGACTTCTGGACGCTGGTCACCGAGTACTGCTCGTGGTGGACGCCGGAGGCGGCGAAGGTGGCGTACGAGTTGGCCATCCGGATGGCGCTGGGGGTCGAGGTGCCTAGGGCGAAGGAGGCGTTGTCGTTCGGGTCGAAGGAGTCCGGCAGGATGCCGGTCGCCTCGGCGACCTGCTTCACCTTGTCGTGGCCGACGTCGAAAATGAGCTGGGCGAAGGGAACGTTGATGGACTTCTCCATCGCCTCGTTCAGGGTCACGTAGCCGTAGGCGGTCGGGCTCTCGTTCTTCTGCCGGAACGGCCTGCCGGACCCGTCACGCAACGGCTCGCCCGAACGGTTGTTGATCACCGTGAGGTCGTTCGCCTGGTACTTGCTGTCGGCCGAGATCCCCTTGCCCTTGGAGTTCTGGGTGCCGTACTCCATGGCCGCCGCCAGCACGAACGGCTTCCAGGTCGAGCCAACCTGGACACCGGAGGTGTTGGCGTTGTTGTTGAAGTGCTTCTTGTCGATGCCGGGACCGCCGTACAGGGCGACGAGGGCTCCGGTCTTCACGTCGACCGAGGCCGCGCCGAACTGCACGAAGGTGTCGGTCTTGGGCCGCTTCTTCTCGTCGAGCACCCCGTCGCGGGTGTTCTCGACGGCCTTGACCAGCGCGTCCACCTTCTCTTTTCTGAAGGTGGTGTGGATCTGGTATCCGCCCTTGGCCAGGTCCTCGGCCTTGATGCCCTTGCTCTTCGACAGGTACAGGTTGGCGGTGTCGACCAGGTAGCCGATCTGCCCCGTCATACCGGCGGCCTGAGCGGATTCGACGAAGGTGGGGAAGGTCGTGTACTTCTCCCGCTCGGCCTGCTGCATGCGCCCGACCTTGACCTCGCGGTTCAGGACCCAGGCCCAGCGGTCCTGGGCCCGCTTGGTGTTCAGTTCGGGCGTGGCCGCGGCGCCGATGCCGCCGTCGGGGTTGTAGAGGTTCGGGCCCTTGAGAACGGCCGCCAGGAAGGCGCTCTCGGAGGGGGTGAGCTCGTTGCAGTCCTTGCCGAAGTAGGCGCGCGCGGCCGCCTGGATCCCGTAGGCGTCGCGGCCGTAGTAGGCGGTGTTCAGATAGCCGGCGAGGATCACGTTCTTCTCCTCGCTGACACCCAGCTTTATCGAGATGAAGAGCTCCGTGACCTTTCGCTTGAGCGTCTGGTCCGAGTCCAGGTACTGGTTCTTCACGTACTGCTGGGTGATCGTGGAGCCGCCCTGGGTGGAGCCGCCCTTGGCCATGTTCCACACGGCGCGGGCGATGCCCATCGGGTCGACGCCCTTGTCCGACTCGAAAGACTCGTTCTCCGCCGCGATCACGGCGTTCTGCATGGACCGGGGGATCTTGTCGATGGGGACGATCTGGCGGTTGACGGAGCCGCCCGTCGCGACCATCTGGGAGCCGTCGGCCCAGTAGAAGACGTTGTTCTGCGCCTTGGCCGTCTTGTTCACATCGGGGGTGTCCACCGAAGCGATACCGATGCCGGCGCCCGCCGTGATGATCGCGAAGAAGCCCAGGGCCGTGCCGCTGACGAGCTTCCACGAGGGGACGAAGCGCTTCCAGCCGACCTTTTCCCCGCGCGGGTAGTTGATGAACCGCTTGGGACGGCCGGCGCCCGCGGCCGCGATGGCGCCCCGGCCCCGTCCTGCCGGAGCGCGGCCGACGGCTCTCCTGGCGTCCGCCCGGCTGCCGTGACCCGGCTGCTGCCCGTACGACCCGCTGGGTGACGCGGTGGGGACGTCTCGCCCGGCGCCCCTGGACGGGCGCTGCTGGGCAGCCCTACGGGCGGCGGCGCGGCCACCGCTCTGGGGCTGTTGCGGTTTGCGGCGGTGCTCGCTCATCGAACGACTACTCCTCGGGCAGGCGAGTGGCCTGGAAGCGGCAGGTGAGTTCCGGTCCCCCCGGTGTCTTGCCGCACAGACTACGCACGCCCAAAAGCCAATCAGTGCCGAAGTTCACCCCAAATCAGGCAACTTGCCTCGCCCAAATCGGGGATGTGACGCCGGTCACCGTGTCACCACTTGTAGCGGAGGGCTACCCGTTCTATCGTCTGGATGTATCGAGTCGATACATCAGCTCGACATAAAGACTCCGGGGTAGGGGAAGGGCAAGCGGATGAGCAGGCGCTCAGGCATTCTTGAGTTCGCTGTTCTCGGCCTGCTTCGCGAATCCCCCATGCACGGTTACGAGCTGCGCAAGCGGCTCAACACCTCGCTGGGGGTGTTCAGAGCGTTCAGCTACGGGACGCTCTACCCCTGCCTCAAGACGCTCGTCACCAACGGCTGGTTGATCGAAGAACCGGGCAATGCCCCGGAAGACGCTCTCGCCGCTTCACTCGCAGGGCGCCGCGCCAAGATCGTCTACCGGTTGACGGCAGCAGGTAAGGAGCACTTCGAGGAGCTCCTCTCCCACACGGGCCCCGATGCCTGGGAGGACGAGTCCTTCGCCGCCCGCTTCGCCTTCTTCGGCCAGACCGAACGAGACGTACGCATGCGGGTACTGGAGGGCCGTCGCAGCCGCCTTGAGGAGCGCCTGGAGAAGATGAGCGCCTCGCTGGCTCGCACACGCGAGCGGCTCGACGACTACACGCTCGAGCTGCAACGCCACGGCATGGAATCCGTGGAGCGCGAAGTGCGCTGGCTGAACGAGCTCATCGAGAGTGAGCGGGCGGGACGGGATCAGAGACGACCCGGTCCGTCCGACGAAACTGCAAAGTGAGGTCTGCATCTCGCAGGCCTCGTCCGAGAACAAACAGGGAGCAACCGGAATGGGTTCGGTTCGCGTAGCCATCGTCGGCGTAGGCAACTGCGCCGCCTCGCTGGTGCAGGGCGTCGAGTACTACAAGGACGCCGACCCGGCGGCCAAGGTCCCCGGTCTGATGCACGTCCAGTTCGGCGACTACCACGTGAGCGACATCGAGTTCGTCGCCGCGTTCGACGTCGACGCGAAGAAGGTCGGCCTCGACCTTTCGGACGCCATCGGCGCCAGCGAGAACAACACCATCAAGATCTGCGACGTCCCGAGTGCGGGCGTGACCGTTCAGCGCGGCCACACCCTGGACGGCCTGGGCAAGTACTACCGCGAGACGATCGAGGAGTCGGCCGAGACCCCGGTCGACATCGTCCAGACCCTTCTGGACCGTCAGGTCGACGTCCTGATCTGCTACCTGCCGGTCGGTTCCGAGGCTGCGGCGAAGTTCTACGCCCAGTGCGCCATCGACGCCAAGGTCGCCTTCGTCAACGCCCTCCCGGTCTTCATCGCCGGCACCAAGGAGTGGGCCGACAAGTTCACCGAGGCCGGTGTCCCGATCGTCGGCGACGACATCAAGTCGCAGGTCGGCGCCACCATCACGCACCGCGTGATGGCGAAGCTGTTCGAGGACCGCGGTGTCCGTCTTGAGCGCACCATGCAGCTCAACGTCGGCGGCAACATGGACTTCAAGAACATGCTGGAGCGCGACCGCCTCGAGTCGAAGAAGATCTCCAAGACTCAGGCCGTCACCTCGCAGATCCCCGACCGCGAGCTCGGCGAGAAGAACGTCCACATCGGCCCGTCCGACTACGTGGCGTGGCTCGACGACCGCAAGTGGGCCTACGTCCGCCTCGAAGGCCGCGCCTTCGGTGACGTTCCGCTGAACCTCGAGTACAAGCTCGAGGTCTGGGACTCCCCGAACTCCGCCGGTGTCATCATCGACGCCCTGCGCGCCGCGAAGATCGCCAAGGACCGCGGTATCGGTGGCCCGATCCTGTCGGCTTCCAGCTACTTCATGAAGTCCCCGCCGGTGCAGTACTTCGACGACGAGGCCTACGCGAACGTCGAGAAGTTCATCAAGGGCGAGGTCGAGCGCTAGTCGAACCCCGGCGTCCGCAAGGACACCTGGACTTCGGCAGTTCTTCCGCGGAGGGTCCCCGGGCAATATGCCCGGGGACCCTCCGCGTGTGTGACCCTTTCCCTCATGGCTGTCGTACGTGATCTGCGCGTACTCCTGCGTCTGCGGGACTTCCGCAACCTGCTCGCCGTCCGGCTGCTGTCCCAGGCCGCCGACGGGGTCTACCAGGTCGCGCTGGCCGCCTATGTCGTCTTCTCCCCGGAGAAGCAGGCCTCACCCGCGGCCATCGCCTCGGCCATGGCGGTGCTCCTGCTGCCCTATTCGGTGGTCGGCCCCTTCGCGGGAGTCCTGCTGGACCGCTGGCGCCGCCGCCAGGTCTTCCTCTACGGGAACCTGCTGCGGGCCTTCCTCGCCTGCGTCACCGGCATGCTGATCGTCGCGCAGGTTCCCGACTGGCTGTTCTACGCCTCGGCGCTGTCCGTGACCGCGGTCAACCGCTTCGTCCTGGCCGGGCTGGCCGCCTCCCTGCCCCGGGTCGTCGCACCTGGCCAGCTAGTCACCGCGAACGCCCTCTCACCCACCGCGGGAACGCTCGCCGCGGTCGCCGGCGGGGGTCTGGCCTTCCTCGTCCGGCTCATGGCCGACGAGTCCGACGCCCTGGTCGTGCTCCTCGGAGCCGGCCTCTACCTCTGTGCGGCCCTGGCCTCCCTGCACCTGGCCCTGGACGTGCTCGGGCCCGACCACCCTCCCGGCCGGATCAACCCGACGGTCGTCCAGGGGATCGCCCTCACCGTGCGGGGCCTCGCCGAGGGACTGCGGCACCTGGCCTCCCGGCGCGAGGCGGCCCGGGCGCTCACCGCCATGACCGTCATGCGGTTCTGCTACGGCGCCCTGTTCGTCACGCTGCTCATGCTCTGCCGCTACGCCTGGTCGGACAACGAGGCCGAGGGGCTCGCGCTGCTGGGCGTCACGGTCGGCGTGTCCGGGGCCGGGTTCTTCGCGGCCGCCGTCGTCACTCCCTGGCTGGTGGGCCGACTGGGCCCGCTCGGCTCCATCACCCTGTGCGCCGCGGGGGCCGCGGTGCTGGTGCCGGCGCTCGGCCTGTTCTTCGCCCCCGGGCCGATGCTGGCAGCAGCCTTCGTGCTGGGCCTGGCCACCCAGGGGGCCAAGATCTCCACCGACACCGTCGTGCAGTCCCAGATGGACGACGCCTTTCGCGGCCGCGTCTTCTCGGTCTACGACGTGCTCTTCAACGCGGCCTTCGTCGGCGCCGCCGGGGTGGCCGCGCTCGTGCTCCCCCTCGACGGGCACTCCGTCCCCCTGATCCTCGGGGTGGCGACGCTGTACGCCGCGACCGCGGCGCTCCTCATGCGTCAGGGCGATGTTTCACGTGAAACATCGCCCTGACCACCGCTCCGCCCCGATGTTTCACGTGAAACATCGGGGCTCCCTCAGGCCCTCAGTCCCTCAGTCCTGTGCGGCCCACCACTCCTTGAGCGCGGCGACCGCCGCGTCGTGCTCCATGGGGCCGTTCTCCAGCCGCAGTTCCAGCAGGAACGCGTAGGCCTTGCCGATCACCGGCCCGGGGCCCACGTCGAGGACCCTCATGATCTCGTTGCCGTCGAGGTCGGGCCGGATCGCATCCAGCTCCTCCCTCTCCTGCAGCTGGGCGATGCGTTCCTCCAGCCCGTCGTAGGTGCGGGAGAGCGCGTTCGCCTTGCGCTTGTTGCGCGTGGTGCAGTCGGAACGGGTCAGCTTGTGCAGACGGTCCAGCAGCGGACCGGCGTCGCGTACGTAGCGCCGCACGGCCGAGTCGGTCCACTCCCCGTCCCCGTAGCCGTGGAAGCGCAGGTGCAGCTCCACCAGCCGGGCCACGTCCTTGATCATGTCGTTGGAGTACTTGAGCGCCGTCATGCGTTTCTTGGTCATCTTCGCGCCCACCATCTCGTGGTGGTGGAAGGAGACCCGTCCGTCGCTCTCGAACCGGCGGGTCCGGGGCTTACCGATGTCGTGCAGCAGGGCCGCGAGCCGCAGCACCAGGTCCGGGCCGTCCTCCTCCAGTGCGATCGCCTGCTCCAGCACGATCAGCGAGTGGTCGTAGACGTCCTTGTGCCGGTGGTGCTCATCGCTCTCCAGGCGCAGCGCCGGCAGCTCCGGCAGCACGTGCTCGGCCAGCCCCGTGTCCACGAGGAGGCCCAGGCCCTTGCGCGGGTGCGCGGAGAGCAGGAGCTTGTTCAGCTCGCCCTGGACCCGCTCGGCCGAGACGATCTCGATGCGGCCGGACATCTCCGTCATCGCCCTCACCACGTCCGGAGCGACCTCGAAGTCGAGCTGGGCGGCGAACCGTGCCGCCCGCAGCATCCGCAGCGGGTCGTCGGAGAAGGAGTCCTCGGCGGTGCCCGGGGTGCGCAGCACACCCGCCCGGAGGTCCTCCAGACCGCCGTGCGGGTCCACGAACTCCTTCTCGGGGAGAGCGACGGCCATCGCGTTCACCGTGAAGTCGCGGCGGACGAGGTCTTCCTCGATGGAGTCGCCGTAGGAGACCTCCGGCTTGCGCGAGGTCCTGTCGTAGGACTCCGAGCGGTACGTGGTCACCTCGATCTGGAAGCTTCTGTCAGCGTCTCCGACGCGGGCGTCCTTCTGGGCACCGACCGTGCCGAAGGCGATGCCGACGTCCCAGACCGAGTCGGCCCACGGCCTGACGATCTTCAGGACGTCCTCGGGGCGGGCGTCGGTGGTGAAGTCGAGGTCGTTGCCGAGGCGCCCGAGCAGCGCGTCGCGGACGGACCCGCCGACCAGGGCGAGCCGGAAACCCGCCTCCTGGAAACGGCGGCCGAGCTCGTCGGCGACAGGGGCGATGCGCAGCAGTTCACTCACCGCGCGGGCCTGCCCGTGATTCAGGACACTGGGGTTGTCTTCGTTGGCGTTCGGCACAACAGAAAAGGGTACGTGCCCGGCCCGCCCGCAGCGCCCGTGTTTTGCGGCCACCCCGGCCCACGGCCGCTCCGGGGCGGACCCGATCATGTGGAGCAAGGCGCGGCACTCGCGCACAGCGGGCCTCGTTACCATGCGTGGACGCACAAACGACGACCACTGACACTCCGAGGGACGGGCGAGCGCGTTGGCCGAGGCGGCAGACATCCAGGGGGCGCCCGCTCCTGCCCGGCGACGCTGGCTGCGGCGCGCGGTCGTCCTGCTCGCAGGGACGCCCGTACTCGCCGGCCTGGTCTACTCGCACGCTCCCGAAGCCCAGGCCGCCGACACGGCGGCCGCCGCCGTCGACGTCCAGCTCGACGGCATGGCGCCGAGCGCCCCGGTCAAGGGCGACACCCTCACCATCACGGGCACCGTGATCAACAACAGCTCCGAGAAGATCACCGACGCGCACGTGGGTCTGCGGGTCGGGCCGGTGCTGGGGGACCGCAGCTCCATCGACGAAGCCGCGGACCGCGGCGCGTTCCGGGCGGGTGCCGACCCTGCAGAGGTCGGCGCCGAGTTCGCCGTGAAGATCGATTCGCTGCCCTCCAAGGTCAGCCAGCCCTTCACCCTCAAGGTGCCGGTGAACAAGCTGGACCTGGACGAGGACGGCGTCTACCAGCTCGGCGTCTCCTTGTCCGGAGAGACCGAGAGCCGCCAGTACGAGCAGGTCCTCGGCATCAAGCGGACCTTCCTGCCCTGGCAGCCGGAGGCCGCCGCCAAGCGTTCCCAGCTGTCGTACGTCTGGCCGTTGATCTCCACGACGCACCTGACCTCGGAGACCGGCTCGGACGAGCTGCAGACCCCCGTCTTCCTCGACGACGGTCTCGCCGACGAGCTGAAGCCGGGCGGGCGTCTGGAACAGATGGTCGCCCTCGGTAAGGACCTGCCCATCACCTGGGTCATCGACCCGGATCTGCTCTACACCGTCGACGCTATGACCAAGGGCTACCGGGTCCGCACCCCCGACGGCCGGACCGTCCCGGGCAAGAACAAGGCCGTCGCCGAACGGTGGCTCAGCGCGCTGGAAGGCGCCGTCCAGGGCAAGAAGGTCGTCGCACTGCCCTTCGCAGACCCGGACCTCGCCTCGCTCGCCCACCGCGGCAAGGACGTCTCCGGCACCCTGGGACAGCTGCGGCCCGCCACCGACAAGGCGAGGGATGCCGTCGAGACGGTTCTGCACGTCCCCGCGAGCACCGACTTCTCCTGGCCCGTGGACGGGGCGATCGACCCTTCGATCGTGAACGTCGCGACATCGGCCGGCGCCCACAAGGTCCTCACCCGCAGCGACAGCCTCCAGGAGACCGGCGCCCTGGGCTACACCCCGTCGGCCGCTCGGCCCATCGGTGCGGGCACCACGGCCGTCGTCGCCGACGCCGACCTCTCCACCGCCTTCCGGGGCGACATGCTCCGCTCCGGGAACTCCACCCTCGCGGTGCAGCAGTTCCTCGCCCATACCCTCGCGCTGAACCTGCAGGACACCGACAACCAGCGCAGCTTCGTCGTCGCCCCGCAGCGGATGCCCAGCGCCAGCCAGGCGCAGACGATGGCCGCCGCCATCCGGGGTCTGCAGTCGGGCCGGTGGAGCCAGGCCGTGGACCTGGAGGCGGCGGCCGCCGCGACGCCCGACCCGCGCGCGGCCACCCAGGTCCCCGGGGCCGGCCAGTACCCCGAGGCACTGAGCAAGCAGGAACTGCCCGTCTCCGCCTTCGAGAAGATCCGCACCACCGAGACCACCCTCGACCACTTCAAGGTGATCCTGACCGCGCCCGACCGGGTCAAGATCCCCTTCGGCAACACCACCAACCGGGAGATGTCCTCCTCGTGGCGCGCCCGCCCCGACGCGGCGCGGGAGTACCGGGACCAGGTGCAGGAGTACCTGATCCGGCTCACCGAGAAGGTCAAGATCATCCCTAAGTCCGACGCGACGCTCTCCGGACACAGCGCGACCATCCCGGTCACCGTCCAGAACAGCCTCGTCCAGGACACCCACAACCTGGTCCTGCGGCTGCGGTCCGCCAACCCGACCCGGCTGATGTTCGGCGACAGCGGTGAGGCCCAGCAGGAAGTCGCGATCCAGGGCGGGCACAGCCAGACCGTGAAGTTCCCGGCCATCGCCACCGCGAGCGGCCCGGTCGAGGTGACGGCTCAGCTCTTCACCATCGACGGCGTGCCCTACGGTAAGGCCCGCAAGTTCACCGTCGAAGCCACCGAGGTGACCCCGACCGTCATGCTCGTCATCGCGGGCGGTGTCCTCCTCCTCGTGCTGGCCGGCATCAAGATGTACGCCAGCCGCAAGCGTGTAGCGGCACGCGCCGCCGCCGAGGAGAACACGCAGCAGAGTGACGAGTCCCCGGACACCGGACCGCAAAGCGCGGACCCGTCCGGCACGGGTGAGACAGTGGACCGTTGAGCGATGCCGTGGCCGGTCGGCCTGGGGACGATGAGGTGGGGTTTCGATGAACGCGCCGTACGAAGGTGACCGTGCGCAGGGCACTGGCGGGCCCGCGCCCTCCCAGGGCACTGCCCCCGGCGCCCCGGTGCCGGGACAGGTTCCCGCGCCCGCGCAAGCGCCGGACCACGACCCCTATGTCCAGGACGCCTACGCCTACGACCCGTACCGGGCGCAGGACCTGTCCGCCCAGGACCCGGTTGCGGAAGTCCTGTACGACCGTGCCTCGCACCCGCCGCCACCGCCCGGCACCTTCCAGGAGCCCGGTCCGCTCTACGCGGCCCCGCCGACCCCCTCCTACGCCCCGGACCCCCGGGTGTGGGCCCAGACTCCGCCGCCCGAGCCGGACGGCCCCTCCCGGCACCTGCCCTACGGCGACCACGCGACGACCACGCAGTTCGTCGGCGTGGACTCCCTCGTGACCAAGGCCACCGACCAGGACCCCCGCCCCGACGCCTTCGCCCACCTGTACCGGGACCAGGACGCGGCGCCGCACACCTCCGCCGAGGACGCCCCCGTGGCCGCCCCGGCACCGAGCAAGCCCGCCGGACGCGCCTCCAGCCTGCTCAAGTCCAGCGCCCTGATGGCCGCCGGCACCATCGTCTCCCGCATCACCGGCTTCATGCGGACCCTGGTGATCGCCGGAGCCATCGGCGTCGCCACCCTCAACGACAGCTACCAGGTCGCCAACACCCTGCCGACGATGATCTACGTCCTGGTCGGCGGCGGCGCCCTCAACGCCGTCTTCATCCCGCAGTTGGTACGCGCGATGAAGAACGACGAGGACGGGGGAGAGGCCTACGCCAACCGCCTGCTGACGCTCGTCATGGTCCTGCTGGGCGCCGTCACCGTGGTCTGTGTGCTCGCCGCACCGCTGTTCATCGGCATGATGTCGCAGAAGATCGCCGACGACCCGGCACGGCTGGACGTCGCCGTCGCCTTCGCCCACTACTGCCTGCCCACCATGTTCTTCATGGGTGTGCACGTGGTCCTCGGTCAGATCCTCAACGCCCGCGGCCGGTTCGGCGCGATGATGTGGACCCCGGTCCTCAACAACATCGTCGTCATCGCCACCTTCGGCGCCTTCATCTGGGCCTTCGGCGGCTTCACCACCACGGGCGTCACCGAGGCCGGCATCACCCCCGAGGGCGTCCGGCTGCTGGGCCTGGGCACCCTGCTCGGCCTCGTCGTCCAGTCCCTGGCGATGCTTCCGTACCTGCGCGACGCCGGCTTCAGGCCGCGCCTGCGCTTCGACTGGAAGGGCCACGGCCTCGGCAAGGCCGCCGGCCTGGCCAAGTGGACGTTCTTCTTCGTCCTCGCCAACCAGCTCGGCCTCATCGTCGTCACCCAGCTCGCCACCTGGGCGGGCGAGGTGGCCGACAAGCAGGGCCACGGCGGTACCGGCATCACCGGCTACAACTACGCCCTGCTGCTCTGGCAGATGCCGCAGGCCATCATCACCGTCTCCGTCATGACCGCCGTCCTGCCGCGCATCTCCCGGTCGGCCCACGACGGCGACGCCGCCGCCGTCCGCGACGACATCTCCTACGGACTGCGCACCTCGGCCGTCGCGATCGTGCCCTGCGCCTTCGCGTTCCTCGCCCTCGGCGTCCCCATGGCCGGCCTGCTCTACGCCGGTTCCGGTTCCCAGAGCGCCCAGAACATCGGTTTCATCCTGATGGCCTTCGGCCTCGGACTGATCCCCTACTCCGTCCAGTACGTGGTCCTGCGCGGCTTCTACGCCTACGAGGACACCCGGACGCCCTTCTACAACACGGTCATCGTGGCCGCCGTCAACGCGAGCATGTCAGCCGTCGCGTTCTTCGTGCTCCCCGCCCGCTGGGCCGTCGTCGGCATGGCCGCCGCCTACGGCCTCGGCTACGCCGTGGGCGTCGGTGTCGCCTGGCGCCGACTGCGCACCCGCCTCGGCGGCGACCTCGACGGGGCGCACGTGATGCGCACCTACACCCGGCTCATCGGCGCCTGCGTCCCAGCCGCCGCGGTGGCCGGGGCCGTCGCCTTCGCCGTCCTGCACTTCATCGGCAACGGGGCCCTCGGTTCCCTCACCGCCCTGGTGGCCGGCGGCATCTCCCTGGCGGCGGTGTTCCTCGTCGCCGCCAAGAAGATGCGCATCGAAGAACTCAACGCCATGGTCGGGATGGTCCGCGGACGCCTGGGACGCTGATGCGTACAACCTTCCCCCTCTCTGGCGTGTCGTGCAGATCGGTGGACTGTGGGCACAATTGGCATGGCTTCGCAGACTGGCCGACAGCGCGCAACGGATGGGGAGGCGGGGACGACGGTGGCGGAACGTAGCACGGCTGCCGTCGACGTGGCCGACAACAGCGGCGACGAGCCGCTGGCCGCGGAGACGGCCCAGGCCACGGCCGACGGGGTGGACACCCAGAACGGACAAGCCGCGGACGGAACCATGCCCGAGAAGGACGGCGATCGCAGGGACGCGGCACCCGCTGCCGCGCCCACGGCCGCACCCGAGCTGCACAGCGGCCACAAACTGGCCAGACGCTACCGGCTCGAAGAGTGCGTCACCCGTCTGGACGGATTCAGCAGCTGGCGCGCGATGGACGAGAAGCTGCGCCGGGCCGTGGGCGTGCACCTGCTGCCCGCCGACCACCCGCGGGCCCGCTCCGTCCTGGCCGCCGCCCGTTCATCGGCCCTGCTCGGCGACCCCCGGTTCGTCCAGGTCCTCGACGCCGTCGAGGAGAACGACCTCGTCTACGTCGTCCACGAGTGGCTGCCCGACGCCACGGAGCTCACCGCGGTCCTCGCCGTGGGCCCCATGGAGCCGCACGAGGCCTACCAGCTCGTCAGCCAGGTCTCCCAGGCCATGGCCGCCGCACACCGCGAGGGCCTCGCGCACCTGCGCCTGACGCCCAGCGCGATACTGCGCACCTCCACGGGCCAGTACCGCATCCGCGGCCTCGCCGTGAACGCCGCCCTGCGCGGCATCACCAGCGAGACCCCGCAGCGCGCGGACACCGAGGCCATCGGCGCTCTGCTGTACGCCTCGCTGACCCAGCGCTGGCCGTACGAGAACGACGCCTACGGCCTCACCGGCCTGCCCAAGGGCGTCGGCCTGATCGCCCCCGACCAGGTCCGCGCGGGCGTGCACCGGGGTCTGGGCGAGCTGGCCATGCGCGCCCTCGCCAACGACGGGGCCACCGCCTCGCGGCAGGAACCCGCCTGCACCACCCCGGAGGAGCTCTCCAAGGCCGTGGCCGCGATGCCCCGCATCCGGCCGCCGGAGCCCACGTTCACGGCGCCTCCGGAGTACCAGCACACCACCTACCAGCAGGGCAGCTACGGCAGGCCCCAGGGCCCCGGCATGCCCACCGCGCAGGTCCTCACCGTCGTCCCCCCGCCGCCGCCCCTGCAGAGCCGGACCGGCCGCGTCCTCAAGTGGGGCGTCGCGGCCCTGCTGATCGCCGCCCTCGGGCTGGGCAGCTGGCAGCTCGCCGACACCCTGCTCAACCGCAACAACCAGGGCAGCACCAGCGGCAGTCAGACCACGCACGAGAAGGCCGACGACGCCCCGGAGAAGAAGGAGCCCACGCTCCTCTCCATCAAGGGCGCGCAGGAGTACTACCCCGACGGCGTGGCCCAGGACGCCGGCAACGTGGGGAACACCTTCGACGGTGACGCCACCACCTACTGGCGCACCAAGAGCTTCCGCGACGGCCCCGCGATGGCGCAGGACTACAAGGCCGGCGTCGGCATCGTCTACGATCTCGGCTCCGAGCAAGCGGTCAACGGCGCTTCGATAGCGCTGAAGTACGCCGGCAACCACACGACCGTCACGCTCTACGCGGCCAACTCCATGTCCTCGTCGACCCCGGTCGGCTCCATGAAGAAGATCGCGACCAGCACCACGTCGGACAGCACGCTCAAGGCGACCACCGACGCACCGGTCACAACGCGCTACGTCGTCGTCTGGATCACGGCGATGCCGCAAGCCGGCAGCGACACGTACAGCGGAGCGGGGTTCAAGCAGGCCATCACGGACGTGAAGTTCACGGGCTGACGGACGGCAGGGGGAGGGGCCCAGCGTTGGACGAAGCCACACCCGGCGGCCGCAGCGACCGGGAACTCCTGTCGCTGCACGCCGCCGGAGACCCGAATGCCTTCGGTGAGCTCGTGCGCAGGCACCGGGACCGGCTGTGGGCCGTGGCCCTGCGCACCCTCGGCGACCGGGAGGAAGCCGCCGACGCCGTGCAGGACGCCCTCGTCTCCGCCTACCGGGCCGCCCACACCTTCCGCGGCGAATCCGCCGTCACGACCTGGCTGCACCGCATCACCGTGAACGCCTGCCTGGACCGGGCCCGCAAGGCGGCCTCCCGCAGGACCTCCCCGATCGACGACACGGACCGCCTGGAGCGCCTTCTGGAGCCCCACGAGTCCGCCGAGGCACCCGCGGAGCGCCAGGACCTCCACCGGCAGCTACTGGCCGCCCTGAGCACCCTCCCGGCCGATCAGCGGGCCGCTCTGGTCCTCGTCGACATGCAGGGCTACCCCGTCGCCGAGGCCGCCGCCGTCCTCGACGTCCCCGTCGGCACCGTGAAGAGCCGCTGCGCCCGCGGCAGGGCGAAACTCGTCCCGCTCCTCACTCATCTGCGCACGCATACCGGGGATAACACCGATACCGAGCGGGGAAGGAACCGGACACCGGGGACAACCGTCCCACCGGCGGCAGACCGCGGGGACCGGACCCCGGATCCCAAAGCAGTGAAGGGCGGAGGTGGACGAGCGTGAATCCCCCAACCGGCGCGACCGGCACGATCGGGCACCCCGACGTCTCGGAGATCTCCGAGCTGGCGGAAGGCCTCCTCTCCCCGTCCCGCACGGCGGAGGTGCGCAGCCATCTCGGCGGCTGCCCCCTGTGCGCGGACGTCCGTGCCTCCCTCGAGGAGATCCGGGCCCTGCTCGGCACCCTCCCCGGTCCCGCCCGGATGCCCGTCGACATCGCCGGCCGGATCGACGCGGCCCTCGCCGCCGAAGCGCTCCTCGACGCCACCACCCCGCACGGGGAGCCCGGACCCACCGAACCCGCCGGACCGGCCGGACCGGCCCGGGCCGCCGACGGGGGCCCCGGCCCCGATGTTTCACGTGAAACCGCCCCCGACCCCCTCGGTCCCGGCGGAGCCCTGCGGCCCTCCGGTCACCCGACCGGCCCAACCGGCCCCGGGCGCCGTCGCGCACGCCGCCGGATCGCTCTCGCGGGCGGACTGCTCGCAGCGTGCGCCGCCGGAGCCCTGGTGTTCGGTCTGACGTCAGGCGACCGCACCGGGCAGGACTCCCTGCTGAGCGACACATCCACCGCACGGTCCAGGTCCGGCTCGCCCGAGTACACGGCGCAGGGGCTCCCCGGCACGGTGCGCGACCTTCTCGCGTCCTCCGCCCGGGGAGACAAGGCGGCGGGGGAGCGGAACAACACCTTCGGAGTGGAGAACAGCCCCGCGTCCGAACCGAGCGCCGCCCCGGCCGACGGCAGGGATCCCGGGGCACCCGCCTGCGTCCTGCAGGCCACCGGCCGCACCGAGACCCCGCTGGGCTTCGAGTCCGGCACCTACGAGGGCAAGGACGTCTTCCTCGTCGTCCTGCCCCACCCCGGGAACCCCGCCTCCGTGGACGCCTATCTCATCGGCTCCGCCTGCGCCACCGACCCCTCGGCCGATCCCGGAAAGCCCCTGCTCACCAGCACCTATCCCAGGAGCTGACAGACCCGGAAGGCCGGGGGGACAACTCGGGAATGCAGGCGCCGTAGGATCCGTTGGGTGGGGTGAGAGTCCACACCGGCCCCCCGGTAGGCAGCAGGCAGTCCGCAGAGACGAGGAATCAACCCGTGAGCGACGTACGAAACGTGATCATCATCGGCTCCGGGCCGGCCGGTTACACGGCCGCCCTGTACACCGCACGCGCTTCGCTCAAGCCCCTGGTCTTCGAAGGCGCCGTCACCGCCGGTGGCGCGCTGATGAACACCACCGAGGTGGAGAACTTCCCCGGCTTCCAGGACGGCATCATGGGGCCGGACCTCATGGACAACATGCGCGGCCAGGCCGAGCGCTTCGGCGCCGAGCTGATCCCCGACGACGTCGTGGCCGTGGACCTCACCGGCGAGATCAAGACCGTCACCGACACCGCCGGCACCGTGCACCGCGCCAAGGCCGTGATCGTGACCACCGGCTCCCAGCACCGCAAACTCGGCCTGCCCAACGAGGACGCCCTCTCCGGCCGCGGCGTCTCCTGGTGCGCGACCTGCGACGGATTCTTCTTCAAGGACCACGACATCGCCGTGATCGGCGGCGGCGACACCGCGATCGAGGAAGCCACCTTCCTCTCCCGGTTCGCCAAGTCCGTCACGATCGTCCACCGCCGCGACTCGCTGCGCGCCTCCAAGGCCATGCAGGACCGCGCCTTCGCCGACCCGAAGATCTCGTTCGCCTGGGACAGCGAGGTCGCGGAGATCCACGGCGAGCAGAAGCTCACGGGTCTCACCCTGCGCAACACCAAGACCGGTGAGACCTCCGCGCTGCCCGTGACCGGGCTCTTCATCGCCGTCGGCCACGACCCGCGCACCGAGCTGTTCAAGGACCAGCTCGACCTCGACGCCGAGGGCTACCTCAGGGTCGACGCCCCCTCCACCCGCACCAGCCTCACCGGTGTGTTCGGCGCGGGCGACGTGGTCGACCACACCTACCGTCAGGCCATCACCGCCGCGGGCACGGGTTGCTCCGCGGCCCTCGACGCCGAGCGCTTCCTCGCCGCCCTCGCGGACGCCGAGAAGGCGCACGCAGCGGTCTGACACCCTCAAGCAGCACCACACCCCACTCCCCGCAGGAAAAGAAGGAGGCCGCTGTGGCCGGCACCCTCAAGACCGTCACCGACGCAAGCTTCGATGACGACGTCCTCAAGAGCACCAAGCCCGTCCTGGTGGACTTCTGGGCCGCCTGGTGCGGTCCGTGCCGCCAGATCGCCCCCTCCCTCGAGGCCATCGCCGCCGAATACGGCGACGAGATCGAGATCGTCAAGCTCAACATCGACGAGAACCCGGAGACGGCGGCCAAGTACGGCGTCATGTCCATCCCGACCCTGAACGTCTACCAGGGCGGCGATGTCGTCAAGACGATCGTCGGCGCCAAGCCGAAGGCCGCCATCCTCCGCGACCTCGACGGCTTCGTCACCATCAAGGGCTGACGCACCCGCGTCCGGCAACGGACGCCCTCGCGTGACAACGGGGCCGCCCCCAGCCAGGGGCGGCCCCGTTCGCATGCCCGGCCGGTCCGGAACAGGACCGCTCCCCGTCTCACAGCGGACGCAGCGCCGGCTCCTTCCGGGCCGCACCCAGCAACCGGTCCAGCGCCAGTTCCACGTCTTCCTTCCACGACAGCGTGGACCGCAGCTCCAGCCGCAGCCGGGGACGCGTCGGATGCGGGCGTACCGTCTTGAAGCCCACGGCCAGCAGATGGTCAGCCGGCAGCAGACAGGCCGGACCGTCCCACCGGGCGTCACCGAACGCCTCGATCGCCCGGAACCCCCTGCGCAGCAGATCCTTCGCCACCGTCTGGACCATCACCCGCCCCAGCCCCTGCCCCTGATACCCCGGCATGATCCACGAGGTGATGAGCAGTACGGCATCCGGGGACGCCGGGCTGGTCGGGAACGCGGTCGCACGCGGCACGTATGCCGGCGGCGCGTACAGAACGAACCCCACGGGAACCTCGTCCACGTAGACCACCCGGCCGCACGAGCCCCACTCCAGGAGGACGGCGGAGATCCACGCCTCCTTCTCCTCAGCAGGGTTCCCCGCCTTCACGGCGGCCTCACCGCTGACGGGGTCCAGCTCCCAGAAGACACAGGACCGGCAACGCCGGGGCAGGTCTTGAAGGTTGTCCAGCGTGAGCGGTACCAGCCGACGACCCATGACCGCATCGTATCCACAGCTCGAATCACCCGAAACCGCGACAAGGCAAAGGGGCGGGCCGCACCGGCTCACACCGGCACGACCCGCCCCCAGACTGTGGGTTACTCCCCGGCAGCGCCCTGGTCCAGCACCCGGCCCTCGCCCGGCGCCAGGGTCCCCAGAATCCGCTCCAGGTCCTCCATCGATGCGAACTCGACGGTGATCTTGCCCTTCTTCTGGCCCAGATCGACCTTCACCCGCGTCTCGAACCGGTCCGACAACCGCGTCGCGAGCTCGTTGAGCGCGGGCGCGACCCGGGCACCCGCTCGCGGACCCTTCGGCTTCACCGCACTCGGCGACTCCGCACCCAGCAGCGCCACGATCTCCTCGACCGCACGCACCGACAGCCCCTCGGCCACGATCCGGTGCGCCAGACGGTCCTGCTCCTCGGAGTTGTCCACCGACAGCAGCGCCCGCGCGTGCCCCGCCGAGAGCACACCCGCCGCCACCCGCCGCTGCACGGGCGGGGAGAGCTTCAGCAGACGCAGCGTGTTCGACACCTGCGGACGGGAACGCCCGATCCGGTCCGCCAGCTGATCGTGCGTGCAGTTGAAGTCATGGAGCAGCTGGTCGTACGCGGCCGCCTCCTCCAGGGGATTCAGCTGCGCCCGGTGCAGGTTCTCCAGGAGCGCGTCCAGCAGCAGCTTCTCGTCGTCCGTGGCCCGGATGATCGCCGGAATACGGTCCAGGCCGGCCTCCCGGCACGCCCGCCAGCGCCGCTCGCCCATGATCAGCTCGTAGCGGCCCGGTCCGGACTGGCGCACCACGACCGGCTGGAGCAGACCCACCTCCTGGATGGAGGTCACCAGCTCGGCCAGCGCGTCCTCGTCGAACACCTCGCGCGGCTGCCGCGGGTTCGGCGTGATGGAGTCCATCGGGAGTTCCGCGAACGTGGCCCCCGCCACCTCGCCCGCCTGCGGAGCGGCAACCGGCTCCGGCACGCTCACGAGCGCGGACACCGGCGATGTTTCACGTGAAACATCGGCCTGCGCCAGCGAAGCCAGCTTCGCCGCGGCGACGCCCCGCTCCGACGGCAGCACCGGCACCGCCGACGGAGACGTCGACCCGGAACCGATCACCGGCGGCACCTTCTCCTGGGGAGCCGCGGGAATCAGCGCGCCGAGCCCCCGCCCCAGCCCCCTACGTCGCTCACTCACTGGATCCCCTCCGCCATGCTCTGCGTGTTGTTCATGCCCGCACCCTGATGGGGGTGCTGGGGGTCGTACTGGAATCCGGCCCCGCGCAGCGCGATCTCCCGCGCTGCCTCCAGATAGGAGAGGGAACCGCTGGAACCCGGGTCGTACGTCAGCACCGTCTGACCGTAGCTCGGAGCCTCCGAGATGCGGACCGACCGCGGGATGCTCGTGCGCAGCACCTCCTTGCCGAAGTGAGTGCGCACCTCCTCCGCCACCTGCGAGGCCAGCCGGGTCCTGCCGTCGTACATCGTCAGCAGGATCGTGGACACGTGCAGCGTCGGGTTCAGGTGGGCCCGCACCAGGTCCACGTTGCGCAGCAGCTGACCCAGCCCCTCCAGCGCGTAGTACTCGCACTGGATCGGGATCAGCACCTCCGCGCCCGCGACCAGGGCATTCACCGTGAGCAGGCCCAGCGAGGGCGGGCAGTCGATCAGGATGTAGTCCAGCGGCTGCTCGTACGCCTGGATGGCCCGCTGGAGACGGCTCTCCCGTGCGACCAGGGACACCAGCTCGATCTCGGCACCCGCCAGGTCGATCGTGGCCGGCGCACAGAAGAGCCCCTCCACGTCGGCCACCGGCTGGACGACCTCCATCAGCGGGCGGCTGTCGACCAGCACGTCATAGATGGACGGCACGTCCGCGTGGTGGTCGATGCCCAGCGCCGTGGAGGCATTGCCCTGCGGGTCGAGGTCGACCACCAGGACCCGCGCACCGTGCAGGGCCAGGGATGCGGCCAGGTTCACGGTCGACGTGGTCTTGCCCACGCCGCCCTTCTGGTTGGCCACCACCATGATCCGGGTCTTCGGGGGCCTGGGCAGGCCCTCACCCGCACGCCCCAGGGCCTCGACCGCGATCTGGGCGGCCCGGCCGATGGGCGTGTCTTCGTTGTCCACTAGGGGCGGGGCCGATGTTTCACGTGAAACATCGGCGCCCGGGGATTCAGAACGGGGACCGGGGACCGGATCGGCCATCGGCCCCGCAAGGTTGGCGTCTGACCGCACGGTGTCACTCTCCTCGGCATCAGGCTCGCGATGAACAGAGCCTGCCATGTCACCGGGGTGGCGAACCAGCGGGGCCCGTACTCCTGTGGATGAATCCACCGATGTGGACAACTCCGTCCCCCCTTCACCCTTGAGGAGACGGGGGGACGTAGCCGCACGACCGCGGCTGATGATTCCGTGCAGCAGAGAGCGACGTTTCACGTGAAACACGATGCCCGGACGGAGTCATCCGGCCGCTACGACACTCCGAAATCCATACCTATAGGGCTCAACACCCCTGAGATACGGCTGCGAGCACCGCCCGGGAGGGACTCAACGACGCCGGCGCGTACGGCTCGTACGGGCGGCCTTGGCCCGCTTCGCCGCGAACCGCACCCCGCCGGGGCTCTCCCCGACCTCGACCCGCACCACGGTGGACAGCGGGTCCACGATCCCCTCGCCCACGTGCAGCACCGAGGTCTTCACCACACCGAGCTTGGTCAGCGCGACCTTCGCCGCCACCAGCTCCTCCTCCGCGGTGTCGCCCTTCAGCGCCAGCATCTCGCCGTACGGGCGCAGCAGGGGCACGCCCCATCCGGCGAGCCGGTCCAGCGGGGCCACCGCGCGCGCCGTCACCACGTGCACCGGCGGGAGCTTGCCGAGGACTTCCTCGGCCCGCCCGCGCACCACCGTCACGTGGTCGAGCCCCAGCAGCTCCACGACCTCCTGGAGGAAGTTCGTGCGGCGCAGCAGTGGCTCCAACAGGGTGATCTTCAGGTCCCTGCGCACCAGGGCCAGCGGAATGCCGGGGAGACCGGCGCCCGAACCCACGTCGCACACGGTGACGCCTTCAGGGACCACTTCCGAGAGCACGGCACAGTTCAGCAGGTGCCTCTCCCAGAGCCGCGGCACCTCGCGCGGCCCGATCAGGCCCCGCTTGACACCCGCGTCCGCCAGCAGCTCCGCGTACCGCACAGCTTCCGGGAAATGCTCACCGAACACCGCACGCGCCTCTTCAGGTGCCGCGGGTGCTTCTTCGGGCATCGGGGGAAGCTCAGCTGCCTCCGTCACGGGGACCGTCCTTCCGTACCGCATGGTTGTGAAAACCCGTCGTGACCGTCGTGACTGCCGTCACTGCCAGGCTGACAAAGATCGGCCCCGCCTGCGAGACAGACGGGGCCGGACACTCACGCTTCCGATCAGGCCGGAAGCACGACGACGAAGCGCTGCGGCTCCTCGCCCTCGGACTCGCTCCGCAGACCGGCCGAGGCCACGGCGTCGTGGACGACCTTCCGCTCGAAGGGGGTCATCGGCTCCAGCTTCAGGGGCTCGCCGGACGTCTTCACGTCCTCCGCGGCCTTGGCGCCGAGCGCCGTCAGCTCCTCGCGCTTCTTCGCCCGGAAGCCGCCGATGTCCAGCATCAGCCGGCTGCGGTCCCCGGTCTCGCGGTGCACCGCGAGGCGGGTCAGCTCCTGCAGAGCCTCCAGCACCTCGCCGTCGCGGCCCACGAGCTTCTGCAGGTCGCGCGCGGACTCGCTGACGATGGAGACAGAGGCGCGGTCGGCCTCGACGTCCATGTCGATGTCGCCGTCCAGGTCGGCGATGTCCAGCAGACCCTCAAGGTAATCGGCCGCGATCTCACCCTCCTGCTCGAGGCGGGTCAGGGTGTCGCCACTCTCAGCGGCGGCGGTGGTGGTGCCTTCCGTCACGGGAGGGACTCCTTCTTACTTCTTGGGAGAGGGCTTGCTGGGGGGCGTCTGACGCTGCGACTTCGACTGCCGCTTGGGCTGCTGCCGCTTCTGGGCACCGCCGCCGGCCGCATCGGAGTCGACGGTCGCCTCGACGCTCTTCGCCACGGAGCCGTCCGCCTGCGCGGCCAGGCCCTGCTTGCTCAGACCGGTGATGAACTTGCGCTCGTTGTCGTTGCGGTCCGGGCCCTTGGCCACGATCGCCGCGACGATCTTCTTCTTGCCCCGGCTCTTGAGCTCGCCGTGCGAGGTGATCTGCTTCAGCAGGCGCGTCAGGTACTGGTCCTGGGCCAGGCTGCCCGGGGTGGGGTTCCGGTTGATCACGAACATCTGCTGGCCCATGGTCCACAGGTTCGTGGTCAGCCAGTAGACGAGGACACCGACGGGGAAGTTGATGCCCATGAACGCGAAGATCAGGGGGAAGACGTACATCAGCATCTTCTGCTGCTGCATGAACGGCGTCTTGACCGAGAGGTCGACGTTCTTCTGCATCAGCTGGCGCTGCGTGTAGAACTGCGACAGCGACATCATCACGATCATGATCGCGGTGACGATCCGCACATCCGTGATCGAGGCGTTCAGAGCGGCGGCCTTGTCCGCACTGTCCGTGAACTTGGACGCCAGCGGGGCGCCGAAGATGTGCGCGTTACGCGCGCTCTCCAGCAGCGGGCCGTCGATCTCACCGATCGGCTTGCCGTTGGCGATGCCTGCGAGCACGTGGTAGAGCGCAAAGAAGAACGGGGACTGCGCCAGGATGGGAAGGCACGAGGAGAGCGGGTTGGTACCCGTCTCCTTGTACAGCTTCATCATCTCTTCGGACTGACGCTGCTTGTCGTTCTTGTAGCGCTCCTGGATCGCCTTCATCTTCGGCTGGATCGCCTGCATGCCGCGCGTCGCCTTGATCTGCTTCACGAAGAGCGGGATCAGACAGATGCGGATCAAGATCACCAGGGAGACGATGGACAGGCCCCAGGCCCAGCCACTGTCGGCGCCGAACATGGCGCCGTACACCTTGTGGAACTGGACGATGATCCACGAGACAGGCGTGGTAATAAAGCTGAACAGACTGGCAATCGTGTCCACTAATCAGGCTCCTTGAGCATTGCGAGATCTACGCAACGCACTGCGCAGCTGCTCGTGCCAACGCGGGCGTTTCCGGGGTGGGACGTGGTCCACGCCACCCGGGGACCACGGATTGCACCGCAGGATCCGCCAGGCGGTCAGAGCCGTCCCCTTCACCGCACCATGCCGGTCGATGGCCGTGTACCCGTAGTGCGAACACGAGGGGTAGTAGCGGCACACCGGTCCGAGCAGCGGACTGATCGTCCACTGGTACAGCTTGATCAATGCGAGCAGCGGGTACTTCATCGAGCCACGCCTCCCAAGAGCCGCAGCAATGCGGCATCGAGGTCCCGGGCCAGCTCGTCGAGACCGGCATCACCCGCTCCGGGCAGAGCGCGTACCACCATCAGGCTACCTTCGGGCAGCTGAGACAGCCGCTCGCGGACGAGATGGCGCAAACGGCGCTTGACCCGGTTGCGTACGACGGCGATGCCGACAGCCTTGCTGACGACGAAACCCGCACGCGCCGAGGGATCGATCTCCCCCGACTCGTGCGGGTCCGTTGCACCGCTTGTACGTAGGTGGACGACGAGGAGCGGGCGACCAGCCCGACGACCTCGACGTACCGCGCTCGCGAAGTCCTCGCGCCGCCTCAGCCGATTTTCGGGAGACAGCACGACGTCACGATCCGCCCGTCAGTTACGCGGAAAGGGCGGCGCGGCCCTTGCCACGACGGTTCGCGAGGATCGCGCGACCGGCACGGGTACGCATCCGCAGGCGGAAGCCGTGGGTCTTGGCACGACGGCGGTTGTTCGGCTGGAAGGTGCGCTTGCTCACTCGGGGGCTCCAGAGAATAAATCGTTGTGGCGGGACATCGCCTGGCTGTCACCGTGCGCCCACGAAGGAATGGAAACTCGCGTGTTCGCCCGAGTGGCACCGCTAGCGATCACAACCAGTGATCTTCGCCCATCGGTAGGCAGGCGGCAGCAGCCATCGACAACTCGACCTCGTTACGGTACGCGCGGCTACGCCATCCGGTCAAACCGAGCCGACGGTGCCCCACACTGTGCACAGGCTGTGGACAACGACTTGAACCGTACCCGCTGGCCTGACTACCGTTGCCTGACCCTGGATTTTTTGTCCCGACCGTCCCAAAGAACCACACATTCGTGGGACCCCCTCTGAGAGAGCGTGCTCTGTGGCTGACGTACCTGCCGATCTTGCCGCAGTGTGGCCAAGGGTGCTCGAAAAGCTCCTCGGGGAGGGACAGAACAGCATCGAGCCCAAGGACAAGCAGTGGGTCGAGCGCTGTCAGCCCCTGGCCCTGGTGGCGGACACCGCGCTGCTTGCCGTCCCCAACGAGTACGGCAAGCGGGTCCTCGAGGGCCGGCTCGCCCCACTCATCAGCGACGCCCTCAGCCGTGAGTGCGGCCGCCCCATCCGGATCGCCATCACGGTCGACGACTCCGCCGGCGAGCCCTCGCCCCCGGCCCCGTCCGCGTCGATGGGTCCCTCCCGCGACGGCTACGAACCGTACGGCGGCCAGCGTTCCGGCGGGCACACCGGGCCCATGGGTCACACGGGCCCCGGCGGCCACACCGGCCCGTCCGACGACCAGCTCCCCAACGCCCGCCCCGCCTACCCGGACTACCAGCAACCGCGCTCCGAGCCCGGCGCCTGGCCCCGCGGCGGCCAGCAGGACGACTACGGCTGGCAGCAGCCCCGCCTCGGCGGCTTCCCCGAGCGCGACCCGTACGCCTCCCCGCAGCCGGGCTACATGCAGCAGTCCGAGCCCTCCTCCTACGACCAGGGCTCCTACGAACAGCAGAAGTACGAGCAGCAGCAGTACGAGGGTCAGCAGCAGCGCTCCTCCCGCCAGTACGAGCAGCAGGGCTACGAGCAGCAGTCCGCCCCGCGCCCGGCGCCCAGCCGGCCCGCGCCCTCGGCCCCGTCCGGCGGTTCCACCTCGGGACCGCTGGAGCCGACCGCCCGGCTGAACCCCAAGTACCTCTTCGACACCTTCGTCATCGGCGCCTCCAACCGCTTCGCGCACGCGGCCGCGGTGGCCGTCGCCGAGGCGCCGGCCAAGGCGTACAACCCCCTCTTCATCTACGGGGAGTCGGGCCTCGGCAAGACGCACCTGCTGCACGCCATCGGGCACTACGCGCGGAGCCTCTACCCCGGCACCCGGGTGCGGTACGTGAGCTCCGAGGAGTTCACCAACGAGTTCATCAACTCGATCCGCGACGGCAAGGGCGACGCGTTCCGCAAGCGCTACCGCGAGATGGACATCCTGCTCGTCGACGACATCCAGTTCCTCGCGAGCAAGGAGTCGACGCAGGAGGAGTTCTTCCACACCTTCAATACGCTCCACAACGCCAACAAGCAGATCGTGCTCTCCTCCGACCGGCCGCCCAAGCAGCTCGTCACCCTGGAGGACCGGCTCCGCAACCGCTTCGAGTGGGGTCTGATCACCGACGTCCAGCCGCCCGAGCTGGAGACCCGTATCGCGATCCTGCGCAAGAAGGCCGTACAGGAGCAGCTCAACGCCCCGCCGGAGGTGCTGGAGTTCATCGCCTCCCGCATCTCGCGCAACATCCGCGAGCTGGAGGGGGCGCTGATCCGGGTCACGGCCTTCGCGAGCCTGAACCGGCAGCCGGTGGACCTCGGCCTGACCGAGGACGTACTGAAGAACCTGATCCCCGGTGGCGAGGACAGTGCGCCCGAGATCACGGCGACGGACATCATGGCCGCCACAGCCGACTACTTCGGGCTGACCGTGGACGACCTGTGCGGCTCCTCGCGCAGCCGCGTGCTGGTCACCGCCCGGCAGATCGCCATGTACCTGTGCCGGGAGCTCACGGACCTCTCGCTGCCCAAGATCGGGGCACAGTTCGGCGGCCGCGACCACACCACCGTCATGCACGCGGACCGCAAGATCCGCGCTCTGATGGCGGAACGCCGCTCCATCTACAACCAGGTGACCGAGCTCACCAACCGCATCAAGAACGGCTGACGCCGGCTCTGTGGACGTGCCGTACGGGCGCTGCCGAGCCCTTCCAAACGCTTCAAGAGGGCGCTTCCGGGTCACTTCGGGGGCGCCCTTCTTCGTGCGTGCGCCCCCAACCTGTTCGAATACGCCCCCTTGGGGCCAACTCATCCACAGATTGGGTGACTTTCTTCCGTCCACAGCCTGGGGACGGGGTTCGCTGCCCACAAGACTGTCCACAGGGCCCTTGTGTGAGGCACCATCAGGGCTGGTCAGACCCCTGTGGAATTGTGCGCAACAACTATCCACAGGCTGTGGACGAAATATCCGTCCACAGCTCTGTCCACCGCGTTGTCCACCGCCGGTCCACAGCTTCCCGGGTCCTGTGCACAGGATCAGACGACTTCCCCACACCGTTGTCCACTGTTCGGCAACGAGGAACCCTCGATCACCGCCCCGAGTGAAAGCGGTCACACCGAAGTCGACGTTTGGGTTGTGGAGTACTCGGGAAAACCTGGGGACGCACCTGTGGAGTACTCGGGGTCATCTGGGGACGGCCTGTGCAGAAGTTTTCGTTCTCCACAGAGACACGTGGTTGTCCACCGGTGTCGCCCACAGGGTGTGTGCATAAAAAACGCGGGCTGACCTGTGGAAACACTGTTATCCACCGTTTCCACAGGCCCTACTACTACCCCCATAGAGAGTTAGCCCGGTTTCGGTTTTCAAGCAGGTCCTGTGCACAACTCGGTGGATCGCCCTCCCCTACACCTCGCTCCCGACTTGACCGGCAGCAGCGACGAGTGTCGGCGCCGTACGTCAGACTGGTCCCCGGCATCGGTCGAGGCATCGACGAGCCGACGACGAAGGCCGGCAGACGAGCGAGCAACAGCAGGAGGCGGTTTCCGGTGAAGATCCGGGTGGAGCGCGACGTACTCGCGGAGGCGGTGGCCTGGGCTGCCCGTAGCCTCCCGGCCCGGCCGCCGGTGCCCGTTCTCGCGGGCCTGCTGCTGAAGGCCGAGGAGGGCAAGCTGTCCCTCTCCGGCTTCGACTACGAGGTCTCGGCCCGGGTCTCCGTCGAGGCGGACGTCGAGGAGGACGGCACCGTCCTGGTCTCCGGCCGGCTGCTCGCCGACATCTGCCGCGCCCTCCCCAACCGTCCGGTGGAGATTTCCACAGACGGTGTACGGGCGACCGTGGTCTGCGGATCCTCGCGATTCACACTCCACACCCTGCCTGTGGAGGAGTACCCGGCACTGCCGACCATGCCCACCGCGACCGGCACCGTGCCCGGCGAGGTCTTCGCCTCCGCCGCCGCCCAGGTCGCCATCGCCGCGGGCCGCGACGACACGCTCCCGGTGCTGACCGGTGTCCGCATCGAGATCGAGGGCGACAAGGTCACCCTGGCCTCCACCGACCGCTACCGCTTCGCGGTCCGCGAGTTCCTGTGGAAGCCCGAGGACCCCGAGGCCTCGGCCGTGGCCCTGGTGCCCGCCAAGACCCTCCTGGACACCGCCAAGTCGCTCACCAGCGGCGACACGGTCACCATCGCGCTGTCGGGCTCCGGCCAGGGCGAGGGCCTCATCGGCTTCGAGGGCGCCGGCCGCCGCACCACCACCCGCCTCCTCGAGGGCGACCTGCCGAAGTACCGCACGCTCTTCCCGACGGAGTTCAACTCGGTCGCCGTGATCGAGACCGCCCCGTTCGTCGAGGCCGTCAAGCGCGTGGCCCTGGTCGCCGAGCGCAACACCCCGGTCCGCCTCAGCTTCGAGCAGGGCGTGCTGATCCTGGAGGCCGGCTCCTCCGACGACGCACAGGCTGTGGAGCGCGTCGACGCGAAGCTGGAGGGCGACGACATCTCGATCGCCTTCAACCCGACCTTCCTGCTGGACGGCCTGAGCGCGATCGACTCGCCGGCCGCGCAGCTGAGCTTCACCACGTCCACCAAGCCGGCGCTGCTCAGCGGCCGCCCGGCGGTCGACGCCGAGGCCGACGAGGCGTACAAGTACCTGATCATGCCGGTCCGCCTCTCCGGCTGAGACCGGGAAACGACGCGGCAAGCCCCTCGGGCCCGGCCCCGCTCCACGCGGGACCGGGCCCGAGGGCGCTCCGCCTCCCCGCCCGCGCAGCCCCATAGCGGCTCCGCAGTGGCCCGCAGCGGCCGCCCAGGGGCTCGTACGGAGCCTCGTGCGCGGCCCCCCGGACGCCTCGCGGCCGACACCCGGAGTGCCCGTGGCGCCGGGCGGCACGGCCCGGCGTAGGCTCGGCACGGGGGGATGTCCCCGGGCGGGGAGCACCCCGGCACAGACGGCCACAACGCTAAAGGAACCACCTGATGGAGCTTGGTCTCGTCGGTCTCGGCAAGATGGGCGGCAACATGCGCGAGCGCATCCGCCGCGCCGGCCACACCGTCATCGGATACGACCGCAACCCGGACCTCGCCGATGTCCACAGCCTGCGGGAACTTGTGGACAGCCTGCAGGCCCCCCGCGTGGTGTGGGTGATGGTCCCGGCGGGCGCGGCGACCCAGTCCACCGTCGACGAGCTCGCCGAGCTGCTTTCGATCGGCGACATCGTGGTCGACGGCGGCAACTCCCGATGGACCGACGACGAGAAGCACGCCGCGGAGCTGGCGACCAAGGGCATCGGCTTCGTCGACTGCGGGGTCTCCGGCGGCGTATGGGGCCTGGAGAACGGCTACGCGCTCATGTACGGCGGCGCCAAGGACCACGTCGCACGGGTCCAGCCGATCTTCGACGCCCTCAAGCCCGAGGGCGAGTTCGGCTCCGTGCACGCGGGCAAGGTCGGCGCCGGCCACTTCGCGAAGATGGTCCACAACGGCATCGAGTACGCCATGATGCAGGCCTACGCCGAGGGCTGGGAGCTCCTGGAGAAGGTCGACTCGGTCACCGACGTCCGCGAGGTCTTCCGGTCCTGGCAGGAGGGCACGGTCATCCGTTCCTGGCTGCTGGACCTGGCCGTGAACGCGCTGGACGAGGACGAGCACCTGCAGCAGCTGCGCGGCTTCGCGCAGGACTCGGGCGAGGGCCGCTGGACGGTCGAGGCCGCGATCGACAACGCCGTGCCGCTGCCCGCGATCACGGCCTCGCTCTTCGCGCGCTTCGCGTCCCGCCAGGACGACTCCCCGCAGATGAAGATGATCGCCGCGCTGCGCAACCAGTTCGGCGGTCACGCGGTCGAGAAGAAGTAATCCACAACCGCTCCACAGATTCACAGATCCACAGATCAGCAGCTCCACAGGCCGCGGCCTGGATGTGCACAGCCTGTGGAGCGGAGCACGGCAGAGCAGCAGGAAGCCGGGGGAGGTCGGCGCACATGCACGTTTCGCATCTCTCGTTGGCCGACTTCCGCTCGTACGCCCGGGCCGAGGTTCCCCTCGACCCGGGCGTCACCGCTTTCGTGGGCCCCAACGGGCAGGGCAAGACCAATCTCGTCGAGGCGATCGGCTACCTCGCGACCCTGGGCAGTCACCGCGTCTCCGCGGACGCCCCGCTCGTGCGGATGGGCGCCGAGCGCGCCGTCATCAGGGCCGCCGTCACCCAGGGCGAGCGGCAGCAGCTCGTGGAGCTGGAGCTGAACCCGGGCCGCGCCAACCGGGCCCGGATCAACCGGTCCTCCCAGGTCAGACCACGTGACGTCCTGGGGATCGTGCGCACGGTGCTGTTCGCCCCCGAGGACCTGGCCCTGGTCAAGGGCGACCCCGGGGAGCGGCGCCGCTTCCTCGACGAGCTGGTCACTGCGCGCTCGCCGCGCATGGCGGCCGTCCGCTCGGACTACGAGCGGGTGCTCAAGCAGCGCAACACCCTGCTGAAGTCGGCGGCGATGGCCCGCCGGCACGGCGGCCGCTCCATGGACCTGTCCACCCTCGACGTGTGGGACCAGCACCTGGCGCGCACGGGCGCGGAGCTGCTGGCCCACCGGCTCGACCTGATCGCGACGCTGCTGCCGCTGGCGGACAAGGCGTACGAGCAGCTCGCCCCGGGCGGCGGCCCGCTGGGGGTGGCCTACAAGTCCTCCGCGGGCGAGCAGGTGGACAGCGGTGAGGCGCGCACCCGCGAGGCGCTGTACGAGGTCCTCCTCGGCTCCCTGTCCGAGGTGCGCAAGGGCGAGATCGAGCGCGGGGTGACCCTGGTCGGCCCGCACCGCGACGACGTGGTGCTGCGCCTCGGGGAGCTGCCGGCCAAGGGGTACGCGAGCCACGGCGAGTCCTGGTCGTACGCGCTGGCCCTGCGGCTGGCCTCCTACGAGCTGCTGCGCTCGGAGGGCAGTGAGCCGGTGCTGATCCTCGACGACGTGTTCGCGGAGCTGGACGCGCGGCGCCGGGAGCGGCTGGCGGAGCTGGTGGCCCCCGGCGAGCAGGTGCTGGTGACGGCGGCCGTCGACGACGACGTGCCCGGGGTGCTGGTCGGGACCCGGTTCGCGGTGTCCGGCGGAGAGGTGACCCGGCTGTGAGCGGCAAGGAGCAGGAACCGGCCCCCCCGGAGCCACCGCGCAAGGCGGCCGAGCCCTCCGGCGTGGACCTGGCGCGCCAGGCGCTGGCGGCGGCGCGGGAGCAGGCGCGGGCCCGTGGCAACGCGGCGCAGAACAAGAAGGGCCGTTACCAGCCGGGCCTGCGCTCGGGCGCCCGCGCGGACGGCCGGGACCCGATGCCGCTGATGGCGGCCTTGGACCGGCTGCGCACGGAGCGCGGCTGGGAGATGCCGATGGCGGTGGCGGGCGTGATGGAGCGCTGGCCGGAGATCGTGGGCCAGGACATCGCGACGCACTGCGTGCCGGACCGGTACGAGGACCGCGAGCTGGTGGTGCGCTGCGATTCCTCGGCGTGGGCGGCGCAGCTGAAGCTGCTGGCCCCGCAGCTGGTGGCGCGGCTCAACGCGGACCTGGGGCAGGGCACCGTCCGGCTGATCAAGGTCCACGGTCCGGGTGGCGGGCCCAAGCGGTACGGGCCCTGGCGGGCGCCGGGGAGCACCGGCCCGGGGGACACCTACGGGTGATCCGGCGAGCTCGACCCGGCGTGGTCCGACCGCGCGCGGGCGCTTTCGTACGCCTGCCCGCGCGCACGCCCGTACGGGTGAGTAGGGGGCGGGCGGTCACCCGTACGGACGGCTCCGCGGGTGGTGTCCCTCACGGTAGCGGGAGGTTGACAGCCCGAAGCGCTCAATGCCCGTGTGAGCCTCTTTGAGCCCCTCCCCGGATATGGGGAGTCGGAGAGAGGAGTTTCCGGGCGGCACATGCGGACTCAGGTACCGGCAAACGCCCATTCATGGGGGTGATACCGGTAGACTGAACGAGAATCCCGCGCACGCGCGGGATTCAGTTGAGTAAAGCTGACCACCGCTGACAACGCAGATCGACGCAGCCGCTCCCGCTTGCATGCATGCCGGCCCGGAGTACGGCCTGTGCTGTGCCAGAAAGGGCGCTTCGTGGCCGATTCCGGCAACCCCAACGACAACCAGTCCACAGTCGGCCAGAACGGCGAGGTCACGTCCTCGTACGACGCCAGTGCCATCCAGGTCCTCGAGGGCCTGGACGCGGTCCGCAAGCGGCCCGGCATGTACATCGGCTCGACCGGTGAGCGCGGGCTCCACCACCTCGTGTACGAGGTCGTCGACAACTCGGTCGACGAGGCCCTGGCCGGGCACGCGGACACCATCGACGTGACGATCCTCGCCGACGGCGGCGTGCGCGTGGTCGACAACGGCCGCGGTATCCCGGTCGGCATCGTGCCGTCCGAGGGGAAGCCGGCCGTCGAGGTCGTGCTGACGGTCCTGCACGCGGGCGGCAAGTTCGGCGGCGGCGGCTACGCCGTTTCCGGCGGTCTGCACGGCGTGGGCGTCTCCGTCGTGAACGCCCTGTCCACCAAGGTCGCGGTCGAGGTCAAGACCGACGGTTTCCGCTGGACCCAGGACTACAAGCTCGGTGTCCCGACGGCGGCCCTGCTGAAGAACGAGGAGACGTCCGAGACGGGCACCTCGGTGACCTTCTGGGCCGACGGCGACATCTTCGAGACCACCGAGTACTCCTTCGAGACGCTCTCGCGCCGCTTCCAGGAGATGGCCTTCCTCAACAAGGGCCTGACCCTCTCGCTGACGGACGAGCGCGAGTCGGCGAAGGCGACGATGGGCGCGGACACCGCCGAGGAGACCGACGACCAGCGGGCGCGGACGGTCAAGTACCACTACGAGGGCGGCATCGTCGACTTCGTGAAGTACCTGAACGCGCGCAAGGGCGAGCTGATCCACCCGACCGTCATCGACGTCGAGGCCGAGGACAAGGAGCGCATGCTCTCGGTCGAGATCGCGATGCAGTGGAACTCGCAGTACACCGAGGGGGTCTACTCCTTCGCGAACACGATCCACACGCACGAGGGCGGCACCCACGAAGAGGGCTTCCGCGCGGCGATGACCGGCCTGGTCAACCGCTACGCGCGGGAGAAGAAGTTCCTCCGCGAGAAGGACGACAACCTCGCCGGCGAGGACATCCGCGAGGGTCTGACGGCGATCATCTCGGTGAAGCTGGGCGAGCCGCAGTTCGAGGGCCAGACGAAGACCAAGCTGGGCAACACGGAGGCCAAGACCTTCGTGCAGAAGGTCGTGCACGAGCACCTCAACGACTGGTTCGACCGGAACCCGAACGAGGCCGCGGACATCATCCGCAAGTCGATCCAGGCGGCCACGGCGCGCGTCGCGGCCCGCAAGGCCCGTGACCTCACCCGTCGCAAGGGTCTGCTGGAGAGCGCCTCGCTGCCGGGCAAGCTGTCGGACTGCCAGTCCAACGACCCGACGAAGTGCGAGATCTTCATCGTCGAGGGCGACTCGGCCGGCGGCTCCGCCAAGTCCGGCCGCAACCCGATGTACCAGGCCATCCTGCCGATCCGCGGCAAGATCCTGAACGTCGAGAAGGCGCGCATCGACAAGATCCTCCAGAACACCGAGGTCCAGGCGCTGATCAGCGCCTTCGGCACGGGCGTGCACGAGGACTTCGACATCGAGAAGCTCCGCTATCACAAGATCATCCTGATGGCGGACGCCGACGTCGACGGCCAGCACATCAACACCCTGCTGCTGACCTTCCTGTTCCGCTTCATGCGGCCGCTGGTCGAGGCGGGTCACGTGTACCTGTCGCGTCCGCCGCTGTACAAGATCAAGTGGGGCCGCGACGACTTCGAGTACGCGTACTCGGACCGTGAGCGCGACGCCCTGGTCGAGCTCGGCAAGCAGAACGGCAAGCGGATCAAGGAAGACTCGATCCAGCGCTTCAAGGGTCTGGGCGAGATGAACGCCGAGGAACTGCGCATCACCACGATGGACGTGGACCACCGCGTGCTCGGCCAGGTCACCCTGGACGACGCCGCGCAGGCCGACGACCTGTTCTCGGTGCTGATGGGTGAGGACGTCGAAGCCCGGCGCTCCTTCATCCAGCGCAACGCCAAGGACGTTCGCTTCCTCGACATCTGAGTCGGCTCAGCTGACCGCCTGAAAGGACCTTTGACCAGCAATGGCCGACGAAACCACGCCCACCGCCGCGGAATCCGCGGAGGAGCAGCCCGTCGTACGCATCGAGCCCGTCGGGCTCGAGACGGAGATGCAGCGCTCCTACCTCGACTACGCGATGTCCGTCATCGTCTCCCGCGCGCTGCCCGACGTACGGGACGGCCTCAAGCCGGTCCACCGTCGTGTGCTGTACGCGATGTACGACGGCGGTTACCGGCCCGAGAAGGGCTTCTACAAGTGCGCCCGCGTCGTCGGTGACGTCATGGGCACGTACCACCCGCACGGTGACTCCTCGATCTACGACGCCCTGGTCCGCCTGGCCCAGCCGTGGTCGCTGCGCATGCCGCTCGTGGACTCCAACGGCAACTTCGGCTCCCCGGGCAACGACCCGGCGGCCGCGATGCGCTACACCGAGTGCAAGCTCATGCCGCTGGCCATGGAGATGCTCCGGGACATCGACGAGGAGACCGTCGACTTCACGGACAACTACGACGGCCGCAACCAGGAGCCCACGGTCCTGCCGGCGCGCTTCCCGAACCTGCTGATCAACGGCTCGGCGGGCATCGCGGTCGGCATGGCCACCAACATCCCGCCGCACAACCTGCGCGAGGTCGCGGCCGGCGCCCAGTGGGCGCTGGAGCACCCGGAGGCCTCGCACGAGGAGCTCCAGGACGCGCTCATCGAGCGGATCAAGGGCCCGGACTTCCCGTCGGGCGCCCTGGTCGTGGGCCGCAAGGGCATCGAGGAGGCGTACCGGACCGGTCGCGGCTCCATCACGATGCGCGCGGTGGTCGAGGTCGAGGAGATCCAGAACCGCCAGTGCCTGGTGGTCACGGAGCTTCCGTACCAGACCAACCCCGACAACCTGGCGCAGAAGATCGCCGACCTGGTCAAGGACGGCAAGGTCGGCGGCATCGCCGACGTCCGCGACGAGACCTCGTCCCGGACCGGCCAGCGCCTGGTGATCGTCCTCAAGCGCGACGCCGTCGCCAAGGTCGTGCTGAACAACCTCTACAAGCACACCGACCTGCAGACGAACTTCGGCGCGAACATGCTGGCGCTGGTGGACGGCGTGCCGCGCACGCTGTCGATCGACGCGTTCATCCGCCACTGGGTGACGCACCAGATCGAGGTCATCGTCCGGCGCACGAAGTTCCGCCTGCGCAAGGCGGAGGAGCGCGCCCACATCCTGCGCGGTCTGCTCAAGGCGCTGGACGCGATCGACGAGGTCATCGCGCTGATCCGGCGCAGCAACACGGTCGAGATCGCCCGCGAGGGCCTGATGGGCCTGCTGTCGATCGACGAGATCCAGGCGAACGCGATCCTGGAGATGCAGCTCCGCCGCCTCGCGGCCCTGGAGCGGCAGAAGATCGTCGCCGAGCACGACGAGCTCCAGGCCAAGATCAACGAGTACAACGCGATCCTGGCCTCCGAGGAGCGTCAGCGTCAGATCGTCAGCGAGGAACTGGCCGCCATCGTCGAGAAGTTCGGCGACGACCGGCGTTCCAAGCTGGTGCCCTTCGACGGCGACATGTCCATGGAGGACCTGATCGCCGAAGAGGACATCGTCGTCACGATCACCCACGGCGGGTACGTCAAGCGCACCAAGACCGAGGACTACCGCTCGCAGAAGCGCGGCGGCAAGGGCGTGCGCGGCACGAAGCTGAAGCAGGACGACCTCGTCGACCACTTCTTCGTGTCCACCACGCACCACTGGCTGCTGTTCTTCACGAACAAGGGCCGGGTCTACCGCTCCAAGGCGTACGAGCTGCCGGACGCCGGCCGTGACGCCCGCGGGCAGCACGTGGCGAACCTGCTGGCCTTCCAGCCGGACGAGAAGATCGCCCAGATCCTCGCGATCCGCGACTACGAGGCCGCCCCGTACCTGATCCTGGCCACCAAGGGCGGCCTGGTGAAGAAGACGGCGCTCAAGGACTACGACTCTCCCCGTTCGGGTGGCGTCATCGCGATCAACCTGCGGGAGACCGAGGACGGCAGCGACGACGAGCTGATCGGCGCCGAGCTGGTGTCCGCCGAGGACGACCTGCTGCTCATCAGCAAGAAGGCGCAGTCGATCCGCTTCACGGCAACCGACGACGCGCTGCGCCCGATGGGCCGCGCCACCTCGGGCGTGAAGGGCATGAGTTTCCGCGGAGGGGACGAACTGCTCTCCATGAGCGTGGTCCGGCCGGGTACGTTCGTCTTCACCGCGACCGACGGCGGCTACGCCAAGCGGACGCCGGTGGACGAGTACCGCGTCCAGGGCCGTGGTGGCCTGGGCATCAAGGCCGCGAAGATCGTGGAGGACCGCGGCTCGCTCGTCGGGGCGCTGGTGGTCGACGAAACGGACGAAATCCTCGCCATCACGCTCAGCGGTGGTGTGATTCGTACGCGCGTCAACGAAGTACGGGAGACCGGCCGTGACACCATGGGCGTCCAGCTGATCAACCTGGGCAAGCGCGATGCCGTCGTCGGCATCGCCCGCAACGCGGAGGCCGGTCAGGAAACTGACGAGGCCGACGACAGCGAGAACGAGATCGGGACCGACGCGGCCGTCGAAGGACAGGCCGCCGAGGCTGCCGAGGGCACGGAGCCCTCGGCTGGGGAGCACGAGGAGTAAGCGTGAGCGGAGCCACGGGCGCCGGACCGGCCCAGACTGGAGCGAACGGTGCCCGTGGCCCCGCCGCGGACTCGCAGGGGGGAACCGTGACGGACACCCGAGGACCGCAGCCGCCTCAGTCGCCTCAGACGCAGGCCGGCTCTCAGCAGCCGTACCACCCGCCGCAGGCGTACTCGGTGCCCCAGGGCCCCGGGGCACCGCGGGGGGCGGGCGACCCCGGCGCGCAGCGCAAGCCGCGCACGGGGGCCCGTATGGCGCCCAGGACGCGCAAGGCGCGGCTCCGGGTGGCCAAGGCCGACCCCTGGTCGGTGATGAAGGTCAGCTTCCTGCTGTCGATCGCGCTGGGCGTGTGCACGATCGTCGCGTCGGTGGTGCTGTGGATGGTCATGGACGCCATGGGCATCTTCTCCAGCGTCGGCGGCACGATCAGTGAGGCGACCGGCTCGAACGAGAGCAACGGCTTCGACCTCCAGACCTTCCTGTCGCTGCCGCGCGTTCTGATCTTCACGACGGTGATCTCGGTCATCGACGTGGTGCTCATGACGGCGCTGGCGACCCTGGGCGCGTTCATCTACAACCTGTCGGCGGGCTTCGTCGGCGGTGTGGAGCTGACGCTCGCCGAGGACGAGTAGCCCCAGTCGGGCACGGGCTGCGGACGGGGCTGGTGACCTGCGCAGACGGGTCACGGGAACCGATTTTGGAGTCACCGGGTCTGTGCGCTAACCTTCAGAAGTCAGCGCGCAGCGCGGATGGGGCTATAGCTCAGTTGGTTAGAGCGCATCCCTGATAAGGATGAGGCCACAGGTTCAAATCCTGTTAGCCCCACAGTGTCGAAGACCCTCAGGCCCATGGCCTGGGGGTCTTTGTCGTTGGGCCAGTTGGTGCAGTGGTAGGTCACCGATCGGTATCGGTCGGTGTGTATTGTTGGGCGCCAGAAGTCCCCTACGTCAACGAAAGACGAGGTCGTGCGGTGAAGAAGCTGCTCCTGGTCGCACTGGCCGCCATCGGCGGGCTCCTCGTGTACCGCCAGATCCAGGCGGACCGTGCGGAGCAGGACCTGTGGACGGAGGCAACCGACTCCGTGCCTTCTGGTTCCGGTGTGTGAGACCCGAGGTTGATCCCAGAGCCCCGACTGCCGCTGCGGTCGGGGCTTTGTGCTGCTCTGTGACGAATTGTTGCGGTATGCAAAGAAGTTGCTTGCGTTGGCAAACTCGGGGTGGGTGCGTGTGATGGGTGGGGTACGTCGGGTACGTCGGCTACGGACGGGCGCTGCGGCGGCGCTGGCCGCCCTCGGGCTGGTCGCGGCCCTGCCGGGGGCCGCGGGCGCGGTGGGGACCCCGAAGCCGGTGCCCGCCTACCGGGGCGCGGACGGGGCGGTGGCGGTGGAGGGGAAGCCCTCCACGGCGGGAGCGCCGCAGCTGAAGACCGGGTCGGTCTACAAGGACCGGATCGCGCCGGGGGAGCGGTACTACCAGCTCACCCTCGACGCCGCTTCGAGCGTGTACGTGTCCGCGGTGCTCCAGCCCCCGGCCGGCGCCAAGGTGGGCTACAGCGACGGCCTGGAGGTCGAAGTCCTCACCCTCGAGAACCGCTCCTGCCAGAGCGGTCCGGGGCGCGCGTCCTTCGGCTACGACCCCGTCCCCATCAGCGCGGTGGGAGGCCGGATCCTGCAGGAGGACGGCTCCTGCCAGGGGAGCGGTCCCTACTACGTCAGGGTCACGCGCGAGACGGCCAAGAACGCCAACGACGCTGACAAGGCGGCCTGGCCCCTGGAGCTGCGGGTCCAGCGCGAGCCGGCGCTCGGCGGCAGCAACGCGCCCACCTCGGCCCCCAGCGTCTGGCCCTCGGCCTCCCCGACCCTGCCCGGCAGCGACGCGGCCCCGCGGGCCGGTGGGACCGGCTTCAACGACGCGCGGGCCCTGGGCAGCGGCGTCTGGAGCGACGAGCTGCGGCCCGGGCAGACCCGCTTCTACCGGGTGCCGCTCGACTGGGGGCAGCAGCTGGGCCTGGCGGCCGAACTCTCCGCGGGCGAGCTGACGAAGGACTCCGGGTACGCCTCGCCCGGGCTCTCCGTCGCGCTGTACAGCCCGTACCGCTCGCTGATCGACAGCGAGGACGCCTCGTACGACGGCAAGCAGGCGGGGCTCACCCTGCCGCGTACACCGCCGGTGGCCTACGAGAACCGCTTCGCCTCCGACCGGAAGCTCGGGGCGGTCCGGGTGGCCGGCTGGTACTACATCGCGGTGACCATGGCGGGGAAGGTCGGGGAGTTCACCCAGGACGCGGTGCCCGTCCCGCTGACCCTGCGCACCCAGATCATCGGAACGCCGGGCAAGGCGCCGGCCTACGCGGAGGACCTCGCGGCCGGCGGGTTCGGCGTGGGGTCCGAGGACCGTACCGCCGCCAAGGAGGGCACCACGGCCGTGGAGGCCGACGCCGCCGCGGAGAACCGGTCGGTGATGCGGGTGGTCGCGAGCGCCGGCTTCGGTACGGGGACGCTGCTGCTGCTCGTGCTGGGCGGCTGGATCCTGCTGGCGAGGCGGCGTATGGCCTAGGAGATCCGAAAGAGACGGCCTAGAGCTGGGTCAGGGCCCAGATCCCGACGGCGAAGCACAGTACGGCGGCGAGCAGGATCCCGGCGGTGACCTTCGCGGGCGGGGGCGCGAGGGCGGCCGTGCGGGGCGCGGCCGGGGAGACCGGCTGGGCCTGGGGCTGGGGTTGGGCGTAAGGATGCGGGTACGGGGCCGTCTGCGCGGTCGGCACCGTCGGCGCGCTCCGGGGCGTCGGGGTGGTGGCGAGCTGGGGCGGCGGGAGGTGGAAGCTGCCCGTCTCCGAGGGGCCGAACACGCCGAGGGGCTCGGTGGCGGGTGTGGGGGCTTCGGTGGGCTGCGCGGGCACGGAGGGCGGGGGCGGGTTCGTCGCCGGGGCCGGTCCCGGGTTCGTCGGGTTCGCAGAAGGGGTCCCGTACGCGGTCTCCCGCAGTGCCCTGGGCGTGAAATCGTGCGGCACCGGGCCCAGTTGGTCGAACACCTCGACCGGATCCCCGTCCGGGCCGGGCGGCGGGAGCAGCTCCACGGCCTCGGCGAGGGCCCTGCGCGCCCCGGTGGCCGTCTGGAACCTGCTCCGGGGGTCCGGCTGGAGCAGCGCCGCCAGGACGTCCCACAGCGGCGCGGGAACACCCTCCGGGGCATCGGGGGTGCCGTGGGTGAAGAACTGCTCCACGAGGGTCTGGGAGTCGGGCTTGGCGCCCTGGAGCAGGTAGAGGCCGACCAGTCCGACGGCGAACAGGTCAGCGGTGAAGTCCGGCTCGGAGCCGAGGAGTTGCTCGGGGGCGAGATAGCCCGGCGTGCCCACCACGTACGCGGTCTCGGTCAGCCGGGGCTCGCCCTTGCGCATGGCGATGCCGAAGTCGGACAGCCGCAGGTGCGGCCGCCCGGTTCCGGTGGCCTCCATCAGGATGTTGGCCGGTTTGATGTCGCGGTGCACGACGCCCTCCGCATGCACCGCCGCCAGCCCCGACAGGAGCTGGTCGAGCAGCGTGCACACGAACCGGGGCGGCAGCGCCCCGTAGTCCCCGATCACATGGGCGAGGGAGCCGCCGGCGACGAGGTCCATGGTGAAGAGGACCTTGTCGTCGTCCGCCGCCCAGCTGGCCGGGGCCAGTACGTGCGGGTGATCGATCCGCAGCGCCTGCTCGCGCACGAACCGCAGCAGGGTGTGGGCATCGCTGTGCAGGAGGACCTTCGCTGCGACGTACCTGCGGCGCCGGTGGTCCCACGCTCGCCATACGGCACCTGCGCCGCCACGCCCGATCGGGTCGATCAGTTCGTACCGGCCGGCGAAGATCTCACCCATTGCTGCGCCCGTCCCCCGTCGTCAGCTGTGTCTGTCGCGTGCGTTGCGTGTCAGTTCTGGTGCGCCTCGTAGTGCGCGACGGCGTCGGAGGTGCGGCCCGCTCCGTACACCCGGAGGAACTCTGCCAGTTCCGGGTGGGTCGGGGCGAGGGTGTCCGCCGCGTCGATGATGTCGCCGGCCGCGGAGACCGAGCGCAGCAGCGACTGGATCTCGCGCACGACGCGCTTGACGGTGGGTGCGCCGGAGCCGGTGGCGGTCTGGCTGGTGCTGTTGCTGAGGACGGAACCTCCCTGGGTCTTCTTGATCTCGTCCATCCGGTCGGTCGCCTCTCCCGCGCTGACGCTCCCGTCGGCCACCTGGCCGGCGAGATCCTGGAGGGCCTGGACCCGCTGGACCACGGCGGGGTTGCCGATCTTTGCGCGCTGGCCGCTCATCAGCTGGGACAGCATCGGAGCCGACAGCCCGAGGACGGCAGCGAGGCGGGCCTGGTTCAAGCCGAGGTCATCTATGAGCCGGCGGAACAGCGCGCCGAGCGGCTCCCCGTACCAACTCCGCTGGAGTTCCCTGGCTCTGGCGGTCGCCTCTTGCTGTACTGCGTCCACTCTTACTACTCCCCTTCGCTGGTGCGAACCTCGCGAGCATCTTACGGAGCGTGGTCGCGGGGCGGGAGTCCCTATCATTTTGCGGGAGGAGGGGGTACACGGGGTACTCTGTCCTTCGGAACGGCCGCACCCTCCCAGGGAACAGCCGCGTCCACATCTCGGGGCCTTAGCTCAGTTGGTAGAGCGCTGCCTTTGCAAGGCAGATGTCAGGAGTTCGAATCTCCTAGGCTCCACATCACAGAAACCCTGTCCGACCTGCGAAAACCCAGGCCGGGCAGGGTTTTCTCGTGGGCTGTGCGCGCCGCGAGGCCCTCCACCGTCCCGTCGGCCCGGGCGGGGTCAGTCGGTGTCCTGGCGGCCGGCGCGATCGCCGGCTTCCTGGCCCGCCGCCGCTCCTGGCTCATGGCGCAGCGCGACGTGATGGGTTCGGTCCTGGGTACCCTCGCCTTCACCCTGGCCCTCGACACCTCGGGCCCGGCCTGACCGACACCACCGCCGCGCCGGCCCACGGGGCCGAGGGGACATCATGCGTACAAGTAGGGTCACTCCGTTCCGGATCGACTTCCCGCAGGCCGATCTGGACGATCTCCACCAGCGCCTGGACCGCACCCGGTGGCCGGACGAGATCCCCGGCTCGGGCTGGGAGTACGGGATTCCGGGCGGCCACCTGAAGGAACTGGTCCGGTACTGGCGCGAGGAGTACGACTGGCGGGCCGCCGAATCCCGGCTGAACGCGTGGCCGCAGTTCACGACCGAGATCGACGGGGCGCACGTTCACTTCGCCCACATACGGTCCCCGGAACCGGACGCCACCCCGCTGCTCATGACCCACGGATGGCCGGGCTCGATCGTCGAGTTCACCGATGTGGCCGGTCCGCTCACCGATCCGGCAGCCCACGGCGGCGACCCGGCCGACGCCTTCCACCTGGTCCTGCCGAGCATCCCCGGATTCGGGCTGTCCGGGCCGACCCGAGAGGCGGGGTGGGAGTTCCGGCGCGTGGCCGCCGCCTTCGCCGAGCTGATGCGCAGGCTGGGATACGAGCGGTACGGGGTCCAGGGCGGCGACTGGGGCGCGGCCATCTCCCGCGAGATCGGCCGCACCCGGCCCGAGGTGACCGGCGTCCACCTGAACCTGATTCCGAACGCCTACATGGCACGGGAACCGGAACCGGCCGATCTGCTGGGCCTCTCCCCTGAGCAGGCCGCGCGCACCCGGATGTCCTGGGAGCGGTTCCAGGGCTGGGCCCGCGACCAGCAGGGGTACGCCGACATCCAGTCCACCCGCCCGCAGACCCTCGCGTACGGTCTCACCGACTCGCCCGTCGGGCAGCTCGCCTGGATCGCCGAGAAGTTCCACGAGTGGACGGGCTCTCCCGTCGACCGCGACCTGCTCCTCACGAACGTGATGCTCTACTGGCTGACGGCCACGGCGGGTTCCTCGGCCCGCCTCTACTACGAGCGCGCGCACGCCGGCTACTGGGGAGAGCCGCCCGAGCCGTCGACGGCGCCCACCGCCCTCGCCCATTTCCCGCACGAGAACTTCCTCCTGCTGCGACACCTGGCCGAGCAGACGAACAACATCGTGCAGTGGACCGAATTCGACCGTGGCGGCCACTTCGCGGCCCTGGAAGAGCCCGAGTTGCTGGTCGGGGACATCCGGCGCTTCTTCCGCTCCCGCTGACCGAGGGTGCGTACGGCCGTCGCGGGGCTCGTTCAGCCGCGGGTGCGAGCCCTGCGGGCCTGGACCAGCAGGGTGGAGCCGAGGCCGGCGAAGATCGCGATGAGGGCGGTGCCCGCGGCCGCGGTCGTGGTGTTGTCGGTGTCCGCGGAGGCGATCTCGGCGCCGGCGGCGACGGAACCCATGGGGATGACCGCGGTCTGCCGGGCGGGCTCCGCGGCCCGGGCGGGCTTGGGGAGGATGTAGCTGCCGCGGGAGGCGTCCTCGCCGAGGACGCGGACGTCGAAGCCGTAGCGGCCTTCGTACGGGCCCGATCCGAGCTCCTTGAGTTCGTACTGGACGCCTTCGAGGACCGCGCGCCGGTGGGCGGGGTCGAGCTTGGCCAGGACGCGGCCGGCCCAGCCGTCGCCGGGCTTCCAGTCGGCGGCGACGGCGCGGATCCAGACCTCGGGGCCCTCGGCTCCGTTGCGCAGCACGGCGAGGCGGCTCTTGGCGACGAGGATCTTCTCGCCGTCGTAGCGGTCGTTGCCGGAGCCGTCCCCGGACACGGCGGACGCCGCGGACACGGTCGTCATCGAAGTGACCGCCGCCACCGAGGTCACGGCCTGCGGGGCGGGCGCCGCGAGGGCCGTCGCGGCGGGGGCCAGGAGGGCTCCGGCGAGGGCGGCGGTGACGATCGGGGTACGAAGGGCGGTACGCATAACGACTCCTTGGAACATTGTCCGGGAAGGGGCGGAGAGTCGCATGCCGCGGTGTCGCTGTCGGGGTTTCGTCCGGTCAGGTCTGCGGGGCTGCTGAGAAGAAATCTACGGACCGTGATCGACCGGAACGTGGGCTTTCTGTCATGGCTGAGTAACGGGGAACAGGTGGGAAACCCGCCGGAGGGCCGGCGGGCCCGCCGGTTAAGGTCCTCTACTTGTGAGTCGAGTTGACGATCACTCGCAAGACGACGGCTGAGGAGAGTACGGATGTCCGTGCAAGCGAAGACCACCGAGAAGGCCCTGAAGCTGCGGGAGTTGGGTGCGTCGCTGCTCGTTCTCCCCAACGCCTGGGACGCGGGCAGCGCGGCAGTGATCGAGTCGGCCGGGGCGCAGGCCATCGCCACCACGAGCGGGGGCGTGGCCTGGTCGATCGGCCGCGGGGATGGGCAGCACGCGACGAAGGCGGAGATGCTGGCGGCGGCCGCGCGGATCGTGGCGGCCGTTGACGTCCCGGTCACCGTGGACATCGAGGGCGGCTACGAGGACGTCGCGGCCACCGTGCGCGAGGTGGTGGCGGTGGGCGCCGTCGGGATCAACCTGGAGGACTGGAAGCCGGCCGACGGTACGCTCCGCACCGCCGCGGAGCAGGCCGAACGGATCCGCGCCGCCCGTGCGGCCGCCACCGGGGCCGGGCTGCCGGAGCTGGTCATCAATGCCCGTACCGATGTCTTCCTGTTCGGGATCGGCGAGGAGTCCGGCCGCCTCGCCGACGTCCTGGCCCGGGTGGAGGCGTACGCCGCAGCCGGCGCCGACGGGATCTTCGTGCCGGGGCTGCTGGACCTGGAGGCCCTGCGCGAGATCGCGCGCGGCCCGCTGCCGGTCAACGCCATGGCCGGTCCGGGCGGTCCGTCCGTCGCCGAGCTGGCGAAGGCCGGAGTGCGCCGGGTCAGTGTCGGCACCGGGGTGGCGCAGGCGGCGTACACGGCGGCCCGGGCCGCGGCGGTGGAGGTGCTGGAGCAGGGGACGTACGGGGCCCTGGAAGGGGCGCTCGACTACGGGACGCTGAACGGCCTCTTCGTGAAGTAGGGCCGCTGACACGACTGTGGGCCGCTCCGGTGGAGCGGCCCACAGTCGTGTCCGGATCCTTCACGCGACCCGATGTTTCACGTGAAACATCGGGCGGGAGTCAGCGGCGCCGGCCGGTCCGCAGCAGGGTCGCCGCCACGACGAGCGCGGTGAGCATCAGCCCGGCTCCGATCCCGAAGGCCAGGTGGTAGCCGGAGGTCAGGGCCGCGGCGCGGTCGAGGCCGGTGCCGAGCAGGGAGTCGGTGCGGGCGGCCGCCAGGGTGGAGAGGACGGCGACGCCGAGGGCCATGCCGATCTGCTGGGTGGTGTTGAACAGGCCCGAGGCGAGCCCCGCGTCCTGCTCGTCGGCGCCGGACATGCCCAGGGCGGTGAGGGCGGGCAGGGCCAGGCCGAAGCCGGCGGCCAGCAGCATCACGGGGAGCAGGTCGGTGACGTAGTCGGCGCGGACCGGGAGCCGGGTCAGCAGGCCGAGGGCGGCGACGAGCAGGGCCAGACCGGCGAGGAGCACGGAGCGCTCGCCGAAGCGGGCGTTGAGCGGGGCGGAGGCGAAGAGGGATACCGCGCCGATGACCACGGCCGCCGGGAGCATCGCCAGGCCGGTCTCGGCGGCTCCGTAGCCGAGCACGTTCTGGAGGTACAGGGCGACGAGGACCTGGAAGGAGAACAGTGCGGCCACCATCAGCATCTGGACCAGGTTCGCGCCGACCACGGTCCGCGAGCGGAAGATGTGCAGCGGTACCAGCGGGGTACGGGTCCTGGCCTGGCGTGCGGTGAAGCCGGCGAGCAGGGCGATCGAGAGCGTGCCGAGGCCGAGGGTGTGCACGGAGAGCCAGCCGTAGCGCTCCACCTCGACGACGGTGAAGATGCCGAGCATCAGGCCGGCGGTGACCAGCAGGGCGCCGATGACGTCGGCTCCGGCGCGCAGGCCGGGTCCGGCATGAGCACCGTCGGCGGGGAGTGCGGGCAGGGCCAGGGCGAGGGCGGCGAGTCCTATGGGCAGGTTGATGAAGAAGATCCAGTGCCAGTCGAGGGCGTCGGTCAGGACCCCGCCGAGCACCTGGCCCAGGGAGGCTCCGGCCGCTCCGGTGAAGGAGAAGACGGCGATGGCCTTGGCCCGCTCGCGCGGTTCGGTGAACAGCGTGATCAGGATGCCGAGGCTGACGGCCGCGGCCACGGCGCTGCCGAGGCCCTGGAGGAAGCGGGCGGCGATCAGCACATCGGGCGAGCCGGCGAATCCGGCGAGCAGGGAGGCTCCGGTGAAGATCCCGGTCCCGGCGAGGAACATCCGCTTGCGGCCGATGAGGTCGCCGAGCCGGCCGGCGAGGAGCAGCAGGCTGCCGAAGGCGATCAGGTAGGCGTTGACGACCCAGCTCAGTCCGGCGGGGGTGAAGCCCAGGTCCTTCTGGATGGCCGGCATCGCCACCGTGACGATGCTGCCGTCGAGGACGGTCATGAGGACGCCGGTGGAGAGCACCCCGAGGGCGGTCCAGCGGGAGCGCAGCCCGCGCGGTGCGGCCGGGGTGGCGGCGGTCGCGGTGGCGGCGGTGGGGACGGGAGCAGGGGCGGGAGCGGTGGGCGCGGAGGCGGCAGGCATCGGTGTCCCCAGTCGGTGGTCTCGGCAGGCTGACTTGGTAAGACCGTATCAGATAGTTCTGTTGCAGACGATCTGTTGGGGACTGAAATTGCTAGACTGGCGGACATGACAGCCATGGCACCCGCAGCACGGAACGAGCCGGACCTCTCCTTCCTCCTGGACCACACCAGTCACGTCCTGCGCACCCGGATGGCGGCGGCGCTCGACCAGGTCGGGCTCACGGCCCGGATGCACTGCGTGCTCGTGCACGCCTTGGGGGAGGAGCGGACGCAGATCCAGCTCGCCGAGATCGGGGGCATGGACAAGACGACGATGGTCGTCACCGTCGACGCCCTGGAGAAGGCCGGACTGGCCGAGCGGCGGCAGTCGAGCACGGACCGCCGGGCCCGCGTCATCGTCGTCACGGACAAGGGCGCGGAGCTGGCGAAGGAGAGCAGCCGCATCGTCGACCAAGTGCACGCCGATGCCCTCGGCTCCCTCGGGGCCGCGGACCGCGAAGCGGTGGTGCGGGTGCTGAACCTGCTGGTCAAGGGCGATCTGGGGACCCCTTCGGAGAGCCCGAGGCCGGCCCGCAGGGCGCGCCAGTAGCGCGTCCCCCGGGAATCCCCCGGATGGCGCTGTCGCAGGGCCGTCCGGCGTGTTCTGGCAGACAGTGGAAGAGGGCACTCAGCCCAGGGGGGCACCACCATGCCGGAGGCGTACGCACATGGGACTGTTCGACTTCATGAGGTCCGACAAGAAGAAGGAACAAGCCGAGAAGGCCGCCGAAAAGGCGGCTGAGCAGGTGCAACAGCAGGCCGCGGCCGCCCCGGCGCCGCCGTCCGCGATGCCCGCCGACACGGGGATCAAGTACACCGACTCGGCAGCGGCGACCAAGGCGGCCGCCGAGCGCATGGCGGCCGCGGCGCCGCCCAAGCCCGCACCGATGCCGCCCAAGGCCGCACCGATGCCCCCCGCCGCGAAGCCCGCCCCGCACACGCCCACGCCGGCCTCCGCCGCGCACAAGGCGGTCCCCGCGGCCCCGAAGCCCGCGCCCAAGGCCCAGCGCACGTACACCGTCCGCCCGGGCGACTCGCTCTCCGCGATCGCCCGCCGCGAGCTCGGCAACGAGGGCCGCTGGCGCGAGCTCTACGCGATGAACAAGGGCGTCATCGGCTCGAACCCCGACATGATCCACCCGGGGCAGAAGCTCACCCTCCCCAGCTAGCGAGGGGAACACGGGAGTGGGGCCCGGATCCTGGAAAGGATCCGGGCCCCACTCCCGTGCCGTGCCACGCCGGCTCAGCGGTGCTTGCGCTTCGCGTCCTCCGCGTCGATCCGCTCCTGAGCGGCCTCGGCCTCTTCCTCCAGGCTGGAGACGAACTCCGTCCCGGTCTCGCGCTCCTTCGCCGCCAGCTCCTCGTCGAAGGAGGCCGGGGCCTCCTCCCGCGCCGACAGCTCGGTCGCGGCCGGCGGCTCGACGAGCCAGTCCGGGTTCGACTGCTGGTCCCACCACCGCCACGCGGCGTAGGCCCCGCCGGCCAGGACGCCGACCACCGCCACGCCCTTGAACAGGCGGCCGCAGCGGGCACGCCGCTCGTGGCGCCGTACGAGCTGCTGGACCTCCTTGGCCGACACCTGGCCGCGCAGCGCCGCCAGCGCCGCCGTCGACCGGGACGCGGCCTCCTCGGCCACCGGCTGGGCCGCCGCCAAAGCGCTCTCCAGCCGCGGCTGCGTGTAGTCCACGGCGCTCCGGGCCGCCAGGCGGGTCTGCTTCACGGCGTTGGTCGCGGCCCGGTCCACATTCGGCGGCACGTGGGCGCGCGCCGATTTGATCCGGGGCTGTACGTGGCAGCCGTACGTCTGGCGGGCTTGTTTCGCAGCCTCGCCGGCCGCGTACGACACCTTCGGCGCCAGCCGTTCATTTGCTTCGTGGGCGTAATGCACCGCAGCGTGCTTGGCGGATTCCGCGTACGGCGCCACCACTTCCGCTGCGTGCCGCGCCGTATCCCTGGCACTTGATGCTGCCAGGCGCACGCTTTCCTTGCGGGTCACGGGATCCTCCTCCTCGGTGGCGGACACAGTTCACCTTTCCACCCTTTGTCGGATCATGCCTCCCATACCGTCGAGCGGCATGCGTGACAGGGCATACGGGTGGACGATTTCCGTCCTGTGCAGCTCTCCGTGGGAGGATCTGAAACCGACAGTGATGACGAGAGGAAGGCAGATCCGTGGTCGAGAAGCTCTACGCCACCCTGAAGACCAACCACGGCGACATCGAGATCGAGCTTCTGCCGAACTTCGCCCCGAAGACCGTGCGGAACTTCGCCGAACTCGCCACCGGTGAGCGCGAGTGGACGCGTCCCACGGACGGGCAGAAGACCACGGACCCGCTCTACGACGGCACCGTCTTCCACCGCGTCATCAGCGGGTTCATGATCCAGGGCGGCGACCCGCTGGGCAACGGCACCGGCGGCCCCGGCTACCAGTTCGCCGACGAGTTCCACCCCGACCTGGCCTTCACCAAGCCCTACCTGCTCGCGATGGCGAACGCCGGCCCGGGAACCAACGGCTCGCAGTTCTTCATCACCGTCGCCCCCACCGCCTGGCTGACGCGCAAGCACACCATCTTCGGCGAGATCGGCGACAAGGCCAGCCAGAAGATCGTCGACGCCATCGCCGCAGGTCCCACCAACCCGCGCACCGAGCGTCCCCTCGACGACGTGATCATCCAGTCGGTCGTCATCGAGAAGCGCTGACCGCAGGGGAACCTTTCGGACCCGCCCGTCCGTCCTCGATACGTACCGGACGGGCACCGGCGGATCCGCCGCCCCGCCGCCGACCGAGGGGACCGATGGACACCGACCGTCTTCCGGGCTGCTACCGGCACCCGGACCGCGAGACCGGGATCAGCTGTACGCGCTGCGAGCGGCCGATCTGCCCCGAGTGCATGATCAGCGCCTCGGTCGGCTTCCAGTGCCCGGAGTGCGTCCGCGGGGGCTCGGGAACGGGCCACAGGGCCGCGGCCAACGCTCCGCGGACGATCGCGGGCGGGGTGGTGGCCGCCGATCCGTACCTGGTGACCAAGATCCTGATCGGGATCAACGTGGCCCTGTTCCTCCTGGTGACGGCCGTCCCCGGGCTGGACATCCAGCTGGAGCTCCTGGGCCGGTACCGGGAGCAGGTGGGCGGGCCGCTCGAAGGAGTCTCCACCGGCGAGTACTACCGGCTGTGGACCTCGGCCTTCCTGCACGTGCAGCTCTGGCACATCTTCAGCAACATGCTCGCCCTGTGGTTCATCGGCGGACCGCTGGAGCAGGCGCTCGGCCGGGCCCGCTATCTCACGGTGTACCTGCTGTCCGCCCTGGGCGGCAGCGCGGCGGTCTACCTGCTGACCGAGCCGAACGTCGCGACCCTCGGCGCCTCCGGCGCCGTGTTCGGCCTGCTCGGTGCCACCCTGGTGCTGTTCCGCCGCATGAGGTACGAAATGCGGCCCCTGGTCACGATGGCCGTCTTCATGCTGGTGCTGACTTTCGCACCGGGGCTGAACGTGTCCTGGCAGGCCCATATCGGTGGTCTGATCACCGGTGCGCTGGTCGCGCTGGGCTTCCTGTGGCCTGCCAAGGACATGGGCGCGCGACATCGCAAATTCGTCCAGTGGGGCACCTGTGTGGCGGTGTTCCTGCTGGCCACAGCCCTGATCGCGGTCCGGACGGCCGAGCTTTCCGCGCTCACCTGATCACACCGGCGTCAACTCTCCACAGAGTTATCCACAGATCTTCTGTCTTTTCCTCAGGTGTGGATGACGCTGTGGATAACTCATGGGGAGAGCTTGCGGAGCCGGACTACTTCCACTGCGTGGAGACGCCGAATCCTGCCGCAATGAAGCCGAATCCGACCACAATGTTCCAATTTCCGAGGGCTTCGACCGGAAGCTGGGTCTCGGACAGATAGAAAACGACGATCCACGCCAGACCGACCAAGAAGAACGCCAGCATGACCGGGGCGACCCAGTTGCGGTTCGTCAGCTTGATCGACTGCGGCGTCCGCGTGGGGGGCGGCGTGTAGTCGTCCTTCTTGCGGATACGTGACTTCGGCACGAGGGGCTCTCCTGTCGATGGGCTGGGGACCTGGCCTGCCCCGGGCGTCCGTTAGCGTAGTGGACCTGTGGCGTTGAAGGAGAAGGGTACGTTGAGCAATTCCGACGACTCCTCCGCGGGTCCCCGTCGCCGTGCCAGACCGGTCCGGCTGCTCACGGCCGCCGTTTTCGCCCTGGCCGGCTTGATCTTCGTCACCAGCTTCAACACCTCCAAGGGTACGAACATCCGGACGGACGCCTCCCTCCTCAAGCTGTCCGACCTGATCCACGAGCGCAGCCAGAGCAATCTGGAGCTGGAGAAGAGCACCGCCACCGCACGCGGCGAGGTCGACGCCCTCGCCGACCGCGACAACGGGAGCACCCGGGCCGAGGACGCGAAGCTGGCCGCCCTGCGCGCCGCCTCCGGCACCTCGGACGTCACCGGCAAGGCCCTGACGGTCACCCTGAACGACGCGCCCCCCGACGCCACGGCCCGCATCCCCAACGTCCCCGAGCCGCAGCCCAACGACCTGGTGATCCACCAGCAGGACCTGCAGGCCGTGGTCAACGCCCTCTGGCAGGGCGGCGCCCAGGGCATCCAGGTCATGGACCAGCGCCTGATCTCCACCAGCGCCGTGCGCTGCGTGGGCAACACCCTGATCCTCCAGGGCCGGGTGTACTCGCCCCCGTACAAGGTGTCGGCCGTCGGCGACCCCGGCGCGCTGAAGAAGGCGCTCGCGGCCTCCCCGGCGCTGCAGAACTACCAGCTGTACGTGAACGCGTACGGGCTCGGCTGGAAAGTGGACGAGCACAAGGCGCTGACACTTCCGGGCTACTCCGGCACAGTGGACCTCCACTATGCGAAGCCGCTGGAGACCGCCACCCCGTGATGTCGTACTGCGCCTGCTGGTACGGACGTTCAGCGAGGTGTGCCTGACCGCGGGCTCGCTCATCGTGCTCTTCGTGGCCTACGTCCTGCTGTGGACCGGGGTCAAGGCCGACCAGGCCATGGACGGGGAGATGGCCCGCATGCGCGACCGCTGGGCCGCGGCCCCCGCGGCCGCGCCGCTGCCCGCGCCGTCGGCCGCCCCGGCCGCCCCCGAGACCGCCGCGTACCCGCCGGGCCGGGCCTTCGCCGAGATGTACGTACCGCGCTTCGGCCCCGACTGGAACAAGCCGGTCCTGGAGGGCACGGGCACCGAGCTGCTGAAGAAGGGCCTGGGCCACTACGCCGGTACGGCCCGGCTCGGCGGCACCGGGAACTTCGCGGTGGCCGGCCACCGGCGCACGTACGGGGACCCCTTCAAGGACATCCCCAAGCTGCGCCCCGACGACCTCGTGATCCTCAAGGACGCCACCGGCTGGTACACGTACACCGTCCGCGCGCCGGTGCTGCGCACCCTCCCGACGGAGGTCGGCGTCGTCGATCCGGTGCCGGCCCGCTCGCCCTTCGGCGGGCCGGGCAGGTATCTGACGCTGACCACCTGCGATCCGGAATGGGGCCACAGCCACCGGCTCGTGGTCTGGGCCGAACTGACCGGTAGGCGGACCCTCGCGCAGGGCTCACCGGAGGGATTGGCAAGGTGACCCTCCGCGCCGGGCGGGTGGCTTTAGGCTGTGGACGTACCGCCCCCGCGGTGCGTTGAACGATCGTGGACGAAAAGGACACAGGCGGCATGTACGGCTGGATCTGGCGGCATTTGCCGGGAAACGCGTGGGTACGCGTGATGATCTCCCTCGTGCTGGTGCTCGCGGTGGTGTTCGTGCTGTTCCAGTACGTCTTCCCGTGGGCCGAGCCGCTGCTCCCGTTCAACGATGTGACGGTGGACGAGGGATCGGGAGCGACTCCGTGAGCGCGCGCATTCTGGTGGTCGACAATTACGACAGCTTTGTCTTCAACCTGGTCCAGTACCTCTATCAGCTCGGTGCCGAGTGCGAGGTGCTGCGCAACGACGAGGTCGAGCTCGCCCACGCCCAGGACGGCTTCGACGGCGTCCTGCTGTCCCCGGGCCCGGGCACGCCGGAAGAGGCAGGGGTCTGCGTCGACATGGTCCGCCACTGCGCGGACACGGGCGTACCGGTCTTCGGCGTCTGCCTCGGCATGCAGTCGATGGCCGTCGCCTACGGAGGCGTCGTCGGCCGCGCTCCGGAACTGCTGCACGGCAAGACCTCTCCGGTGGTCCACGAGGGCCTCGGCGTCTTCGAGGGGCTGCCCTCGCCGTTCACCGCGACCCGCTACCACTCCCTCGCGGCCGAGCCGCCGACCCTGCCGGACACCCTCGAGGTCACGGCGCGGACCGAGGACGGGATCATCATGGGCCTGCGCCACCGCGAGCACGACGTCGAGGGTGTGCAGTTCCACCCCGAGTCCGTGCTGACCGAGTGGGGCCACCGGATGCTCGCGAACTGGCTGGTGCGCTGCGGTGACGCGGGCGCGGTGGAGCGCTCGGTGGGGCTCGCCCCGGTGGTGGGCAAGGCCGTCGCGTGACGGCGCTCGCGCCGTCCGCGCCCACCGAGGGCCGGGCAGCGCGACGCAGGGCGGCGCAGGAGGCGGAGAAGCGTGCGCGTTCGCGCGGCCGGAGCGGGGGCCGGGGCCGGGGACGGCGGCGCAGGCGGCCGGCCTCCGGCGGGCCGGTCGTGGTCGTCAGCAGGCTCGCCGGGGAGCTGTTCATCACGCTGGGCCTGGTGATGCTCCTCTTCGTCGGCTACCAGCTCTGGTACACGAACTTCCTGGCGGGCCGGACGGCCGACAACGCGGCCGGCTCGCTCCTCAAGACCTGGGACCGCGACCCGGCCGGGGCGGCCGCGCCGCCGGTGGCGGCCTTCGAACCGGGGCAAGGCTTCGCGATCCTGTACATCCCGAAGCTGGACGTGAAGGTGCCGGTCGCGGAGGGGACGAACAAGGCCAAGGTCCTCGACAAGGGCATGGTCGGCCACTACGGCGAGGCGCCGCTCGCGACCGGGATGCCGGCCGATCCCCAGGGCAACTTCGCGCTGGCGGGCCACCGGAACACGCACGGCGAACCGTTCCGCTACATCAACCGGCTGGTGCCGGGGGACAAGATCGTGGTGGAGACCCGGGACGCGTACTACACGTACGAGATGACCTCGCAGCTCGCGCAGACCCCGCCGTCGAACGTGTCGGTCATCAAGCCGGTGCCCGTCGGATCGGGCTTCACTTCCCCGGGCCGGTACATCACGCTGACCACCTGCACCCCGGAGTTCACCAGCACCTACCGGATGATCGTATGGGGCAGGATGACCGGTGAACGCCCCCGCAGCCAGGGTGCTCCGCCCGAGCTGAACAGCCCGTAGAGGATCCGCAGTGTCACGTGTCGCACCGCCCCCGCGCCGCAGCGCCCTCGCGGGGTTCCTGAGCCTGCTGGGCGAGCTCCTGATCACGGCGGGCCTGGTGCTCGGGCTGTTCGTGGCGTACTCCCTGTGGTGGACCAACGTCCTCGCGGACCGGGACGCCTCAGCGCGCGGGGACGCGGTGCGCGAGCAGTGGGACCGGGCGGCGCCCTCCCCGTCGGCGTCCGCGGCGCCGGGCGCGCTGGACGTCCAGGGCGGGGTCGGCTTCCTGCACGTGCCGGCGATGAAGAACGGCGAGGTGCTGGTCAAACGGGGCACCAGCTCGGAGGTCCTGAACGACGGTGTCGCGGGCTACTACACGGAACCGGTGAAGTCGGCCCTGCCGTGGGACCCGGCGGGCGGCAACTTCGCGCTGGCGGCGCACCGCGACGGGCACGGGGCCAAGTTCCACAACATCGACAAGCTGAAGAACGGCGACGCGGTCGTCTTCGAGACCCGCGACACCTGGTACGTGTACACGGTCTTCGCCGACCTCACCCAGACCTCGAAGTACAACGTGGACGCGATCGGCCCGATCCCCAAGCAGTCGGGCCGCACGGCCCCGGGCCGCTACATCACCCTGACGACCTGCACCCCGGTGTACACCTCGAAGTACCGCTACATCGTCTGGGGCGAACTGGTCCGCGCGGAAAAGGTCGACGCGAAGCGAACGCCTCCGGCGGAGCTGCGCTGACGGCGACAGCTTGTCGCTGTCGAAATCACCGCAGCACCTGGAGCACCACTCCGGCGCTCCAGGCCTCCAGAAGCCCCCTGTGGACGGCCGTGACGCCCCCCTGAGCGGCGATGGCCAGGGATTCGCGTGTGAAGGCGCAGGTGGCCACGTAGAGGGCCACGTCGGCCCGCCGCAGCACTTTGGCGGCGCCCAGGAACTTCTGCATCTCGCCACTGAGCACGTGCCGGAAGGGCGCGAAGTTCTTGCCCTGGACGGCGACCAGGCGTCCGTCCGCCGTCTTGGCGGTGATGTCGACCCCGCGGTCGCCGCCGTGCCCGCCGTACACCTCGACGTCGGTGCAGCCGTCGCGGCGGAGCAGGCCGGCGACGTGCTGCTGGAATTCCTTCCGGGTCATGGCGTCGATGGTGCCGATGACTCCGGTGAGCGCCCTCACGTCCTGGCCCCGCTGGAGGCGGCTGAGCTGTAGGTCGTGCTCGACGAGCCGCTGCTGGATCTGCTCGACGTCTTCCCGAAGGGAGATCAGTTCGTGGCGCTGTTCGACGGAGGTCTCGATGAGGACGTTCAGCATGGGCACGATGGTCTTGCCGAGTACGTCGGTGATCCGGCTGTCGATCCGCTCGTCGAGCTCGTCAGAGCGGGAGCTGTGGACAGAGTTATCCACAGCCTGCGTACGGACCTCGCCTTCGGTGTCGAGGAGGTACGCACGCACCTGACGTGCGACTTTGCTGTCGCGGAGCAGCATTCCGACGTTCAGGACGGTCCGTCGGGAGTAGAGGGCGATGGCCGCGGCGCGGCTGCTGAGCCCACTGACTTGCTTAAAGTAAGTCAGTTCTGCACCTGTCAAAACCCGATAGCCGTTGGCTGAGAGTTCGTCCCGGTGATCGAACACCAAGGCGTCCATGACCTGGATGCTGACCTCGTAGTAAGCCGCCACCATCGCCGTCGTCACGTGCAGCCGGTCCGGCAGGAGCGACAGCGCCTTCACCCTGTCCAGTACTTCCGTCCGCTCCAGGACGCTCGTGCGCAGAGTCCTGGACTCGAGCAGCACCGATTCGTTGATCATGATCCGACCCTCCCGGGTGGGCTCCGCTGCCCGCCCCGTCCGGGTTAACGAATTTCGTACATATGAAGACATGTACGTACGGAAAACGGGTCCGGCTCCTCTCGGGGAGAGGGGCCGGACCCGTTCGTGCTCGGGGGTGTGGGGCTAGTTGCTGAGGCCGCCGATGAAGCCGCCGCCTCCGCCGTCGTTGCCGCCGTTCTGTTGGTTGTCGGGCTGCGTGTTCACGTTGATCACCATGCCGATGGTCGCCGGGCTGCCGACCTGCGGGTCCGTGCTCAGGATCCGCGCCTTGCCGTCCGAGGAGCCCGACAGGACGGATCCGAAGATCAGGCCCTTGGAGGCGAGCTCGGCCCTGGCCTGGTTGATGGTCCTGCCGACCAGGTTCGGGACCGTGAGCTGCTGGACCGGCTTGGCGACCGAGATGTTGACCGTCGAGCCGACTTCGACCTGGCCGTTGGGGCCGGGGTCCTGGCTGACGACCGTCTTGGGGGCCGTGCCCGGGGGCGCGTCGACCTCCGTGACGCTGCCGAGCTTCAGCTTGAGGGCCTGCAGGGCCTTCGAAGCGTCGCCCTGGCTCTTGCCGGTCAGGTCCGGGACGGTCACCTTGGAGATTTCCTTGGCCACCGTCAACGAGATCGTCGAGCCCTTCTCGGCCTCGCCGCTCTTCGGGTTCTGCTCGATGACGGTGCCGGGGGGCTGGTCGGACTCGACGAGCTTCTTGTCGATCTGGAAGCCCTTCTCCTGGAGCGCCTTCTCCGCGTCGGCGATCGCCAGCCTGATGACGTTCGGGACGAGGACCTTGGAGGGGCCCGTGGAGACCTTCACCTTGATCACGGAGTTCTTGTCGACCTTGACGTTCTCGGCCGGATCCTGCTCGCAGACGCTGCCCTTGGGGGCGGCGTCGCAGGCCATCTCCCCGACCTGCTCGACGCTGAGGCCGACGTTGGTGGCGTTCGCCTTGGCCGCTTCGAGGGTTTCGCCGATGAGCTTGGGCACTGCCGGCCGGTTGTCGGCCTTGTTCTCGAAGAGGACGCGTCCGATGAGGATCGCGCCGACGAGGACGAGGATTCCGGCGGTGACCAGCAGGAGAGTGGAGGCCTTGCTCTTCTTCTGCGGACGCCGGCCGCGGCCGCCCTGGTCGTAGCCGCCCTGGTCTGCGTACCCGGCGGTCCCGTATCCACCGTCGCCCGGAGGCATCGGCGGGAGCATGGAGGTCTGGTTCGGGTCGGCGGTGCGCAGGGCGGTGGTGGGCTGGTCGTAGCCCTGGGGTCCGTATCCGTTGCCCTGGTCGGGGTAGCCGTAGCCGGCGGCGCCCATGGAGGCGGTGGCGGCGACGGGCTGGCCGTCGAGGCAGGCCTCGATGTCGGCGCGCATCTCGTCGGCGGACTGGTAGCGGTAGTCGGCGTCCTTGACCAGCGCCTTCAACACGATCGCGTCCATCTCGGGCGTGATCTCGGAGTCGAAGTTCGACGGGGGCTGGGGCTCTTCCCGTACGTGCTGGTAGGCGACCGCGACCGGGGAGTCCCCGATGAAGGGGGGCCGGACGGCGAGGAGCTCGTACAGCAGGCAGCCGGCCGAGTAGAGGTCGGAGCGCGCGTCGACCTGCTCGCCCCTGGCCTGCTCCGGGGAGAGGTACTGGGCGGTGCCGATGACGGCGGCGGTCTGCGTCATGGTCATGCCGGAGTCGCCCATGGCGCGGGCGATGCCGAAGTCCATGACCTTGACCTGGCCGGAGCGGGTCAGCATGACGTTCGCGGGCTTGATGTCGCGGTGCACGATGCCGGCGCGGTGCGAGTACTCCAGCGCCTGGAGGATGCCGATGCACATCTCCAGGGTGCGCTCGGGCAGCAGCTTGCGGCCGGAGTGCAGGAGCTCGCGCAGGGTCGAGCCGTCGACGTACTCCATCACGATGTACGGGATGGAGATGTTGTCGACGTAGTCCTCGCCGGTGTCGTACACGGCGACGATCGCCGGGTGGTTGAGCGATGCGGCCGACTGGGCCTCGCGCCGGAACCGGGCCTGGAAGGACGGGTCGCGAGCGAGATCGGCGCGCAGGGTCTTGACGGCGACGGTACGGCCGAGCCGGGTGTCGTGGGCGAGGTAGACCTCGGCCATGCCACCACGGCCGAGCACGTGGCTCAGCTCGTACCGGCCGCCGAGGCGACGCGGCTCTTCCATAACGTGCAGCCCTCTCCGTCAGTCCCGACCGCACCCGTGTGTGGTCCGGCGGTGTGCTGTTCGCGCAAAGGCTACCGGCCGATCGCCGGTGATCGGTTCGTGACCACAGGCTGATACCGGACCGGTACCGTACGCTCGGATCCGGGCGGGAATGGTGACCCGGATCACAGGTGTGTGCCCCTTGCGGCTCTCGCGCTCCCTTCGGCCCCGCCCGTTACCCCTTGGTGCTCTTGAGGACGGCCTGCATGACGGCCTTGGCCACGGGGGCGGCGAGGCCGCCGCCGCTGATGTCCTCGCGGTCCGCTGCGCTGTCCTCGATGACGACGGCGACGGCGACCGGCGAGCTGCCGTCGGGGTTCTCGGCGTAGGAGATGAACCAGGCGTACGGGCGCTTCTTGTTGCCCTCGCCGTGCTGGGCGGTGCCGGTCTTGCCGCCGACGACGGTGCCGGGGATCTTGGCCTTGTCGCCGGTGCCGTTCTGGACGACGTTGACCATCATGTCCCGGACCTTCTTCGCGTTCTCGACGGAGAGGGGCCGGCTCATTTCCTGCGGCTCGTGCTTCTCGACGATGTCGAGGCCGGGGGATTCGAGGTGGCTGACCATGTACGGCTTCATCAGCTTGCCGTTGTTGGCGATGGCGGCGGTGACCATGGCCATCTGCAGCGGGGTGGCCGCGGTGTTGAACTGGCCGATGGAGCTCTGGGCGTTGCCGTCGGGGCTCATGGTCTTGTCGTAGACGCTGGCGAAGGCGCGGACCGGGGTGTCGATCTTGTCGTTGTTGAAGCCGAACTTCTCGGCGGTCTTCACCATGTTGTCCCGCCCCACCTTGTCGCCCATGTGGGCGAAGACGGAGTTGCAGGAGACCTGCAGGGCGTAGTTGAGCGTGGCCTTGCCGCAGTTCTGGGCGTGGTTGACCATCGGCGTCCTGGTGCCCGGGAGGATGTACGGGTCATCGGTGTCGGTCGGCGCGTTGATGTCCGTGACGACCCCGTTCTCCAGGGCCGCGGCGGCGGTGACCACCTTGAAGGTGGAGCCGGGCGGGTAGGTCTCGCGCAGGGCGCGGTTGACGAGCTTCTTGTCCTCGCTGTCCTTGAGCTCGACCCAGGCCTTCTCGTCGGTCTTCGAGTTGCCGGCGAAGGAGCTGGGGTCGTACGAGGGGGTGCTGACCAGGGCGAGGATCGCGCCGGTGCGCGGGTCGATCGCCGCGACGGCGCCCTTCTTGTCGCCGAGCTTGTCGAACGCGGCCTTCTGCGCGGCGGCGTTGAGCGTCGTGACGACGTTGCCGCCCTGCTTCTTCTCGCCGGTGAACATGCCGATGGTGCGGTCGAAGAAGAGCCGGTCGTCGTTGCCGGTGAGGATGCCGTCCTCGAGGGACTCCAGCTGCGTGGAGCCGAAGGCCTGCGAGGCGTAGCCGGTCACGGGGGCCCAGAGCGGACCGTCGAGGTAGGTCCGCTTGAACTTGTAGTCGCTGCCGTCGGTGACGGCGGAGCCGGTGATCGGCTTGCCCCCGACGATGATGTTGCCGCGCTCGGTGGCGTACTGGGCGATCTGGACCCGCCGGTTCTCCTTGCGGGTGCTCAGCTCCTCGGCCTTGACGTACTGGAGCCAGTTGGTCCGCACGAGCAGTGCCAGGACGAGCAGCCCGCAGAAGATCGAGATGCGGCGCAGGGGCTTGTTCATGACGGGCGGACCACCTGGGTCATCTCGGAGTCGGGGGACGGTGCCGGGGCCGGGGCAGGGCGGCGTGCGGTGTCGCTGATCCGGATGAGGACGGCGATGAGGATCCAGTTCGCGAGCACGGACGAGCCGCCGGCCGCGAGGAAGGGCATGGTCATGCCGGTCAGGGGGATGAGGCCCATGACTCCGCCGGCGACCACGAAGACCTGGAGTGCGAAGGCGCCGGAGAGCCCGATCGCGAAGAGCTTGCCGAAGGGGTCGCGGGCGGCCAGCGCGGTGCGCACGCCCCGCTCGATGATCAGGCCGTAGAGCAGCAGGAAGGCCATGACGCCGGTGAGCCCGAGCTCCTCGCCGACGGTGGAGAAGATGAAGTCGGAGTTGGCGGCGAACAGGATGAGGTCGGAGTGGCCCTGTCCCAAGCCGGTGCCGAGGACCCCGCCGGAGCCGAAGGTCATGATCGACTGGCCGACCTGCTGGCAGGCGTCGGACGTCTCGTAGCAGCTGAAGGGGTCGAGCCAGGCGTTCACGCGGGCCTGGACGTGGCTGGCGGTGGAGCCGACCACGGCGGCCCCGCCCACGCTCATGAGCAGGCCGATCACGATCCAGCTGGTGCGCTCGGTGGCGACGTACAGCATGATCACGAACATGCCGAAGAAGAGCAGCGAGGTGCCGAGGTCGTTCTCGAAGACCAGGACGAGCAGGCTCATCGCCCAGATCATCAGGATCGGGCCGAGGTCGCGGCCGCGCGGCAGGTAGAGGCCCATGAAGCGGCGGCTGGCGAGGGCCAGGGCGTCGCGCTTGACCATGAGGTAGCCGGCGAAGAAGACGGCGATGACGATCTTGGCGAACTCGCCGGGCTGGATCGAGAAACCACCGACGCTGATCCAGATCTTGGCGCCGAAGACGTCGGCTCCCAGACCCGGGATCACGGGCAGGATCAGCAGCACGAGTGCGGCGGCCATGGAGATGTACGTGAACCGCTGGAGCACGCGGTGGTCCTTGAGGACCAGGAGCACGCCGGCGAACAGGGCGATGGCGAGGGCCGTGTACATCATCTGCCGGGGTGCGGACTCGGTGAAGGCGCCGAACTGCCGCTTCGCCAGGCTCTGCAGGCGCTCGGACTGGTCGAGGCGCCAGATCAGGACGAGGCCGAGCCCGTTGAGGAGCGTGGCGATCGGCAGCAGCAGCGGGTCGGCGTGCTTGGCGTAGCGCCGTACGACGAAGTGGGCGATGGCCGCCAGGACGCCGAGGCCGAGCCCGTAGGTGAGCATGCCCGGGGGCAGCTTGCCGTCGATCGCCAGGCCCGTGTTGGCGTAGGCGAACATCGTGATGACCACGGCGAAGACGAGCAGCAGGAGCTCGGTGTTCCGCCGACTGGGCAGCTCGATGGCGCCGATGGTGGTCGTGTTGGTGACAACGCTCATGGTGTGACGGGCCCCCTGTGCCCGCGTATGACTACTGCTTATCGCACTGGCTGACGACCTGCTGCTCGGCGGCAGTCAGGACGGGGCCGGGCGTTTGGTTGCCCTGTGCCTCGGCCGCGCGCCGTTGCTCGTCCTTCTTGCACGCGGAGGCCTGGGTACCGAGTTCGTCGATCTTCGTGCGGGCGGCGTCGAGGCTGCTCTCGCTGATCGTGTCCTCGACCTGCTTGCGCTTGAAGGGCGGCAGGTACTTCAGTTCGATGTCGGGGCGGTCGGTCTCCACCTTGGAGAGCTCCAGCGGGCCCAGCTTCTGGCTGATCCCGCGGAAGAGCGCGACGTGTTCGTCCTTGGCGCCGACGTAGAACTGCGTCTGGGTCCAGCGGTAGCCCGCGTAGAGTCCGCCGCCGATGACACCGAGGACCACGAGCAGCGTGAGCGTGCGCGTGGTCCACTTGCGGCCCTTGCCGCGGCGCCTGCGCGGGTGGTCGTACGTGTCCTCGTACCCGGAGTCGCCGTCGTACGGGTCGGCCTCGCCGAAGCTGCCGTACCCGTCGGCTCCGCCGCCCTGTCCCTGGGCGCCGTAACCGCCGTAACCCGGTGCCTCACCGCTGCCGGGAGGGCCGAAGGCGCCGGCGGGCGGGGGGCTCTGGCGGCCGAGCCCGGAGGCGCGGCCGGCCGGGGTCTGCATGGCGTTGCCGCCGTCGAAGAGCTGGTGGTGCTGGTTCTCGGCGACCGCGCCGACGACGACCGGGGTGTCGTTGACCTGCGCGGCCAGGGTGTCGTTGCTGTCGGTGTCGAGGACGTCGGCCACGATGCACGTGATGTTGTCGGGGCCGCCGCCGCGCAGCGCGAGCTGGATGAGCGAGGCCACGGTCTCGCGGGGGCCGTGGTAGTCGGCGAGGGTCTCTTCCAGGGTCTGGTGGGAGACCACGCCGGAGAGTCCGTCGGAGCAGATCAGGTAGCGGTCGCCGACCCGGACCTCGCGGATGGAGAGGTCGGGCTCGACGATGTCGCCGCTGCCCAGGGCTCTCATCAGCAGGGAGCGCTGCGGGTGGGTGGTGGCTTCCTCTTCGGTGATCCGGCCCTCGTCGACCAGGCGCTGCACCCAGGTGTGGTCCTGGGTGATCTGCGTGAGGACGCCGTCGCGGAGCAGGTAGGCGCGGGAGTCGCCGACGTGGACCAGGCCGAGGCGCTGGCCCGTCCACAGCAGGGCGGTGAGCGTGGTGCCCATGCCCTCGAGCTGGGGGTCCTCCTCGACCATGACGCGCAGCTGGTCGTTGGCGCGCTGCACCGCGGTGCTGAGCGCGGTGAGCATGTCGGAGCCCGGGACGTCGTCGTCGAGCTGCACGAGGGCGGAGATCACCTCGGAGCTGGCGACCTCACCGGCGGCCTGGCCGCCCATGCCGTCGGCGATCGCGAGGAGACGGGGGCCGGCGTAGCCGGAGTCCTCGTTGCCCTCCCGGATCATGCCCTTGTGCGATCCGGCGGCGAACCGCAGGGACAGACTCATGCGCACCTGCCCTGTGGATGCCTCGGGGTACAACCGGTCTTGAGCCACACTGCCCACCCTCCGGCCTGGAGCGCGCTCGGGTCCGTGTCCCCGGTGGGACGGACCGCTGCGGCTCGCTCGCTCCGCTCGCTCATTCTCGTACTACTTCCGCAGCTCGATGACGGTCTTGCCGATGCGGATCGGGGCGCCCGGCGGAATGGGCGTCGGGGTGGTCAGCCGGGTCCGGTCGAGATACGTGCCGTTGGTGGACCCGAGATCCTCGACGATCCACTGGCCGTCACGGTCGGGGTAGATCCTGGCATGCCGGCTGGAGGCGTAGTCGTCGTCCAGCACGATCGTGGAGTCGTGGGCGCGGCCCAGGGTGATCGTCTGGCCGGCGAGGGCCACCGTGGTGCCCGTGAGGGTGCCCTCGGAGACGACGAGTTTGGTCGGCGCACCGCGGCGCTGGCGCTGCTGCGGTGGGGCCGCGGCCTGGCGGCCGCCCTGCTGGGCCGGGGCGCCGGAAGCGCCCCCGCCGCGTCGGGAACCGCGCTGCGTGACTCTCGTACCGAAGAGATCGCTGCGGATGACCTGGACGGCCACGATGACGAACAGCCACAGAACGGCCAGGAAACCCAACCGCATGACCGTCAGGGTCAGCTCTGACATTGCCCCCGCTTCACCCTTCGGCTTGCCGGTAAATGATGGTGGTGGATCCCACGACGATCCGCGAACCGTCGCGGAGCGTAGCGCGGGTGGTGTGCTGCCCGTCCACCACGATGCCGTTGGTGGACCCGAGATCCTGGATGGTCGAGGGCGTTCCGGTCCGGATCTCACAGTGCCGGCGCGATACGCCGGGGTCGTCGATCCGCACGTCGGCTTCGGTGCTTCGGCCGAGTACGAGCGTAGGGCGTGAGATCTGGTGGCGGGTGCCGTTGATCTCGATCCAGTGGCGCCGGACGGCGCCTGCGGTGGGTACGGGTGCCGGTCCGCCGGGTACCGGCCTGCGTGCGCCGGCCCCGCCCGGGGGCGGACCCGCGGGCATGGGGGGCGCGGAGGCCGGGGGGTACCCGTAGCCGCCGGGCCGGTCCGGGGGGGCCTGGTGGCCCTGCCCCTGGCCCGCGCCGGGCTGGGAGGTGCTGGAGGCGAGCGTGCGGCTGCGGACCCGGTAGAGACCGGTGTCCAGGTCGTCGGCCTTCTCCAGCTGGACCTTGATGGGGCCCATGAAGCTGTAGCGCTGCTGCTTGGCGTAGTCGCGGACCAGGCCCGCGAGCTCGTCGCCGAGCTGGCCGGAGTAGGGGCTCAGGCGCTCGTAGTCGCCCGTGCTCAGCTCCACGATGAAGTCGTTGGGGACAACGGTCCGCTCGCGGTTCCAGATGGTGGCGTTGTTGTCGCACTCGCGCTGGAGGGCGCCCGCGATCTCCACCGGCTGGACCTCGGACTTGAACACCTTGGCGAAGGTGCCGTTCACCAGACCTTCGAGTCGCTGCTCGAACCGCTTCAGGACTCCCATGGGGCACCTCCTCCGTCGTTGTCGCCCTGTACTGCTTACTGATCGTATCCACGCATGGCGGATTCGGGTGGTTCCCCATCGGTCACGTGCGCATGAGTGTTGGTCCTCACAAGCGATCGTAGGGGCGCCCCGAGGACAGTGTCCCGCACCGGCGGCCGGGTGCGGGAGGGGCGGTCGTCGGCGGGCGTCGGGAGAGCACGAAAAGCGATGTGAATCCAGCCCCTCCGACGTGCTAATGTTCCGATGTCGCCAGGGGAACGGCCCGCAAGGGAAGAGCCGCTGGTAGTCACTTTGCGCGAGTGGCGGAACGGCAGACGCGCTGGCTTCAGGTGCCAGTGTCCTTCGGGACGTGGGGGTTCAAATCCCCCCTCGCGCACAGAGTGAAGAGCCCCCGCTCCGGAGAAATCCGGAGCGGGGGCTCTTTCGTCGTGCCCGGGGGACCCCGGAGGGTGTCCGGGATGCGGACGCGCGCGTGACGAGGGTCTCGGCGCGGGTGCGGACTGCGCCGGGAGACTTTCGTAGCGGGTGGGCGCGACGAAAGAGGGAGGCCTGACGGGGGCGCCGTGTCTAGGGTCGGTCGCGTGGATGTGACGGCGAGGGCGCGTGCGGGACGGGACTGGGTGAAGGGGCCCGAGCCCTGGACCCGGCGGATGCTGGCGGGGGACCTGGCACTGGCCGGGCTGCTGGTGCTGGTCGGGCTGGGGATCGAGGAGATCGACAAGGGTTCCCCGGCGCGGATGCTGGCCAGTTCCGTGGTCGTGGTGGTGCTGACCCTGCTGCGGCGGCGGTTGCCCGTGTTCACGCTGGTGGCCGGCTCGGCGCTGAGCGCCTACCTGCCGGGGGCCTTCCTCGTGGTGATCCCGCTCGGCTGGTCGGCGGGGCGCCGCATCGTCGGCGTCGGACGGGCGCTCGGCGCCTTCACCGCGGCCTTCGCCCTGGCCGTCGCCCTCAGCGTGGTCAAGGACTGGTCGCAGGGCCGCGCGGTGCTGATCATCGTCTTCAGCGCGCTGATGTTCCTCGCCATGGTGGTCATGCCCGGTCTGGCCAGCCGCTACTGGTCCCAGCGCCATACGCTGCTGCGCGCCCTCCAGGAGCGCAACGCCCAGTTGCTGCGCGAGCGGGCCATGGTCGCGGGCCAGGCCCGGCTGCGCGAACGCCAGCGCATCGCCCAGGACATGCACGACAGCCTTGGCCACCAGCTCGCGCTGATCTCGGTGCACACCGGTGCGCTGGAGGTTGATCCGGTCCTGACCGACCGGCAGCGCGAGGCGGTGGGAGTCCTGCGGCAGGCCTCGGTCGCCGCCATGCACGAGCTGCGCGAGGTCGTCGGCATCCTGCGCGACGGGGTGGAGGCGCCGCTGCCGGTCGAGGAGGCGCAGCCCGCCGCTCGCGGGGTGGCGGGGATCGCCGGGATCGTGGAGTCGGCGCGGAGCGCGGGGACGGACGTACGGCTCACCACCGCGGGGCAGCCCAGGCCGCTGGTCGCGGCGTGCGACCACGCGGCGTACCGGATCGCGCAGGAGGCGATGACCAACGCCTACAAGCACGCGCCGGGCGCGCCCATCACGGTGGAGCTGCGGTACGAGGACGACTCCCTGGTGGTGGAGATCGCCAACGGACCGGCGGCCGGTCCGGGCACCGGTGAGGTGGTGTCCGGTGGGCAGGGGCTGACCGGGCTGCGCGAACGGGCCCGGCTGGTGGGCGGCATGGTCTACGCGGGGACCGTGGAGGGCGGCGGGTTCCGGGTGGCCGGGGTGCTTCCCTACGGGACCGAGCCGGCCGGGGCCCGGGAGCGGGGGATGGGCGGGGTCGCCGACGACTTCGGGCAGCAGGTGCAGGCCAGGACCCTCGGCTCGGGCGCGGGTGCCGGGCCGGTGGACTGGGACGCGATCGACCGGAAGCTGCTGAGCGGCGGCAGCCGCGTCGGGGGCGTGACGCTGGGCTGCGGGATCGCGGTCGCCGCCGTGGTGGTGCTGCTGATCGTGATCGGAGCCGCGGTGGCGCTGCTGGTGGGCTCGGTGAGCGACGCGAGCATCGGCCGGGCCGACTACGACGAGATCCAGGTGGGCGAGCCGGAGGGCGCGGTACGGTCGCGGCTGCCCAGCGGGGACAGCATCCTGACCGAGGGACTCGACCGGCAGGGGCCGCCGCGTCCGCGGGGCGCCAGCTGTCTGACCCTGCTCGCGGACGGCGGCGGAGACTGGGACAGCGACAGCGTTTTCCGGTTCTGCTTCAAGGACGGCAAGCTCGTCGACAAGCAGGCGTACGAGGCCAAGCAGTAGGAGCAGGGGTGACAGCCAAGGTGATCCGCGTGGTGATCGCTGACGACGAACCGCTGATCCGGGCCGGGATCAGGATGATCCTGACCTCGGCGGCGGACATCGAGGTCGTCGCCGAGGCGGCGAACGGCCGGGAGGCGGTGGAACTGGCGCGGGCGCACGGCCCGGACGTGGTGCTGCTGGACATCCAGATGCCGGTGATGGACGGGCTGACGGCACTGGCCGAGCTCGGGCGGGCGGCGCCCGAGGTGCGGGTGCTGATCCTGACCACCTTCGGGGAGAAGGAGAACGTGCTGCGGGCCCTGAGCGGCGGCGGCGCGGGGTTCCTGCTGAAGGACTCGGCGCCCGGCGAACTCATCGGCGCCGTACGGGCGGCCGCGGCGGGGGACGCGTACCTGTCCCCGGCGGCGACCCGGCACGTGGTGGACCAGCTCGCGTCCGGCCGGAGCGCCGGCCGGGAGGAAGGGGCGCGGCGCCGGGTGGCCGAACTGAGCGAGCGCGAGCGCGGGGTACTGGCGCTGCTCGGGGAGGGGCTGTCGAACGCGGACGCGGGGCGCCGGCTGCACATGAGCGAGGCCACGGTGAAGACGTACGTGAGCCGGATCCTGGCGAAGCTGGAATGCGAGAACCGCGTACAGGCGGCCCTGCTGGCCAGGGACGCCGGGCTGTAGATATACGGTCGGGCCGAAATCCGATGGCGATCAGGGGGCGGGGCGCATGACGGCGGTAGCGCGGCAGCACGGTGTGGGACCGGAGTCGACGAAGGTACGGATCCCGGAGGTCGAGGGGTTCGCCCGGCGGGCCGGGTCTTCCTCCGGGTCTCCCTCCGGTTCTGCCGCGGGTTCTGCTCCGGTTTCTTCCGTGGGTTCTCCCCGGGAGGCGGGCAAGGCGCTGCGCGTGCGGGTGCCCCGGTCGGTGCACGCGCGGTTCGAGGCCCCGGCCGACCGTCCGGACGCGGTGCGGGCGGTGGAGGAGTCCAACGTCGGCCGGGTCCCCGAGCTCGCGCCGATACGGGTCGGCCGGATGGCCGCCAACCCCTTCGCCTTCCTGCGCGGCTCGGCCGGGCTGATGGCGCACGACCTCTCCGGCGGTCCCGTGACCGGGATCGGCGCGCAGATCTGCGGAGACGCCCACGCGGCCAACTTCGGCCTGTACGGGGACGCGCGCGGCCGCCTGGTCATCGACCTCAACGACTTCGACGAGACCGTCTTCGGCCCGTGGGAGTGGGACCTCAAGCGGCTGGCCACCTCGCTGGTCCTGGCCGGCCGGGTGGCCGGCGCGGACGAGGACACCTGCCGCGCCGCCGCGCACGATGCGGCGGGCGCCTACCGGCGCACGATGCGCCTGCTCGCCAAACTGCCGGCCCTGGACGCGTGGAACGCCATCGCGGACGAGGAACTGGTCTCGCACACCGATGCCCGTGACCTGCTGGGCACGCTGGAACGCGTCTCGGAGAAGGCCCGCAACAACACCTCCGCACGCTTCGCGGCCAAGTCCACCGAGCTCACGCCCGACGGCGGCCGGGCCTTCGTGGACGCGCTGCCCGTGCTGCGCCGGGTCGGGGACGGGGAGGCGGCGGCCGTGGCGGCCGCGCTGGGCCCGTACCTGGAGACCCTCCAGGGCGACCGGCTGCCGCTGCTGGCCCGGTACGCGATCCACGACGTGGCCTTCCGGGTGGTGGGCACGGGCAGCGTCGGTACCCGCTCCTACGTGGTGCTGCTGCTGGACCACCGGGGTGAGGCACTGGTCCTCCAGGTGAAGGAGGCCAGGCCCTCCGCACTGCTGCCGCACCTGCCGGGGCTCGGCTTCGTCTCCCCGCCGGAGGAGCACGAGGGCCGTCGGGTGGTGGCCGGGCAGAAGCGGATGCAGGTGGTCTCCGACATCCTGCTGGGCTGGACGACGGTGGAGGGGCGGCCCTTCCAGGTCCGCCAGTTCCGCAACCGCAAGGGCAGCGTGGACCCGGCGGCGCTGGCCGCCGACCAGTTCGACGACTACGGGCGGATGACCGGGGCCCTGCTGGCGCGGGCACACGCGCACAGCGCGGATCCGCGGCTGCTGTCCGGGTACTGCGGCAAGAGCGACGAGCTGGACGAGGCCGTGGCCGGCTTCGCCGTGGCCTACGCGGACCGCAGCGAGGCCGACCACGCGGTGCTGGTGGAGGCGGTACGGTCCGGGCGGATCGCGGCGGAGTCCGGGGTCTGAGCGGCTGGAGGCCGAGCCCGTGCACGGGCTCGGGCTCGGGATGTTTCACGTGAAACCGGTGGATGTTTCACGTGAAACACCCGGGCCTGCGGGCCTTAGGCTGGCCGGGTGAGCGAGCAGACTGTTCCCGAAGCGTCCGAGCCCGACTCCACGCCCGGCTCCGGCTCCGGCCCCGCCGCCGACGAGCGGCCCGAGGCGCGCCTGGAGCGCGCCGTGCGGGCCGCCGAGCAGGCGCTGATCGAGTTCGAGATCGCGGTGGAGACCTTCCGGGTGGAGGTGGAGAACTTCTCCCGCCTGCACCACCAGAAGCTCGGACCGATGTATTCGCGGCTGGACGAGCTGGACGCCCTGATCGCCGAGGCGAAGGCGGCGAGGACCGGTGACGCGGAGGACCTGCGCCGTGCGCGCGAGGCCCGCTCGCTGGTGATGCCGATGCCCGGGGTGGACGAGCTGTTCCACGACTGGCTGGACGCGGACGGGATGTCCGACGACGCCTCCGCGATGCTCACGGACCGTGCGGTGCGGCCGCCGGAGCGGGTGCGGCCCTCGGAGGAGGTGCGCCGCCTCTACCGCGAGCTGGTCCGCAAGGCGCATCCCGACCTGGCCCAGGACGAGGCCGAGCGCGAGCGGCGCGACGAGTTCATCGCCCGGGTCAACGCGGCGTACGGGCGCGGCGAGGAGCAGCTGCTGCGTGAGCTGGCCGAGGAGTGGGCGGCCGGCCCGGCGCCGGCGGAGCAGCGGCTGAGCGAGAGCGAGGAGCTGTACGAGCGCCTGGAATGGCTCTCGCGCCGCAAGGAGCTGCTGTCGGTGGTGGCCCGGGACCTGGAGGAGAGCGCGATCGGGTCGATGCTGCGGATGGCTCCGGAGGACCCGGACCGGCTGCTGGAGGAGATCGCCGAACAGCTGCTCGGCGACGTCGAGAAGCGTGAGGCGGAGCTGGCGGCCCTCGCCGCAGAGTGAGGCCGGGGCAGGGTCGGATAGGTTGGCTCAGCTATCCGTGACGAGAGAAGGCGACAGACATGAACTCCGGACCGCTTCCCTCGGTGGCCGCCTCCGCGCTGCCCTCCGAAGCCTTTGTCCTCGACGTTCGCGAGAACGACGAATGGGCGGCCGGCCATGCCGAGGGCGCCCTGCACATCCCGATGAGCGAGTTCGTGGCGCGCATCGGTGAGCTGACCGAGAAGATCGAGGACGAGCGCCCGGTCTACGTGATGTGCAGGGTCGGCGGACGCTCGGCCCAGGTGGCCCAGTACCTGCGGGGCCAGGACATCGACGCCGTGAACGTGGCCGGCGGCATGCAGGACTGGGAGGCCGCGGGCCGCCCGGTCGTCACCGACGCGGGCACCCCGGGCTTCGTCGTCTGAGACGTCTCCGGCCCCTCAGCGGCTAGGCGAGCGGGTGGGCGGCCAGCAGGTCGCCCAGTGCCTCCTCGTGGGCCGCGGCCGGGCCGAGCTGGAGCTCCAGCTGCTTGGCCCAGGCGTGGTAGCGGTGCAGCGGGTAGTCGGTGTCGGCGCCGAAGCCGCCGTGCAGGTGCTGTGCGGTCTGCACGACGCGGCGTACGCCCTCGGAGGCCCAGATCTTGGCCACGGCCACGTCGCCGGCGCTCGGCAGCGGTCCGCCCGCTCCGCCCGTGGCGGCGTCGAGCCGCCAGGCGGCCTGCCAGAGCGTGACCTCCATGGCGCGCAGGTCGATGTAGCGGTCGGCGGCCTGGACGGCGACGGCCTGGAAACTGGCCACCGGGAAGCCGAACTGCTCGCGCTTGCTCGTGTACTGGCTGGTCATGGTGAGCACGTTCTCGCCGAGGCCCAGCGCGAGCGCGCAGGTCCCGGTGGCCAGGAGCTGGCGCAGGTGGTCCCAGGCGCCGGGAGCGTCGATCAGGTGCGCGGCCGGGACCCGTACGCCGTCGAGCGTGAGCTCGGCGAGCCGCTCCCCGCTGGTGGAGTACTGCTCCGCGAGGGACAGGCCCCCGGCGGCCCGGGGGACGAACGCGATGACTGCCTCGCCCTCCCCGGTGTGGGCCGGTACGGCGATCCAGTCGGCGCTGTGCCCCCAGGTGACGGTCGTCTGGAGGCCTTCCAGGACCCAGGTGTCCCCTTCTTGTTCCTGCCGTGCGGTGACGGCCAGTTCGGCCGGGTCGTGGCCGCTGCGGCCGTGCGCGGCGACGGTCAGGACGAGGCTGCCGTTCCCGGCGCCGGGCAGCAGGGCACTCGCCAGCTCGGGGCTGCCGTGGGCCTGGACGGCCATGGCGGTGGCGCAGTGCTCCAGCAGCGGAACGCGGGCCAGGACCCTCGCCGCCTCGCGCAGGACCAGGCACAGGGCGATGGCGTCGAGGCCGGAGCCGCCGTGCTCCTCGGTGAGGACCAGGGTCAGCAGGTCGGAGTCCGCGAGCTTGGCCCAGAGCGCGCGGTCGAACTCCTCGGCCACCGCCCTCGGGGTGAGCGCGGGGCTGGGCACGCCGTCCGGGGCCACGTCCGCGAACACGGCCTTGGCCGCCTCGACGGCGGCCTGCTGCTCCTCGGTGAAGGTGAAGTCCACTGCCTGTCCTCCCGCGTACCCGAATCGTGCTCTGTCTGACGGTGCGTCAAGATAGAACACGTTCCTAAAAAAGCACAGCCTGGAAACGTGACAGGGGGACGGCAGTGGAGGCGACGACGGGTCGATCAGCGGTCGAAGTCGATCTCCACGTCCTCCGACACCGGGTGCGACTGGCAGGCCAGCACGAACCCGGCCTCCGTCTCCTTCTCCTCCAGCGCGAAATTGCGCTCCATTCGCACCTCGCCCGAGACGACGAACGCCCGGCAGGTGCCGCACACCCCGCCCTTGCAGGCGTACGGGGCGTCCGCCCGGGCCCGGAGCACCGCGTCGAGCAGGGACTCCCCGTCGCGCACGGGCCAGGTGCCCGAGCGGCCGTCGAGGCGCGCCGTGACCCGGCCGCGGGTGGCGTCGGCCGAAGCGGTGGGCGCGGGGCGCGGGGCGCTGTCCTCGACGTGGAAGACCTCCTCGTGGACCCGGGTGCGGAGCACGCCGAGCGCGCCCAGCGCCCGCTCCGCTCCCGTCACCAGGCCGTAGGGGCCGCACAGGAACCAGCCCGTCACCTCCGTGACCGGCAGCAGGGCGGGCAGCAGTTCGGTCAGCCGGTCCTCGCCGAGCCGCCCGGAAGGCAGCCCGGCCTCCTGCTCCTCCCGGGACAGCACGGTGACGAGCTGGAACCGGTCGGGATAGCGGTCCTTGAGGTCGGCGACCTCCTCCAGGAACATCGTCGAGGCCGCGCTGCGGTCGCTGCGCACCAGGCAGAACCGTGCGTCGGGGCGGGCGGCCAGGAGGGTGGCGGCGATCGACAGCACCGGGGTGATGCCGCTGCCGCCGACGATCGCGGCGTAGTGCGCGGCGGGCGGCGCCGCCGCGGGGTCCAGGACGAACCGGCCGGCCGGGACCATCACGTCCAGGACGTCCCCCGCGGTGATCTCCTTGTGGGCGAAGGAGGAGAACTCCCCGCCCTCCACCAGCCGCACCCCGACCCTCAGCGCGGCGGGACCGGGCCCGTCCGCGGCCGGGGCGGCGGAGCAGATGGAGTACGTGCGCCGAACCTCCGACGTGGCAGCGGTTCCGGCCGCGGCGGAGCCGCTGCGGCGCAGGGTGAGGTGCTGGCCGGGGGAGTGCCGGTACTCGGCGCGCAGCTCCGGCGGGACGGCCAGGGTCAGGGCCACGGAGTCCTCGGTGAGCCGGTCGACCGCCGTCACCGTCAAGGTGTGGAACGCGCCGTGGCGCGCGGGGCGCGTCGGGCTCGCGGACCCCAGCGTGGGCGACGGCGGTGACACGGCCATCTACAGCTCCTTGAAGTGGTCGAACGGTTCGCGGCAGGCGACGCAGCGGCGCAGCGCCTTGCACGCGGTGGAGGAGAACCGGCTGAGCAGCTCGGTGTCGGTCGATCCGCAGTTCGGGCAGCGGACGGACAGGGTGAGCGGCACGGGTCCGCCGGCGGCGTGCGGCCGCGGCGGGGCGATGCCGAACTCGGCCAGCTTGCGGCGGCCTTCGGCACTGATGTCGTCGGTGGACCAGGCGGGGGCCAGCACGGTCCGGACCCGGACCTCCCGTATGCCGTGGTCGGTCAGGATCCGCTCGATGTCCGCGGACATGGCCTCGATGGCCGGGCAGCCGGTGTAGGTGGGGGTCAGGGTGACCTCCACGTGGCCGTCCTCGTGCATCCGCACCCCGCGCATCACGCCGAGCTCGGCGAGGGTGAGCACGGGCAGTTCGGGGTCGGGGACGGAGCCGGCCAGTGCGGCCAGCTCCACCTCCAGCCGGGTCTGCTCGGTGCGGGCGTCCGCGGCGGTCCCGGTCACCACGATGCCCCCGGGTGGCTGCGGTGCAGGTGCTGCATCTCCGCGAGCAGTCGGCCGAAGGACTCGGTGTGCAGTCCCTGCCGGCCGGCTCCGGCGGCCCAGGCGCCCTGCCGGGGGCCCTGGGGCAGCTCCAGTCCGGCGCGCTCCAGTACGTCGCCGAGCGCGGCCAGCCAACGGCCTTCCAGGGCGGCCCAGTCGAGCGGCTCGAGCCCGGCCACCGGCTGGAACATCTCTCCGGTGTACTTCCACAGTCCGTCCAGGCCGGCGCGCATCCGGCGCCGGCTCTCCTCGGTGCCGTCGCCGAGCCGCAGCGTCCACTGCTCGGCGTGGTCGCGGTGGTAGGCGGTCTCCTTGACCGCCTTGGCGGCGAGCGGTGCGAACGGGCCGTCGCCGAGGGCGATCTCCCCGTAGAGCTCGTGCTGGTAGAGCGAGAAGTAGAGCTGGCGCGCGATGGTGTGGGCGAAGTCGCCGTTCGGCTGCTCGACCAGCTGGAGGTTGCGGAAGGACCGCTCCTCGCGGAGGTAGGCCAGCTCGTCCTCGTCGCCGGCCGTCGACAGCAGGACGCGGGCCTGGCCGAGGAGGTCGAGGGCGATGTTGGCCAGGGCGACCTCCTCCTCCAGGACGGGCGCGTGGCCAGCCCACTCGGCGAGGCGGTGCGAAAGGATCAGCGCGTCGTCGCCGAGGGCCAGCGCCGCCGTCACGGCGGAGCTCGCCGTCGTCGTGTCCGTCTCGGTGCTCGTCACAGGTGCTGCACCCCCTCGGGGATCTCGTAGAAGGTGGGGTGCCGGTACGGCTTGTCGGCGGACGGGGCGAAGAACGGGTCCCGCTCGTCCGGGGAGGAGGCGGTGATCTCCGTGGAGGGCACCACCCAGATGGAGATGCCCTCGCCGCGCCGGGTGTAGAGATCGCGGGCGTTGCGCAGGGCCATCTCCGCGTCGGGGGCGTGCAGGCTGCCCGCGTGCGTGTGTGAGAGGCCGCGCCGCGAGCGGACGAACACCTCCCACAGGGGCCAGTTCTGCGTCATACCCGAGCCTCGCTTCCGATGGTCGCCGCGGCCGCCGTGGCCGCTGCCTGCTTCTCCGCATACGCCGCGGCCGCGTCGCGCACCCAGGCGCCTTCCTCGTGCGCCGTGCGGCGCTGGCCGATCCGCTCCTCGTTGCACGGGCCGTTTCCCTTGAGGACTTCCCAGAACTCCGCCCAGTCGATGGCTCCGAAGTCGTGGTGCCCGCGCTCCTCGTTCCACTTCAGGTCCGGGTCGGGCAGGGTCAGCCCCAGCGACTCGGCCTGCGGGACCGCGATGTCCACGAAGCGCTGGCGCAGGTCGTCATTGGTGTGGCGCTTGATCCGCCAGGCCATCGACTGCGCCGAGTGCCCCGACTCGGCGTCCGGCGGGCCGAACATCATCAGCGAGGGCCACCACCAGCGGTCGACGGCGTCCTGCGCCATCGCGTGCTGGGCCTCGGTGCCCCGGGAGAGGGCGAGGAGCAGCTCGTACCCCTGGCGCTGGTGGAAGGACTCCTCCTTGCAGATCCGGACCATGGCCCGTGCGTACGGCCCGTAGGAGCAGCGGCAGATCGGGACCTGGTTGGTGATGGCCGCGCCGTCCACGAGCCAGCCGATCGCGCCCACGTCGGCCCAGGTCAGCGTGGGGTAGTTGAAGATCGAGGAGTACTTCTGCTTGCCGGCGTGGAGCTTGTCGAGGAGCTCGTCGCGGCTGGTGCCCAGGGTCTCCGCGGCGCTGTACAGGTACAGGCCGTGTCCGGCCTCGTCCTGGACCTTGGCCATCAGGATCGCCTTGCGGCGCAGGGAGGGCGCGCGGGTGATCCAGTTCGCCTCGGGCTGCATGCCGATGATCTCGGAATGGGCGTGCTGGGCCATCTGGCGGACCAGGGAGGCGCGGTACTCGTCGGGCATCCAGTCGCGCGGTTCCACCCGCTCGTCGGCCGCCACGGCCGCGTCGAAGGCAGCCGCGAGCTGCGCGCCGAGGTCGGCGGTCACGCCGATCCCCGCGTCCTGCCCTGCGTCCCGCCCCCCGGTCCCCGATGTCACTGCCGGGGTCACTGTCACCATCACGGCCCCCTGTCAGAGGTCTTTTCCCGCCTCGTCCGCCCGACCGACCGATCGTTCGGTTCATGCTCTTCAATGGTGGGACGAGGGCCCGTAGGGTGTCAACCTCTGTGGTCAACCCTGTGGACACCGGATGATCGGGGCGGGATGGATTCGAACGCGCGCGAGCCCCTCGCGGGAGTGGCTCCGCCCCCGCCCAGGGCGCCCGGAATCGCCGGCCTGTCCACCCCGTACCGGGTCGTCACGGCCCTCGCCCTCGGGGCGGTGGCGGTGGCCGCCTGCTGCCACCTGGCCCTCGTGTTCCTGCACGTGGCCCCGTCCAACACGGTCAGCAAGCGGAACGCGGGCTCGATCGACTACTGGATCTACCCCGAGTTCGAACAGAACTGGAAGCTCTTCGCCCCCAACCCGCTCCAGCAGAACATCGCCGTGGAGATGCGCGCGGAAGTGCGGACGGACGACGGCCGGCTGGTGACGGGCACCTGGCGCGATCTGTCCGCCGAGGACGGCGCGGCCATCCACCACAGCCTGCTGCCGAGCCACACCGAGCAGAACGAGCTCCGCCGGGCCTGGGACTTCTTCACCGCCTCCCACGACGAGGACAACAAGTCCACCGGCGAGCGCGGCGAACTGGCCGAGCAGTACCTGCGCCGGATCGCCCTGGACCGGCTGGAGCCCGCTGGGGACGCGGAGGGCCGGATCGTACGGATCCAGGTGCGCGGGGCGACCGCGGAGGTCGCCGCGCCCCACTGGTCCGACGAGAAGACCGACACCCAGACCTACTACCGGGAGCTGCCGTGGTGGACGGTGTGACGGGGTCCGGTGTGACGGGGTCCGGGATGGAGGGGTCCGGTGCGACGGGCCTCAAGGCCTCCGCCGGGCGGGCGCTGGCCCGGGTCAGCGGGCAGGCGCTGGGGCCGTACCAGAGCGCCGTGGTCCGCATCGGATTCGCCGGGACCTGGCTGTTCTTCCTGCTGCGGGAGCTCCCGAACCGCCACGAGCTGTACGGGCCGGACGGACCGTGGAGCTGGGAGCTGGCGCGGCGGCTGATCGACTCGAACCGCGCCTTCACGGTGCTGATGTGGTCGGACTCGGCGCTCTGGTTCGAGATCGTCTACGCGGTGGCCGTGCTGTCGTCCGCCCTGCTGATGCTGGGCTGGCGCACCCGGGCGACCTCCGTGGTGTTCATGGTCGGCGTGCTGTCCCTGCAGAACCGCAGCGTCTTCATGGGCGACGGCGGGGACAACGTCATCCACCTGATGGCGATCTACCTCGTGCTGACCCGGTGCGCACAGGTCTGGTCGCTGGACGCCCGCCGTGCCCGCCGCCTCGGCGCGGCCTCGGCCGGGCGGGCGGGGCCGGTGCTGTGGGGCGTGCTCGGGGCGGTGTTCGCGTACGGGGCGGTGACCGGGGGGTTCAGCACCGGCTGGCTGGTGGCCTTCACGGCCCTGTGGGTGCTCGCCGCCCTGTGGTGGATGGTCGACCGCTACGAGCCGGAGGGGGAGGGGCGGGCCGTCCTCGACGTCCTGGCCAACCTGCTGCACAACGCCGGGATGCTGGTGATCATGGTGGAGGTCTGCCTGATCTACGCCACGGCCGGCTGGTACAAGATCCAGGGGTCGCGGTGGCAGGACGGCACGGCGCTGTACTACCCGCTGAACCTGGACTACTTCACCCCGTGGCCCGGGGTCTCGGCCTTTCTCGCGAGCAGCGGGACGCTGGTGATGCTGCTGTCGTACGGGACGGTCGCGGTTCAGGTGGCCTTTCCGTTCACGGTGTTCAACCGGCGGATCAAGAACGTGCTGCTGGCGTTGATGATGCTGGAGCATGCGGGGATCGCGGTGCTGTTGGGGTTGCCGTTCTTCTCGTTGGCGATGATCGCCGCTGACGCGGTGTTTCTGCCGACGGCGTTCCTGGTCTGGCTCGGGGCGCGGGTCGCTGCGCGGCGGGTGGGTCGGGGGCGGCCCGTCCCGGAACCGGAGCCGTACGCGGATCCGGAGCCCGCGCTCCCCAGCCCCGTTCCGCGCTGAGGCTTGGCCCTGCGGGGCTTGTCCCCTACCCGCCCTTCCACCATCCCCCAGACTCCGTCCGGGGGGACCCCAGCCGGGCTCCGCCCGGACCCGTTTCCGCGTGCGGCGCCGTTGCCGGGGGCCAGCCCCCGGACCCCCGCTCCTCAAACGCCGGAGGGGCTGGATCTTCGCCGGAGGAAGGGCGGGTAGGGGGAGGAGCGGGTGCTGAGGGGACCGTACGCTCGGCGTATGAGTGAGTACGGGAGTCCCGAGGAGATCGCACGGCAGTGGCAGGGGGCTGCCGAGAGGCAGGACCTGGTCCTCCTCGACGGGTTCCACGCGCTGAAGCACGCCCTGCGGTTCGGGGCGGACGTGCGCTTCGCCGTCGCCGAGGAGCCGGAGGCCGTACGGGGCCTCGCGCGGGAGCTGGCTCCGGATGTGGAGGCGGACGTCGCGCGGCTCGTGCGGCGGGCTCCGCTCAAGGGGCTGCTGGCGCGGGTGCACCCCACCGGGGTGGCGGCGCTCGCGGTCCGGCCCGGTCGGGCCGAGGGGCGGGCGCGGCTCGACGCACGGCCCCGGACGGCCCCGATCGTGCTCCTCGACAACCCCCGCAACCTGGGCAACGTCGGAGCCGTCGTCCGGCTCGCCGCAGGCTTCGGCGCCACCGGCGTGGTCACCCGGGGGGATCTGGACCCCTGGCACCCCAATGTGGTCCGGGCCGGCGCGGGGCTGCACTACGCCACGACCGTGGACCGGGTGGAGCTCGACACGCTGCCGCCCGGCCCCCTGTACGCCCTCGATCCGGAGGGCGAGGACATCCGCGCCCTCACCCTCCCGGACGAGGCCCTGCTGGCCTTCGGCTCCGAACGCCACGGCATCTCGCCCGAGCTGCGCGCCCGCGCCGATCACCTGGTGTCCCTGCCGATGCGGCCGCAGGTCTCCAGCTACAACCTGGCCACCAGCGTGGCCATGACCCTCTTCCACTGGGGCGGGCCCAGGGAGAGCCTCTAGCCCTGGCGGCGGACCTCCACCACGCGGAAGCGGTTCGAGACGAACGCCCCGTCGCACAGCGCGGCGTTCGCCGCCGGGTTGCCGCCGGAGCCGTGGAGGTCGGAGAAGGCCGCGGTCTGGTTCACATAGACCCCGCCCGTCAGGTTCAGCGAGAGCTGCGCCGACTCCTCCAGGCAGACCTCCTCGATGGCCCGCTCGGTGTCCGCGGACGTGGTGTACGCGCCGACCGTCATCGCGCCCTTCTCGCGGACCGTGCGCCGCAGCAGGTCGAGGGCGCTCTGCGTGGAGTCGACCGCCACCGCGAAGGAGACCGGGCCGAAGCACTCGGAGAGGTAGGGGGCGGAGTCGTCCGGCTTGGCGGAGTCCAGCTTCACCATCACCGGGGTGCGCACGACCGCGCCCGGGAACTCGGGGTTCGTCACCTCGCGCGAGGCCAGCGCGACCTCGCCGAGCCCGGCCGCCGCCTCCAGGCGGGCCTTGACGTCCGGGTTGACCAGGGCGCCGAGCAGGGCGTTGGCCCGTGCGTCGTCGCCGAGCAGGCCGCCCACCGCGCCCGCGAGGTCCGAGACGACCTCGTCGTAGGACTTGTGCCCGGCGTCGGTCTCGATGCCGTCGCGCGGGATCAGCAGGTTCTGCGGGGTGGTGCACATCTGGCCGCTGTAGAGGGACAGGGAGAAGGCCAGGTTGGACAGCATGCCCTTGTAGTTGTCGGTGGAGTCCAGGACGACGGTGTTGACGCCGGCCTTCTCCGTGTAGACCTGCGCCTGGCGGGCGTTGGCCTCCAGCCAGTCACCGAACTCGGTGGACCCGGTGTAGTCGATGACCTTGATCTCGGGCCGGACGGCGAGCTCCTTGGCGATGCCCTCGCCCGGACGCTCCACGGCCAGCGCGACCAGGTTCGGGTCGAAGCCGGCGTCGGCGAGGACCTCGCGGGCCACCTGGACGGTCAGCGCCAGCGGGAGCACGGCGCGCGGGTGCGGCTTGACCAGCACCGGGTTGCCCGTGGCCAGGGAGGCGAAGATGCCCGGGTAGCCGTTCCAGGTGGGGAAGGTGTTGCAGCCGATCATCAGGGAGATGCCGCGCGGCACGGCCGTGAAGGTCTTGCCGAGCTCCAGTGGGTCCTTCTTGCCCTGCGGCTTCGACCAGTCGGCCTGCCCCGGGACGCGGGTCTGCTCCTCGTAGGCGTAGGCCACCGCTTCGAGACCGCGGTCCTGTGCGTGCGGGCCGCCCGCCTGGAACGCCATCATGAAGGCCTGGCCGCTGGTGTGCATGACGGCGTGCGCGAACTCGTGCGTCCGCGCCGAGATCCGGGCCAGGATCTCGATGCAGACCAGGGCGCGCGCCTCGGGCCCGGCGTCCCGCCAGGCGCCCATGCCGGCCCGCATCGCGGGCAGCAGCACCTCCGGGTCCACGTGCGGGTACTCGACGCCGAGCTCCACGCCGTACGGGGAGGTCTCCGCGCCCGTCCAGCCGTCGGTGCCGGGCTGTCCGAGGTCGAGCCGGGTGCCGCGCAGCGCCTCGAAGGCGGCGAGGCCGTCGGCCGGCGCGGTCTCGCCGTACGCCTTGGGGTGCTCGGGGTGCGGGGACCAGTAGGCGCGGCTGCGGATGGTGGCCAGCGCCTGGTCCAGAGTGGGCCGGTGCTTGGCGGACAGCTGGGGGACGGTGAGCTCGGCGGCCATCAGGGACCAACTCCTCTTTGAGCCGGGCGGGATCAGGCGATCGGGGCAGGCAAGAAGGGATGAACAAGAGCAGACTGGAGTTAGAGTAACCGAACGATCGGTCGGGACAAGAGGGCCCGGCAGACCTGTGGACAAGTCTGTGCGGGAGGATCTGGGCATGACAGCAATCGAGCGGTCCCGCACAGTGGCGGTCGTCGGCGCCGGCACCATGGGGCAGGGCATCGCCCAGGTCGCCCTTCTCGCAGGTCACCGGGTGCTGATCTACGACATCAACGCCGCACTGGCCTCCGACGCGGTCGGGTTCGTCCAGGACCGGGTCGAGCGGATGGCCGCGAAGGGCCGGCTGGACCGGGCCGAGGCAGAGGCCGCGATCGGCCGGATCGGTGCTGCGGCCGGTCTCGCCGAGCTGTCCGACGTGGCCCTCGTCGTGGAGGCGGTCGTCGAGGACGTCACCGTCAAGCGGGCGCTGTTCGCGGCGCTCGAAGAGGTGGTTTCGCCGGACGCCCTGCTGGCCACCAACACCTCCTCCCTCTCCGTCACCGAGCTCGCCGCCGGCCTCGCGCACCCGGGCCGCTTCCTGGGTCTGCACTTCTTCAACCCGGCCCCGCTGCTGCCGCTGGTCGAGGTGGTCTCCGGGTTCGCCACGGATCCGGCCGCCGCCGGCCGTGCGTACGCCACCGTCCTGGGCTGGGGGAAGACGCCGGTGCGCTGCGCCGACACCCCGGGCTTCATCGTCAACCGGATCGCCCGGCCCTTCTACGCCGAGGCCTTCGCGGTGTACGAGGAGCAGGGCGCCGACCCGGCCACCATCGACGCCGTGCTCCGCGAGAGCGGCGGCTTCAAGATGGGCCCCTTCGCGCTGACCGACCTGATCGGCCAGGACGTCAACGAGGCCGTCACCCGCTCGGTGTGGGAGTCCTTCTTCCGCAGTCCCAAGTTCACCCCGTCCCTCGCGCAGCGCCGGCTGGTCCAGTCGGGCCGCCTCGGCCGCAAGTCGGGCCACGGCTGGTACCCGTACGGCCCGGATGCGAAGGCCCCGGCCCCGCACACCGCCGGCCCTGAAGAGGCGCCCGAGAAGGTGACCGTCGTCGGTGACCTCGGACCGGCGGCCGGGCTCCCGGACCTCCTGGAGGAGGCCGGGATCGCGGTCACGGCCGTCGGGCACGGGGGTCCGTACATCCAGCTGCCCGGCGAGGGGCAGCTCGTGCTCGCCGACGGCAAGACGGCGATCGAGTTCGCCGACGTCGTCTACTTCGACCTCGCCTTCGACTACCGCGACGCCACCCGGATCGCGCTCTCCGTCAGCGAGGACACGAGCGAGCGGACGCTTTCCGAGGCCGTGGGGCTGTTCCAGAAGCTCGGCAAGAAGGTCTCCGTCATCGGCGACGTCCCGGGCATGATCGTCGCCCGGACGGTCGCGATGCTGATCGACCTCACCGCCGACGCCGTCGCGCGCGGGGTGGCGGGCGCCGAGGACATCGACACAGCGATGCGGCTCGGGGTCAACTATCCGGTGGGCCCGGCCGCATGGCACGACCGGCTCGGCCGCGACTGGGCGTACGACCTGCTGCACCACCTCGACGAGCGGTGTCCGGGCGGCCGGTACGCGCCGTCGCTGGCGCTGTACAAGCTCGGCTACGCGGCGGGCGAGGACGAGGGCCCGGAGGATGAGAGCCCGGAGGACGAGGGCCCGGACGACGAGGCGGGGGAGACCGAATGACCACGGCCAAGCGGGACACGTACACGCCCGAGACGCTGCTGTCCGTCGCCGTCCAGGTCTTCATCGAGCGCGGCTACGACGGCACCTCGATGGAGCACCTCTCCAAGGCGGCCGGCATCTCGAAGTCCTCGATCTACCACCACGTCGCCGGCAAGGAGGAGCTGCTCCACCGCGCCGTCAGCCGGGCCCTGGACGAGCTCTTCGCGGTCCTGGCGGAGCCGGGGGCGATACGGGGCCGCGCGGTCGAGCGCGTCGAGTACGTCACGCGCCGCACGGTCGAGGTCCTGGCCCGGGAGCTGCCCTACGTGACCCTGCTGCTGCGGGTCCGGGGCAACACCCGTACCGAGCGCTGGGCCCTGGAGCGCCGCCGCGAGTTCGACCACCAGGTCGCGGAGCTGCTGAAGGCCGCCGCCGCCGAGGGCGATCTGCGGGCGGACGTGGACATCCGGCTCGCGACCCGGCTGCTCTTCGGCATGGTCAACTCCCTGGTCGAGTGGTACCGCCCGCACCCCGGCACGACCCCCGACCAGCTCGCGGACGCGGTGGTCAGCATGGCCCTGGACGGCCTGCGCGCGCAGCGCTGACCGCCGCGTCCCGGGCGGCCGTGCACCCGTTGAGCAGGCGGCGCAGGCCGTCCTCGACGGCACGGGGCCATGGCCGCGTGGTCAGTCCTCGGTGATCGTGGGGCCGGCGGTCTGGTCGCGGGCCAGTAGGTCGGTTTCCTCGAAGACCAGCAGGGTGCGGGTGGAGAGGACCTCCGGGATGGACTGGAGGCGGGTCAGGACCAGTTCGCGCAGGGTGCGGTTGTCCGGGGTGTGGACCAGGAGCAGGACGTCGAAATCGCCGCTGACCAGGGCGATGTGGGCAGCTCCCGGGAGCTCGCGGAGCTGTTCGCGGACCGTGCGCCAGGAGTTCTGGACGATCTTCAGGGTGATGTAGGCGGAGGCGCCCTGGCCCGCGCGTTCGTGGTTGACGCGGGCGGTGAACCCGCGGATCACCCCGTCGTCGATGAGCCGGTTGATCCGGGCGTAGGCATTGGCCCGGGACACGTGGACCTGCTCGGCGACGGAGCGTATCGAGGCGCGGCCGTCCGCCTGGAGCAGGCGCACGATCGACCGGTCGATCGGGTCGAGCGGGCGGGGCGGCGCAGCGGGCGGCCCGGGGGATACCGGCGGTACGGTCGCGCCCCCGAGTGCGCCCCCCGCCGGGGAAGCCGCACCGGAACCCGCTCCGGCCATTTGTTCATCCGTCATCGCCCGATGCCTGCCTCTCCTGGACGTCCTGCACCCATACCAGGGCGTCGACGCCACTTTGTCCACAGCCTGGCGCCGCCTGTAGCCAAATTGCCGGGACAACCGAACAATCGGTAGGTGAGGGGCCTCACACCCGAGGCCTCCCTGCCCGCTTCCCACGAGGAGGTGTACGCCGCCATGACGGTCCAAGAGCTGCCCGGTGCCGGTGCGTCCCACCGCTCCACCCCGCCGCCCGCCTGGAGGCCCCGTACGGATGCCGCCCCGCTGCTCCCGGACCCCGAGCCGTACCGGGTGCTGGGCACCCCGGCCGCCGACCGGCTCGACCCCGAGCTGATGCGCCGGTGCTACGCCGAGCTGGTGCGCGGCCGCCGCTACAACGCCCAGGCCACCGCCCTCACCCGGCAGGGCCGTCTGGCCGTATATCCCTCCACCGTCGGCCAGGAGGCGTGCGAGATCGCCGCAGCCATGGTCCTGGAGGAGCAGGACTGGCTCTTCCCGAGCTACCGCGACACCCTGGCGGCCGTGGCGCGCGGACTGGATCCCGTACAGGCCCTGACGCTGCTGCGCGGCGACTGGCACACCGGGTACGACCCGCGCGAGCACCGGATAGCCCCCCTCTCGACCCCCCTCGCCACGCAGCTGCCGCACGCGGTCGGCCTGGCGCACGCCGCCCGGCTGCGCGGTGACGACGTGGTCGCCCTCGCCATGGTCGGCGACGGCGGCACCAGCGAGGGAGATTTCCACGAGGCCATGAACTTCGCCGCCGTCTGGCAGGCGCCGGTCGTCTTCCTCGTGCAGAACAACGGCTTCGCGATCTCGGTCCCGCTCGCCAAGCAGACCGCCGCCCCGACCCTGGCCCACAAGGCCGTGGGGTACGGGATGCCCGGCCGCCTCGTCGACGGCAACGACGTCGCCGCGATGCACGAGGTGCTGTCCGAGGCGGTCCGGCGGGCCCGGTCCGGCGGCGGACCGACCATGATCGAGGCCGTCACGTACCGCATAGAGGCCCACACCAACGCCGACGACGCCACCCGCTACCGGGGCGACGCCGAGGTCGAGGCGTGGAAGGCGCACGACCCGGTCGAGCTGCTGGAGCGCGAGCTGACCGCGCGCGGCCTGCTGGACGAGGCGGGCATCCAGGCGGCCAAGGACGCCGCCGAGGCGATGGCGGCGGCACTCAGGGACGGTATGAACGCGGAGCCCGTGCTCGACCCGATGGACCTCTTCGGACACGTCTACGCACAGCAGACCGGACAACTGCGCGAACAGGCTGCCATTCTCCGTGCCGAGCTGGAAGCGGCCGACCAGGAAGAGGGGGACGGATCATGACCACGGTGGCGGTGAAGCCGTCGGCCACGAAGCCGGCGACCATGGCCCAGGCGCTGAACCGCGCGATGCGCGACGCGATGGCCGAGGACCCGACCGTCCACGTCATGGGCGAGGACGTCGGCGCGCTCGGCGGGGTCTTCCGCATCACGGACGGCCTCGCGAAGGAGTTCGGCGAGGACCGCTGCACGGACACCCCGCTCGCCGAGGCCGGCATACTCGGCGCGGCCGTCGGCATGGCCATGTACGGGCTGCGGCCGGTCGTGGAGATGCAGTTCGACGCCTTCGCGTACCCGGCCTTCGAGCAGCTGATCTCGCACGTGGCGAAGATGCGCAACCGCACGCGCGGTGCGATGCCGCTCCCGATCACCATCCGGGTGCCGTACGGCGGCGGGATCGGCGGCGTGGAGCACCACTGCGACTCCTCCGAGGCGTACTACGTGGCCACGCCCGGCCTCACCGTCGTCACCCCGGCGACGGTCGAGGACGCGTACGGACTGCTGCGCGCCTCGATAGCCAGCGATGACCCGGTGATCTTCCTGGAGCCGAAGCGGCTCTACTGGTCCAAGGCCGACTGGTCGCCCGAGACGCCCGCGGCCGTCCCCGGGATCGGCGAGGCACTCGTCCGGCGGACCGGCACGAGCGCGACGCTGATCACCTACGGGCCCTCCCTGCCGGTGTGCCTGGAGGCGGCCGAGGCGGCCCGCGAGGAGGGCTGGGACCTGGAGGTCGTGGACCTGCGCTCGCTGGTCCCCTTCGACGAGGAGACCGTCGTGGCCTCCGTACGCCGGACCGGGCGCGCGGTGGTGGTCCACGAGTCCGGCGGCTTCGGCGGACCGGGCGCGGAGATCGCCGCCCGGGTCACGGAGCGGTGCTTCCACCACCTGGAGGCGCCCGTGCTGCGCGTCGCCGGCTTCGACATCCCGTATCCGCCGCCGATGCTGGAGAAGTACCACCTGCCCGGCGTGGACCGGATCCTGGACACCGTGGCCCGTCTGCAGTGGGAGAACTGATGCCGCAGGTCATGGAGTTCAAGCTGCCGGACCTGGGCGAGGGGCTGACCGAGGCGGAGATCGTCCGCTGGCTGGTCGCGGTCGGCGACGTCGTCGCCATCGACCAGCCCGTCGTCGAGGTCGAGACGGCCAAGGCGATGGTGGAGGTCCCCTGTCCGTACGGGGGCGTGGTGACCGCCCGCTTCGGCGAGGAGGGCACGGAACTGCCCGTCGGCGCGCCGCTGATCACCGTGGCCGTGGGCGCGCTGAGCGGGCCGGCGGATGCGGTCGCCGCCGCCGTGGGGCCCCAGGACGCCGCAGACTCCGCGAACGCGCCCCGGCCCTTGATCGGTTACGGCTCGGACCATTCCCGTCCGGCGCGTCGGAGGCGGGTGCGACCCGGCTCCGCCGCGCCGGGGGCGGCTCCCGCGGGTCCGGCTCCGGCCGTGGTCGCGGCACCTGCCGTCTCGGCACCGGCGGCCGTCGCACCGGCCGTCGTCGCCGGGCCGGTGCCGGTCATCTCGCCGCTGGTGCGCAAGCTGGCACGGGACCACGGGGTGGACCTGCGGGCCCTGCGCGGATCGGGGCCCGAGGGTCTGATCCTGCGCGCGGACGTCGAGACGGCCCTGCGCGCACCGGCGCAGCCGCCGGTCGGCGCGGCGTCCGTCGCCGCCCCGGCCGCCCTGGCCGCACCGGCCGCGCCGGAGGGTGCCGCGCGGATCCCCCTCAAGGGGGTCCGCGGGGCGGTCGCGGACAAGCTGTCGCGCAGCCGGCGCGAGATTCCGGACGCCACCTGCTGGGTGGACGCGGACGCCACCGAACTGATGGCGACCCGGGCGGCGATGAATGCCGCGGGCGGCCCCAAGATCTCGGTTCTCGCGCTGCTGGCGCGCATCTGCACGGCGGCGCTGGCCCGCCACCCGGAGCTCAACTCCACGGTGGACCTGGCGGCGAACGAGATCGTCCGGCTCCCGGCCGTGCACCTGGGCTTCGCCGCGCAGACGGAGCGGGGGCTGATGGTTCCGGTGGTCCGGGACGCTCAGGCGCGCAGCGCGGAGTCGCTGTCGGCGGAGTTCGCCCGGCTCACGGAGCTGGCGCGGGCGGGGAAGCTGGCGCCGTCCGATCTCACCGGGGGCACCTTCACCCTGAACAACTACGGGGTGTTCGGGGTCGACGGCTCCACGCCGATCATCAATCACCCCGAGGCGGCGATGCTCGGTGTGGGGCGGATCATTCCGAAGCCGTGGGTGTACCAGGGGGAGTTGGCGGTCCGGCAGGTCGTGCAGCTTTCGCTGACGTTCGATCACCGGGTGTGTGACGGCGGGACCGCGGGTGGGTTCCTGCGGTACGTCGCCGACTGCGTCGAGTCGCCCTCGGTGCTGTTGCGCAGCCTGTAGCTCCGCGGGGCCGGTGGGCGGGTGCGGGTGGTCTGCCCTGCGGGGCGGGCTCCCCTACCCGCCCTCGCCCGTTCCCCGGGCTGCGCCCGGACCCCTCCTGGGGCTCCGCCCCAGACCCCGCGCCTCAAACGCCGGCCGGGGCTGGCATTGCCCTGCGGGCAATCCAGCCCCGGCCGGGCAAAATCAGCCCCTCCGGCGTTTGAGGAGCGGGGGTCCGGGGCGGAGCCCCGGGGAACGGTGGAAGGGCGGGTAGGGGACCCAGCCCCGCGCAGCGGTGTTCCGGTGGGTCAGGTGGTCAGGAGGAGTTTGCCCACGTGGGTGCTTGCTTCCAGGACTCGGTGGGCCTCGGCTGCGTCCTGCATCGGGTATGTCGCGTGCACCACCGGGTGGATGCGGCCCGCCGCGAGGAGGGGCCATACGTGTTCCCGTACGGCTGCGACGATCGCGGCCTTCTCCTCCAGGGGGCGTGACCGGAGGGTGGTCGCGGTGATGGCCGCTCGCTTCGCGAGCAGTGCGGCCAGGTTGAGCTCCGCCTTGATCCCGCCCTGGAGTCCGATGATGGCGAGGCGGCCGTTCACGGCCAGTGCGTCCACGTTCCGGGTCAGGTACTTCGCGCCCATGATGTCCAGGATCACGTCCGCCCCGGCGCCGCCGGTCGCCGACCGGATCTCCTCCACGAAGTCCTGCTCGCGGTAGTCGATCAGGATGTCGGCGCCCAGCTCGGCGCAGCGCGCCAGCTTCTCCTTGGCGCCCGCCGTGACCGCGACCCGCGCGCCCACGGCCTTCGCGAGCTGGATCGCCATCGTCCCGATGCCGCTCGATCCGCCGTGCACCAGCAGGGTTTCGCCCGGGCGCAGACCGGCCACCATGAACACGTTCGACCAGACCGTGGAGACGACTTCGGGGAGGGCCGCCGCCGTGATCAGGTCGACTCCCGCCGGGACCGGCAGGAGCTGGCCGGCCGGGACGGCCACCCGCTGCGCGTACCCGCCGCCGGAGAGCAGCGCGCACACCTCGTCGCCGACCGACCAGCCGGAGACCCCGGCCCCGATCGCGGAGATCCGCCCGGAGCACTCCAGGCCGGGATGGGGCGAGGCGCCGGGCGGAGGGTTGTAGAAACCCTGCCGCTGCAGGACGTCGGCGCGGTTCACGGCGCTCGCCGCGACCTCGACGAGGACCTCGCCGTCGCCGGCCACCGGGTCGGGTGCTTCGGCCCACACCAGGGCCTCGGGGCCGCCGGGCTGTTCGATGGTGATCGCATGCATGGCCGGAGGCTACCGCCCCCGGGCCGCTCAGTCCGCCGAACCCAGGACCACCGGCGGGGTGGCCGACGGACTCGCGCGGACGATCGTGATGACACGGTCCGTCAGTTGCAGGGGACTCGCGTGCGGATCGTCGTAAGGGAGCAGGCGGTGGCCGCGCAGGACGCTGACGACCAGGTCGTCGGTGTCCCGGACCGATTTGCCGACCTCGGACCGGTTGACCGGACGCTCGATCAGATCCAGTCCGCTGCCCTGCTGGATGAGGTCCTCCATCACCGTGCCCGCGCTCGGGCTGAGCACCGAGAGCCCGAGCAGCCGGCCCGCCGCGCTGGCGCTGGTGATGACGGCGTCCGCTCCCGACTGGCGCAGCAGCGGGGCGTTCTCCTCTTCGCGGACGGCCGCCACGATCTTCGCGCCGCGGTTGAGCTGGCGGGCCGTCAGGGTGACCAGGACCGCCGTGTCGTCGCGCTGGGTGGCGATGACGATCTGACGGGCCTTCTGGATCTCCGCCCGCAGCAGGACGTCGGAGCGGGTGGCATCGCCGACGACCCCGGTGAACCCCTCCGCGTTGGCGATGTCGATCACCTTGGCGCTCGGGTCCACGATGACGACCTGCTCCTTGCTGAGGCCGGTGGACAGCAGGGTCTGCAGGGCGGAACGGCCCTTCGTTCCGAAGCCGACGACGACCGTGTGGTCTCGCAAGTTCTTCCTCCAGCGGCTGAGCCGCCACTCTTCCCTGGTGCGTTCGGTGAGCACTTCCAGGGTGGTGCCGACCAGGATGATCAGGAACAGCACGCGCAGCGGGGTGATCAGCAGGATGTTGACCAGCCGCGCGCTGTCGCTGTACGGGACGATGTCGCCGTAGCCGGTCGTCGACAGGGTGACGGTCGCGTAGTAGACGCAGTCGAGGAAGTCGACCTTGTCGTTGGCGTTGTCGTGGTAGCCGTCGCGGTCGATCCACACGATAAGGACCGTCAGGAACATCACGAACAGCGCCATCAACAGGCGCCGGGAGACCTGCCGGAGCGGTTTTTCGACGATGCGCTTGGGCAGTTTGATGCGGCGCGAGACGAGTTTCTCGTCGGCGCCGCGCGCCATCGCGTCGGATCCGTGAAGTTTCACGTGAAACATCCCCCCGAGGCCCACGGGAGATCGAGGATCTCCAACTCCTGTCCGGACCGCGCCCCGTTCGGCGGTACGACGGCCAGCGCGTCGGCGGCGGCCACCCCGCGCAGCATCGCCGGCCCGTTGTAGCGCAGCGGTACGGCGTGGTCCTCGGTCAGCAGGACCGGTACGAGGCGGGTGTCGTGCGGGTGTCCGGGTACGTCGCCCTCCACGGGCACCACGTACCGGGGGCGCGGGCGCCGTCCGGCGAGGGCGCGCAGCAGCGGTTCGGCGAGGGTGAGCAGCCCGGAGACGGCGGCCAGCGGGTTGCCGGGCAGCCCCACCAGGTGGCGGCTGTCGGCGCGGTCGCCGAGGCGGGCCAGCAGCATCGGGTGCCCGGGGCGTACGGCCACGCCATCGACGAGCAGTTCGGCGCCGGCCTTGGCGAGCACGGGGTGGACGTGGTCGACCGGGCCGGAGGCGGTCCCGCCGGTGGTGATCACCACGTCGGCGGTGGAGCCGGTGACGGCCGCCAGCAGTGCTTCGGCGCCCTCCGGGTCGTCGCCGAGCCGCCGTACGGAGACGACCTCGGCGCCGAGCCGGGTCAGCCAGGGGCCCAGCATGGGGCTCAGGGCGTCGCGGATGAGGCCGTCGTGCGGGGGGCCTTCGGTGAGCAGTTCGTTGCCCAGGACCAGGATCTCCACGCGCGGCCGGGGCCGGGTGGCGAGCTCGTCGTACCCGGCGGCCGCGGCGAGGCCGAGGACGGCCGGGGTCACCAGGGACCCGGCGGGCAGCAGCAGATCGCCGGAGCGGCACTCCTGGCCGCGCGGGCGGATGTCCTGTCCGGTGACGACGGGCCGCTCGGCGTAGAGAAGGGTGCCGGCCTCGCGGGAGTGCTCGCTGCGGATCACGGCGGTGGTGTCGGCGGGGATCCGGGCGCCGGTGGCGATGCGTACGGCCTCGCCGTCGGCGAGGGGTGCGGGGCGCTCGCTCCCGGCCAGTGCGCTCGCGCCGGGGCGGACCGTCCAGGGGCCCGGGCCGGCGACGGCCCAGCCGTCCATCGCGGAGGTGTCGAAGGACGGCAGGTCGCCCAGGGCGTCGAGGGACGCGGTCAGCACCTCGCCGAGGGCGGCCGCCAGGGGGACCCGGTGGGTGCGGCCGCGGACGGCCGAACCGGCGCGGGTGGCGGTCTCCCGGGCCCGGAGCCAGGTCGCTGCGCGGTGACCGCCGCCGGCGGTGGCGCCTGCGGCGTCGGCGGCATCGGAGCGGGGGGCGCGGCTGACCAGCGCGAGCGCCTGGTCGAGGTCGCGGTCGGCGGCGTCGGCGGCGGCGTTTGCGGCGGGGTCGGCGGTCATCCGGAGCCGGTCGCTTCGGGGCCGGTGGCCTCGTTCTCCGCGGCCCATCGCAGAGCCAGTTCGGCGGCCTTGCGGGAAGCCTCGGCCACGGCCTGCGCGGGGTCGGCGCCGGTGGCTTCGGCGTGGGCCGCCGCGTAGCCGACGAGGAAGGTCGTCAGCGGGGCGGCGGGCCGGGCGACGCCGTGGGCGGCGTCACGGGCGAGGTCGAGCAGGGTCTTGGTGTCGACGGCGACGTCGATGCCCAGCTCGTTCTTGACGGCGGTGATCCATTGCTCCAGCACGGTTCCATGCTCTCTGATTCGGGCGCGGGCGGCGGCGAGATCGTCCCAGGTGTCGCAGTCGAAGGAGGCGAGTGGCGCGGCCGCGGTGACCGGGGTGAGGTCCAGTTCGGCGGTGAGGGCGCGCAGGGGGAGGCCGTGCACCGAGCCGTGTTCCGTGGCCAGCAGGGCGATTTCCCTGCGCAGGGGCTCTGCGCGGTACGCGGCGACCAGGGGCTGGTCGCGGCCGCCCGGGTCCCTGAGCAGGGCGCCGTCCCGGGTGTGGTGTCCGGGCGCGTCGAGGGTGCGGAGCAGGGTGTCGACGGTGTCCCGGTCCAGGAACGGCAGATCGGCGGAGAGTACGAGGACCAGCGGGGCGGTGATGTGCCGCAGTCCCGCGTCCAGCGCGGCGAGGGGGCCGCCGCCGGGGGGGGCCTCCCGGGCCCAGTGCACCGGGCGGGCCGTCGGCCTGCGGGCGGCTACGACGACGGTGGTGCGGGCGCCTTCGCAGGCGGCGAGGACGCGGTCGAGGAGGGGGCGGCCGCCGACGAGCAGGCCGGGCTTGTCGGCTCCGCCGAGGCGGGTTGCGGCGCCGCCTGCCAGGACGATGGCGTCGTAGGTCATTCCCCGAGTATGCGGGGGGTTGGGGCCGGATGGGCTGCGGCGTTTACCGGGTTCTTAACCCGGTGGCCCGCGGGCCGGCCGCGGGCGTGTGCCGCTGCGCGGGGCGGAGTTCCCCTACCCGCCCTTCCACCGTTCCCCGGGCACTGCCCGGACCCCGGTCCTCAAACGCCGGACGGCTGGATTTGGCTCCGCCCCGGGTATGGGTCCGGGGCCGCCCTTTGGGCGGCCCCGGAGGGGTGGGTTAGAGGTAGGGGCCCGAGCGGATGGCTCCGTGCGGGCCGTCCTCGTCGTCCTCGTGGGAGGAGCCCGGCGGGAGGGCGCGGCGCATCTGTTCCAGTTGGGCCCGCGCCGCCATCTGCTGCGCGAACAGGGCCGTCTGGATGCCGTGGAACAGGCCTTCCAGCCAGCCCACCAACTGGGCCTGTGCGATCCGCAGTTCCGCCTCGGAGGGGATGGCCTCCTCGGTGAAGGGGAGGGAGAGGCGCTCCAGTTCCTCCACGAGCTCGGGAGCCAGGCCGTCCTCCAGCTCCTTCACCGACGCCGCGTGAATGTCCTTGAGACGGACCCGGCTGGCCTCGTCCAGAGGTGCGGCGCGTACCTCTTCCAGGAGTTGCTTGATCATGCTGCCGATCCGCATGACCTTGGCGGGCTGTTCGACCATCTCCGTCACCGGGACCTCGCGCGACTCGTCATCGGCGCCGCCGACCGGCATCCCGTCCTGCCCCACGATCAGGCCGTGCGGGGGGCTGTCCTGCGACCGTTCACTCCTCGGCATCTCCATGCCGTCATTCTCTCGCACACCTTCGTATTCACACGGTGTGCCCCCGCACGGGCGTGATCCACCCTGCGCGGGGGCACCAACTGGGCGCCGTGATCGTCAGGCCTCGCGGCGGGCCAGTGCTCCGCTCGAACGGGTGACCAGGGCCGCCAGCAGCGCCGCGCCCACCGGGACGACGATCAGCAGACCGCCCAGGGTCGTCCACGGCACCGCGATCGGGATGTACGGGAGGGCCTCGGAGGCCGCTTCGTAGCCGTTCTCGATGCCGGACCGGACCATGTCGGCCGCGGCCCGCCGTTCGGTGAGCCGGAGCCCGACCGCGGGCAGCACGCCGGCCGCCGAGCCGAGGACCACGCCCATCAGGGCTACCACCCCGCACTGGAAGCCGCTGAGCGTGCGCCGCACCCGCGGCGGTGCGCCGACCGCCGCCAGGGTCTTCAGGTCGCCCTCGGCGTCCGCCTGGGCCAGGCCGGTCGCGATGCCGGCCGCGCCGATGGTGACCAGGCCCGCGAAGACGGTCAGGACGAGCATGACGAGGCTGTCGTCGCCCTCGTAGCCCTTCTCGATCCGTACGCTCGTGTCCAGGCCCAGCTTGTCGAGGGCCCCTTCGAGCCGCTGGCGCTGCTCGGAGCTCGCGTCCCCGTCGAGGGTGAAGTACGAGCCGAAGGGGACGGTGGCGATGCCGGCGCTCTTCGCGGCCGCGGGCGGCAGCACCAGGTCCAGGCCGTAGTCCTTCACCGACTCGGGCGCCTGGTACGCGGCGAAGACCTTGTCCGTGCCGGGCGGCGGCTCACCGGGCGCGGAACCGGGGGCGGTCTCGCCCCGGCCCTTGATCAGCCGCACGGTGACCTTGCCGTCGCGCACGTTCTGCTTCTTGAAGGAGACGGCCTTGCCGGCCTTCAGCGCGGCCGCGGCGCCCGGGTCGTCGACGGCCAGGACGGACAGCAGCTTCTCGTCGGCGACGACCAGGGAGTACTGGATGCCGAAGCGGTCGTACTGGCACCGCCAGTCGTCCCGCAGCTTCTTCCGATCGGTCAGGGAGAACGATTCCGGTCCGTTCACGGCCGTGTAGAGCGGGCAGCGCTGCTCCTTCGGGATGATGATCTCGGCCTGCCCGCACTCCGGGTCGTCCCCGTAGGGGGAGCAGCCCGGCTTGCCGACGACGAGACGGTCCACGTCGGCCCGTACGGCCACCGGGAGTTCCTGCGACAGGGTCGTGCGCATCGCGGGCACGTCCCGGAACGCGGTGAACTCGTTGGTCTCGATCAGACCGGCGCCGTACGGGAGCTGGGCGACGTACTCGTGCCGCGCCTGGATCTCCCTGCTGTGCTGGTACGTGGCCACGGCGACGGTGCCGGCGACGGCGGCCAGTACGGCGGCCACGGCCGGGGCCGTACGCCCCCGGTTGCGGACGGCGTCGCGCAGCGCGAGGCGGGGCGACAGCGGCAGCCACCGGCCAGCCCGGCCGAACAGGCCGACCAGGGTGGGGGTGAGGGCGACGACGCCGAGCTCGGCGATGGCGCTGCCGCCCGCGACGACGGTGACGCCCATCTTGGAGACGGTGCCGAACAGGGCGATGGCGGCCCCGCCCGCGATGGCGATCAGGCCGAGGACGGGCAGTACCCGGTTGGCCCGGCGCACGCCGCGGCGGCCGGTGAGGGAGGCCAGTACGGTCTGCCGGGAGGCGTTGACGGCCGGGACGATCGCGGCCAGCAGGCCGGTCAGGACGGCGAGCAGGCCGATGCCGAGGAGCTCCAGCGGGCGGACGTCGAAGCTGCCGAACCGCTTGCCGATCACGCCCTCCAGCACCGGGCGGAGCCCGATGGTGAGGGCGATGCCGAGGGCGGTGCCGATGACGGCCGCCGCGGCGCCGATGACGAGGCCGCCGGAGAGCACGATGGCCCGGATGTGCCGCCGGTCACCGCCGTTGGCGCCGACCAGGCCGAGCTGGCGGCGCGAGCGCCGGGCACCGACCGCGAAGGCGGGTCCGGCCAGCAGGCAGATCTCCAGCATGGCGAGGCCCACGACGGTGGAGGCGATGGCGACTTCGGTGGCTCCGAGGGTGACGCCGGGCTGCCACATGTCCTTGGGCTGCTGCGTGTAGAGCGGCACCTCGGAGTCGGCCGGCGGGTCGAGCAGTACGGCGCGCGATTCGACGAGGACGTGCTGCTTGGCGTTGGCCTCCTTGACCATGTTCCACGTGAAACCTTCGCCGCCGACCTTCACCAGGTACTCGTCCTGGGGTTCCAGGCCCGTGCCGCCGGCGGCCTTGCGGTCCCGGTCGAGGGGGGCGAGCAGGGTTCCCGGCGGGGCCAGGAGCTGCGCGTTGTCCAGGGCGTCGGGCATCTCGTAGACGCCGACGATCTTGTACGAGGTGGTCGACTCGCGCGGGGTCACGCTGGAGCCGAGGAAGTACCCGGACTCCTCCAGGAAGTGACCGGTGGCGAGGATCTCGCCGGGAGCCTGCGGCAGCCGGCCGCGCTCCAGCGTCCATAGGCCCTTGACCAGCGGGCTCGCCGGGTCCACCTCGCGGAGCTCGGCGTCGAGGATCCCGTACCGGGTGCGGACCTTGGCGTAGGTCTTGCTGTCCTTGACGGCCTGCGCCCCGGCCGGGAGGGCGGGCGCGGCGGCGGCCGCGTCCCGGCCGTCCGGCATCCCGTTGTACTTGTCGTAGCCGCCGACCGGGGCGTAGTTCTGCGCGTCGGGGCTCTGGTAGATGGCCGTGTCCATGTGGGGCGAGGTCACCTTGGCGTCGGCGGTGCCGAGCACCCGGTCCAAGCGCTGTTCGGTGGAGAGCTCCGAGCTGCGGATGGTGACGTCGACGGCGCTCACGCCGACAATCGGCAGGGCGATCATGGCCAGGACGAGGGCGCTGCGGCCCTTGGAGCGCCAGGCGTCGCGGCGGGCTATCCGGATCGCCGCGATCCAGGAGTGGTACATGGAGATCACTGAGCGGCCGCCTGCCCGGAGAGCAGGGAGTCGGCCTGGCTGCGCAGGGTCTCGTCGACGACGCTGCCGTCGCGCAGGAACACCACGCGGTCGGCCCACGCGGCGAAGCGCGGCTCGTGCGTCACCAGGATCCCGGCCGCGCCCGCGTCGCAGCGCGAGCGCAGCAGGGCGAGTACGGACTCACCGGTCTCGGAGTCGAGGGCGCCGGTCGGCTCGTCGGCGAGGACCAGGCGGCGGTCGCCGACCAGCGCGCGGGCGATGGCCACGCGCTGCTGCTGGCCGCCGGACATCTCGTCGGGGAAGCGGTCGGCGAGCTGTCCGAGGTTCATCTCCTCCAGGGCCGCGAGCGTCGAGACGCGGGCCTTGCGGGCCGAGACGCCGTCGAGCTCGAGCGGCAGGGAGACGTTCTCCGCGGCGGTGAGCGCCGGGATCAGGTTGTAGTCCTGGAAGACGTACCCGATGCTGCGGCGGCGCAGGGCGGCCAGCTGCTTGCGGCTCGCGGTGGTGATGTCGGTGCCCTCGACGATCACCCGGCCGCTGCTCGGGGTGTCGAGTCCGCCGGCGAGGGTCAGCAGCGTGGACTTGCCGGACCCGGAGGGGCCCATGACGGCGACGAGTTCGCCGGGGTACACGGAGAGGTCGATCCCGCGCAGGGCGTGCACCTCGGTGGCGCCGCTGCCGTGGATGCGGACGAGCTGGTCCAGCTGCAATACGGGCTGGTCGGGCATGAAGGGTTCCCCCCTGGGACGTGGAGCGGTGGTTCAGACCCGCCGCGTACGGGCGGTGCGGGAAAGAGACCGGTCGGTAGTGGTTGTGGGAGCGGTCGTAGGTGTGGTCGTGGCCGGGGCGGTGGTGGCCCCGGAGGCTCCGGTGACTGCCGTGGCTTCGGCGGGGCGGCCCGCGCCTTCGCCCTCGGGAGGCTCGGCCTCGGCCGGCGCGCGCTCCCCGCGCGCGGACAGCCGTACGAGCCGGGACTCGCAGTGGTCGAGCCAGCGTGCCTCGGCCTCGGTCTGGAAGATCAGCTGTTCCAGGACCAGCAGCCAGGCGATGTCGTCGCGCTCGCCGGAGCGCCCGCTCTCGATGGCGGCGAGCGCCTGGGCCTTGAGCCGGGTGTAGTCCTGCATGGCCTGGACGGTGGCGTGCCGCTGGGACTGGATGACGGCGCGGATGTCCACGCCGGGTGCGCCGACGGCCATGGCGAGCTTGATGGCGAGCTCGTCCCGGGGCGGGTTGGCCCGGTCCACCGGACGCTCGTACCAGGCGTGCAGTTCGTGGCGCCCGGTCTCGGTGATGGCGTACAGGGTGTGCCCGGCGGTGTCCTCGCCGCCGGGGGCGACGAGCCCGTCGCGCTCCAGGCGGGCGAGCGTCGTGTACACCTGCCCGACGTTGAGGGGCCAGGTGGAACCGGTGCGGGATTCGAACTCGGTGCGGAGCTGAGAGCCGTATCTGGGGCCCCGTTCCAGTAGGGCGAGAAGGCCGTGGCGGATCGACATACTCAGTATGTATACCGGGTATGCCCGCCGCCGCAACCATCCTGAGGCCTACATCCCAAGGGGGACGGGCCGGGGTCACATGCCCCGGCGCAGCCGCATTCCCATGAATCCGAGACCCAGTCCCATCAGGGTGAACCCCGTCCCGAGCGGCAGTATGTGCGCGGCCAGGTCGGCGGCCCGCTCGTTCGGCTGGGTGCCGAGCGCGCCGACCAGCGGGGTCGCCGTGGGCTCGGCGGGGATTGCGGGGACCGGCTCGGTGCGGGGGTGCGCCGGCACGGGGCGCGCGGCGAGCACGGTCTCTGGGTTGGCCGGTTCGCCCACCGGCCGACCGGGGCGCTCCCGCCCGGCCCCGGCGGAGCTCCCGGCGAGGTCCTCGAAGACCCGGTCCTGCGACACGTCGCCCGCGGCGGCGACGGCGGGGAAACCGTGGACCGACGCGGAGGCCGCGGCCTGCGCGGGCGCCGTGATCAGCAGCGCGGCTGTTGCCAGCGCTGCCCCGGCGGTCCAGCGCAGCGCGCGGGCGTAGGTCACGGACTCAGATTTGCATAAACGGACAAAAGCGGCATCTCGGACGGGCCGTTCGGAATGCCGGCGCTTCTGCTCCGGGTGCCGGTGCTTCTACTCGGGGTCGCCCGTCGAGATCCACAGGGTGATGGTGGTGTTCGCCGGGTCGAACGCGATGCCCGGTTCGGGCTGCTGCTGGACGACGGTCCCCTCGCCGTAGACCGCCTCGTCCTTGGGCTTCGACTCGTACTTCCAGCCGGCGGCCCGGATGCAGGCCTTCACCGAGACCTGGTCGACGTACCGGAAGTCCGGTGCCTCCAGCTTCTTCGGGTCACTGCGGTCCTTCTGGGCATCCGTCGTGCACTTCTTCTCCTCCATCGTCCGCGACTGGTCCGGCCCCTTGTGCCCGGCCTTCGCCGGGGCGGACGCCGAAGTGGAGGAACCGGGGGTCGACGGCCCGGCCTTGTCCTTGTCGCCGTCGCCGCCCATGTTCAGTACGGCGATCAGCCCGCCGATGGCGACCAGCGCCACCGCGGCGGCTCCCCATACGACCGGGCCGTTCTTCTTCCGGCCGGTCCCACCGGTCCCGCCCTGCGAGGAGTGCGGAGAGAGCGTGTACGGGGGCGGGGTCGCGGGCGAGTACGGAGCCGGGGTCTGCGCCTGCTGGTGGGACTGCTGGTGCAGCGGCTGCTGGTGCTGCTGCGGGTACCCGTACGCCCCGGACTGCGGCGCCGGAGGCGGCGTCGGCGCGTACGCGGACGGCACCGGGGTGTGCGGCGCCTGGTACGGCTGCTGCACCGAGTGCGGCGGCGCCTGCAGGGAGGAGTCCACCGGCGGGAACACGGCCGAGCCGAGTCCGGCGCCGCTGTTCGTCGGGTGCGCGCCCGGGACGATCACCGGGGCTGCCCCGGTGTGCCCGGCGCCCGCCACCCGCGCGACCTCGTCGAGCATGGCGGAGGCGGTGGGGAAACGCTCGTTCGGGTTCTTCTTCAGGGCCCGCGCCACCAGCGCGTCCATCGCCGGGGTGACCGAGCGGTTGATGGAGGAGGGCGCGACCGGCTCCTCCTGCACGTGCGCGTACGCCATGCCCAGGGCCGAGTCGGCGACGAAGGGGACGCGACCGGTCAGCAGCTCGAAGAGCATGATGCCCACCGAGTACAGGTCGGAGCGGGCGTCCACGGCGCGCCCGAGCGCCTGCTCGGGGGAGAGGTACTGCGGGGTGCCGACGACCATGCCGGTCTGCGTCATCGAGGTGACCCCCGACTGCATGGCCCGTGCGATGCCGAAGTCCATGACCTTCACCACTCCGCGCCGCGTCATCATGACGTTGCCCGGCTTGATGTCGCGGTGGACCAGCCCCATTTCGTGGCTGCTCTCCAGGGCCGCCAGTACGTCGGCCGTCACCTTCAGCGCCTTGTCGGCCGGCATGGCCCCGTACTGCCTGATGTCGCCGTCCAGGACGGAGCCGAGCGGCTGCCCCTCGACGTACTCCATGACGATGTACGGCATGACGGCGCCGTCGGCCGCCGCGGGGTTCGCGAAGGAGACGACTCCCTCACCGGTGTCGAAGACCGAGACGATGTTCGTGTGCGACAGTTTCGCTACAGCCTGCGCCTCGCGCCGGAAGCGTTCGCGGAAGGACTGTTCGCGTCCCAGCTCACTGTGCAGGGTCTTGATGGCGACCTGGCGGTCGAGCGCCGAGTCGTAGGCGAGGTAGACGGAGGCCATGCCCCCCTCGCCGAGCAAGTCCCTCAGCTGGTAACGGCCACCGGCCAAAGAGCCGCCCGCGTACTGGCCCTGAGTGCCGTCCTGGCTCATGGCTGTTGCTTCCCCTCGGGATGTTCCCCACGCCCCTGGCTGAGCGCATGTCGCGCCCAGTCTGCCGGAGGGCAAGCACACGTCAAGCCAGGTTCCCGTTCCGTGACCACAAGGCCACAGAGGGGCCACAGGCGCCGCACGCGGGCTCCTCGTCCGAACGGTGACCGGTTCCGAGGCTGTAGCGTTCGTCGGAGCACACGATGAGGACACATCCGCTGAGCGGCGGCCGAGACAGACGACGGTGAGGACTGATGGCACCCGAACCCGAGGGAAGCGGCGCCGGGATGGCAGAGGGTCCTGAGCACTGGGGCGCGGGCGGCCTGGTGGGCGACGGCCGTTACCGGCTGACCCACCGTCTGGGCCGGGGCGGCATGGCCGAGGTCTTCGCGGCGGAGGACGTCCGGCTGGGCCGGACCGTCGCCGTCAAGCTGCTGCGCCCGGACCTGGCCGAGGACCCGGTGTCCAAGGCCCGTTTCACGCGCGAGGCGCAGTCGGTCGCCGGCCTCAATCACCATGCCGTGGTCGCCGTGTACGACTCGGGCGAGGACCGGGTCGGCCCGAACGTCGTCCCCTACATCGTCATGGAACTGGTCGAGGGCCGCACCATCCGCGACCTGCTGATCAGCGCCGAGGCCCCGGGCCCCGACCAGGCGCTGATCATCACCTCCGGCGTGCTGGAAGCGCTCGCGTACTCGCACCAGCACGGCATCGTGCACCGTGACATCAAGCCCGCCAACGTGATCATCACGGACACCGGCGCGGTCAAGGTGATGGACTTCGGCATCGCGCGCGCCCTGCACGGCGCGCAGTCGACGATGACCCAGACCGGCATGGTCATGGGCACGCCGCAGTACCTCTCGCCCGAACAGGCCCTCGGCAAGGCCGTGGACCACCGCTCCGACCTGTACGCGACGGGCTGCCTGCTCTACGAACTCCTCTCGCTGCGTCCGCCGTTCACCGGGGAGACCCCGCTGTCGGTGGTCTACCAGCACGTGCAGGACGCGCCGATCCCGCCCTCGCAGCTGCCGGAGGGCGGCCAGATCCCGCAGGAGCTCGACGGGCTCGTCATGCGCTCCCTCGCCAAGGACCCGGACGACCGGTTCCAGAGCGCCGAGGAGATGCGCGGGCTGGTCCAGTACGCCCTGCAGATGCTGCACGACCAGGGGGCCAACACCGGCACCTGGAACACCGGCCCGGTCACCATGGCGCTGCCCCACGGGCGCGGCCCGGCGCAGACCACGGCGATGGCGACGCCCGGCCAGGGCCAGCCGCAGTACGGCTCGCACTCCAACACCTCCCAGTTCCAGCAGCCGATGGTGCCGCCGCTGAACCCTGACGACGGCTCCGCCTACCCGGGCGGTGGCGGCAACGGCCACGGCCAGGGCGGCAACGGCGGCTACGACGGGTACGGCCAGGGCGGGAACGGCGGCGGCCGCTGGAAGATGCTGCTGTTCGCCCTCCTCGCGGTCCTCGCGATCGCGGGTGGCGTGGCGTACGCGGTCAACAACTTCGGCGGCGGCAAGAAGGACCCCGGCACGAGCACGAACTCGCCGGTGACCTCCCCGTCCTCGTCGGGGAGTTCGGAACAGAACAGCCCGGATCCGGAGACCTCGACGTCCAGGTCGGCGCCGGAGAGCTCGTACACGCCGGGCCCGAGCCGCAGCCGGTCCTCCACGCCGAGCTACTCGTACTCGCCGTCGTACACGCCGTCGCCCACGCCGACGCCGACTCCCACGCCCACGCCGACGCCCACTCCGACCCCGACCCCGACGCCCTCGCCGAAGCCGACGCCGACGCCGTCGAAGACGCCCGAGGAAGACGGGGGCGGGGACATCGGGGAGTAGCCCTGAGTCACGAAGAACGGCCCGGCGGCCCCTCTCGATGAGGGGGCCGCCGGGCCGTCGCTTTCGGGACCAAAGTCCCGCGGGGTGCTGTTCAGAGCGCGTGCTGGTACTGCCGGTCCAGATTGCCCGCGAGGGTGTGGACGGTCACCAGGTGGGGCTCGATCCGCATGTAGACGGGGTCGAACACCGCGCCGTCCACGAAGTGCGGACCGGATCCGAACAGTTCCAGTTCGGCGGTGGTGGGTTCGACGATGTTCGCGGTGCCGGTGAACTGCACCGACCACAGCTGGGAGTCGCCGGAATTGAAGTTGTCGGCGCCGTACGAGACCACGCTGCCGTTGCATGCGTGGTGGTAGCCGAAGCCGGCGTGCATTCTCAGGACGACCTTGCCGTTCACCACGATGTGGCGCGCGACGGCGAGGAAGGGCAGCGCGCGCATGCTGGTGGCGGCTCGGCCGTACGGCACGCGGCGCAGCAGTTCGATGGCGTGGAGTTCCTCTGGGGACATGTCATCCACTGTCCGGTACCGACACCGTGCCGGGAAAGAGGAGCCCGCCCCGCACATCAAGGACGTTGGTCCCGAATTAAACAGTGCGCCCCGTGGAAACGTGCGACCACGGGGCGTGACACTGAGTTACGAAACTGAGTTACGAAACTGAGTCGCGGAACTCGGTTGCGGAACTAGTTCCGCTTCTCGGCCTGCAGGCGGGCCACGTAGGCGGCGGCCTGGGACCGGCGCTCCATGCCGAGCTTCGACAGGAGGCTGGAGACGTAGTTCTTGATCGTCTTTTCGGCCAGGTGCAGCCGCTCGCCGATCACGCGGTTCGTCAGGCCCTCGCCGATCAGGTCGAGGATCTTGCGTTCCTGCTCGGTGAGGTTCGACAGGCGGTCGTCGCCCTTGCCGTTCTTGCCGTCGCGCAGCCGCTCCAGGACCCGGGCCGTGGCGACGGGGTCCAGCAGGGACTTGCCGGCCGCCACGTCGCGCACGGCGTTGAGCAGCTCGTTCCCGCGGATCGCCTTCAGCACGTAGCCCGAGGCGCCGGCCATGATCGCGTCGAACAGCGCTTCGTCATCGGCGAACGAGGTCAGCATCAGGCACTTGATGTCCTCGTTCTGGGAGCGCACCTCGCGGCACACTTCCACGCCGCTGCCGTCGGGCAGCCGGACGTCGAGGACCGCCACGTCGGGGCGGGTGGCGGGGATCCGGACCAGTGCGTCGGCGGCCGTACCGGCCTCACCCACGACCTCGATGTCCGATTCCATCGACAACAGCTCGTGAACACCCCGACGTACCACTTCGTGGTCGTCCAGGAGGAATACCTTGATTTTTCCGTTTTCGCGCACGAACTCAGTTTCACACACTCACCCCTTCCCTGCCGGTGGCGAGCGGGATAACGTGCCGTTGTTCCGGCCCCCTGCAAGGCTGTGACCAGTGGTTGTTCCCGGTTCCGCCGATTTACTTGGAAATCCAAGCAAAATCGCAGGTCAAACGGGGTTTCGCAGTTATGCGACGCACTGGGTAACGTGCATTGCGCAGGGCACTCGCCGGGGCACCTGTCACGCCTGAATCCCAGACCCGAAGCGCACCCACCCCGTGCGCGGGCAGAGATCCAGGTGAGCCGCACTGGTCCCCGGAGAACCCGGGTGCCGGACCGACGGAGGAGCAATCGTGACCGTGGAGAGCACTGCCGCGCGCAAGCCGCGCCGCAGCGGCACCAAGCGGCCGGCCGGCGCGGCAAGCGCCGCCAAGCCCGCCGCTGCCACCGCGAAGACGCATGACGCCGAGCCCCAGCTCGTACAGCTGCTGACGCCCGAGGGGGTGCGCGTCGACGTCGCGGAGAATCCGGACGTCGCGGAATTCGCACCCTTCGTCGCCGACATCACCACCGATGACCTGCGCGGTCTCTACCGCGACATGGTCATGACCCGCCGCTTCGACGGCGAGGCGACCGCCCTCCAGCGGCAGGGCGAGCTGGGCCTGTGGGCCTCGCTGCTCGGCCAAGAGGCCGCCCAGATCGGCTCCGGCCGGGCCCTGCGCGACGACGACTACGTCTTCCCGACCTACCGCGAACACGGTGTGGCCTGGTGCCGCGGGGTCGACCCGACCAACCTCCTCGGCATGTTCCGCGGCGTGAACCACGGTGGCTGGGACCCGACCACCAACAACTTCCACCTGTACACGATCGTCATCGGCTCCCAGACGCTGCACGCGACCGGGTACGCGATGGGCGTGGCCAAGGACGGCGCGGACTCGGCCGTCATCGCCTACTTCGGCGACGGCGCGTCCAGCCAGGGCGACGTGGCGGAGGCCTTCACCTTCTCGGCGGTCTACAACTCGCCCGTGGTGTTCTTCTGCCAGAACAACCAGTGGGCCATCTCGGAGCCCACCGAGCGCCAGATGCGCGTACCGCTCTACCAGCGCGCGCAGGGCTTCGGCTTCCCGGGCGTCCGGGTGGACGGCAACGACGTACTGGCCTGCCTCGCGGTCACCCGCTGGGCACTGGAGCGGGCCCGCCGGGGAGAGGGACCCACCCTGGTGGAGGCCTTCACGTACCGGATGGGTGCGCACACCACCTCCGACGACCCGACGAAGTACCGGCGCGACGAGGAGACGGCGGCCTGGGAGGCCAAGGACCCGATCCTGCGCCTGAAGGCCCACCTGCTGGCCACCGGAGCCGCCGACGAGGCGTACTTCGCGGAGCTGGAGGTGGAGAGCGAGGCCATGGGCAAGCGGGTGCGCGAGGTCGTGCGCTCGATGCCCGACCCCGACACGATGGCGATCTTCGAGAACGTCTACGCGGACGGGCACGCGCTCGTCGACGAGGAGCGCGCGCAGTTCGCCGCCTACCTCGCGTCCTTCGAAGGCGGGGAGTGACCGTCATGGCCGTACAGAAGCTCACCATCGCCAAGGCGCTCAACGACTCCCTGCGCAAGGCCCTGGAGCAGGACCCCAAGGTCCTGATCATGGGCGAGGACGTCGGCAAGCTCGGCGGCGTCTTCCGCATCACCGACGGACTCCAGAAGGACTTCGGCGAGGAGCGGGTCATCGACACCCCGCTCGCCGAGTCGGGCATCGTCGGCACCGCGATCGGCCTGGCCCTGCGCGGGTACCGGCCGGTCGTGGAGATCCAGTTCGACGGGTTCGTCTTCCCCGCGTACGACCAGATCGTCACGCAGCTCGCCAAGATGCACGCGCGCTCGCTCGGCACCATCAAGATGCCGGTCGTCATCCGCATCCCCTACGCGGGCGGCATCGGCGCGGTCGAGCACCACTCGGAGTCCCCGGAGACGCTGTTCGCGCACGTCCCGGGCCTGAAGGTGGTCTCGCCGTCCAACGCCAGCGACGCCTACTGGATGCTCCAGCAGGCGATCCTCAGCGACGACCCGGTGATCTTCTTCGAGCCGAAGCGCCGCTACTGGGACAAGGGCGAGGTCGACGTCGAGGCCATCCCCGACGCGCTGCACGCCTCGCGCGTGGCCCGGACCGGCACCGACATCACCCTGGCGGCCTACGGGCCCATGGTGAAGGTCTGCCTGGAGGCCGCCGCAGCCGCCGCCGAGGAGGGCAAGTCGGTGGAGGTCCTCGACCTGCGCTCGATGTCCCCGGTCGACTTCGACGGGATCCAGGCGTCGGTGGAGAAGACCCGCCGGCTCGTGGTGGTCCACGAGGCGCCGGTGTTCCTCGGTGTGGGTTCGGAGATCGCCGCTCGCATCACGGAGCGGTGCTTCTACCACCTGGAGGCGCCCGTGCTGCGCGTGGGCGGCTACCACGCCCCGTACCCGCCGGCCCGCCTGGAGGACGAGTACCTGCCGGGCCTGGACAGGGTGCTCGACGCAGTCGACCGCTCGCTGGCGTACTGAGGAGAGCCCTGCGATGACGATCCGCGAATTCAAGATGCCCGATGTGGGCGAGGGCCTCACCGAGGCCGAGATCCTCAAGTGGTACGTCCAGCCGGGTGACACCGTCACCGACGGCCAGGTCGTGTGCGAGGTGGAGACGGCGAAGGCGGCCGTCGAGCTGCCGATCCCCTTCGACGGGGTCGTGCACGCGCTCCTCTTCGAGGAGGGCGTCACGGTCGACGTCGGCCAGGTCATCATCTCGGTCCGGACCGGCCCGGCCGACGAGGCCCCGGCGGCGGCAGCCCCGGTGGCGGCCCCCGTGGCCGCTCCCGTGGCGGCTCCCGTGGCCGCCGCCGAGGCGGAGCCCGAGGCCCCCGCCGCCCGCCAGCCCGTCCTGGTCGGCTACGGAGTCTCCACCGCCTCCACGAAGCGCCGCCCGCGCAAGGCCGCGCCGCAGTCGGCGGTCGCCGCGCAGAACGGCACCGGAGTGGCCCACGCCGCGCCCGCTCCGGCGGCTCCGGCCGCCCCCGTGGCGGTCCCCGTCCAGGGCGGCGCGGGCAGGGCACTGGCGAAGCCGCCCGTGCGCAAGCTCGCCAAGGACCTCGGCATCGACCTGGCCGTCGTGGTCCCCACCGGCGACGGCGGGGTCGTGACCCGCGAGGACGTGCACGCCGCGGCCGCCGCGGCCATCACCCCGCAGGCCGTTTCCCCGGCGGTCCCGGTGGCCCAGGCCGCCGCTCCGGCGGCTCCCGTACAGGCCCCGGCTCCGGCGCAGGCCCCGGCCGAGGTGTCCGGGTCCGCCCGCGAGACCCGTATCCCGGTCAAGGGCGTCCGCAAGGTCACCGCCCAGGCCATGGTCGGCTCCGCCTTCACCGCGCCGCACGTCACGGAGTTCATCACCTTCGACGTGACCCGCACGATGAAGCTGGTCCAGGAGCTCAAGGAGGACCCGGACCTCGCGGGGCTCCGGATCAACCCGCTGCTCCTGATCGCCAAGGCCGTCCTCGTGGCGATCCGCCGGAACCCGGACGTCAACGCCTCGTGGGACGAGGCGGCCCAGGAGATCGTGCTCAAGCACTACGTCAACCTGGGCATCGCGGCGGCCACGCCCCGCGGGCTGATCGTCCCGAACATCAAGGACGCCCACGCCAAGACGCTCGGCGAGCTGTCGCAGGCCCTGTCCGGACTGGTCGCCACGGCCCGCGAGGGCAAGACCTCCCCGGCGGACATGCAGCAGGGCACGATCACCATCACCAACGTCGGCGTCTTCGGCGTCGACACCGGTACGCCCATCCTGAACCCCGGAGAGTCCGCGATCCTCGCGGTCGGCGCGATCAAGCTCCAGCCGTGGGTCCACAAGGGCAAGGTCAAGGCCCGCCACGTCACCACCCTGGCGCTGTCCTTCGACCACCGCCTCATCGACGGCGAACTCGGCTCCCGCTTCCTCGCGGACATCGCCGCCGTCCTGGAGCACCCCCGCCGTCTGATCACCTGGTCCTGACGGCCCCGAGGACCGGCCTCCGGGTACCCACCCGGAGGCCGGGATTTCATGCAAAACCACCCCCGCAATGTCCCTGCACCGCCTCTGACGTGCAGAAACCTCTTGGGGAACACCCTCATCCGATGTGACCATCGGTCCATGTACTTCCGCGCTGCCACAGCAGACTCCACCGACCTGGACCGCGCTCTGGCCTACCCGGCCGACGGCCCCGTCCCCGCCCTCACCCCCGAGAAGATCCGCGAAGAGTTCGCCGCGGGCCAGATGCGCCCCGAGTGGACCTGGTTCGCCGAGGACGAGAACGGCGAGATCCTGGCCCGCGCCCTGTGGTGGGGCCGCGCCGACAAGGAGAGCCCGAACGCGCTCGACTGCCTCCAGGTTCGGAGCTCCGTGGCCGACCCGGCCGCCGTCGCCGCCGGGCTGCTCGCCGCCGGGCACGAGGCCTTCGGCAAGCTCCCCGAGTACAACCTCTCGCTGCCGCGCGACTGGCGCACCTCCCCGGACGGCATGGCCGACGCGGTCGCCTGGCGCCAGAAGGCCGCCGCCGCCTCCGGTCTGGTCCGCGAGATCGAGCGGCTCCGCTTCGAGTGGACCCCGGCCGCCGGCACCGCCGAGCCCACCGGCCGCCTCGTCTTCCGCGAAGGCACCGACGAGGAATTCCTCGACGCCTTCGTCCGCCTCTCGTCCGGGAGCCTGGACCTGCACACGCAGAACGAGCTCCGCACGATCGACGCCGAGGAACTGGCGCGCGACGACATCGAGTTCTACACCGACTGCCCCGGCGAGCGCTCCTGGTGGCGCCTGGCCCACCTGCCCGACGGCACCCTCGCCGGCCTGGCGATCCCCTCCGCGACCCCGTACCACCGCAACGTCGGCTACCTCGGCGTGGTCCCCGAGCAGCGCGGCCAGGGCCTGATCGACGAGATCCTCGCCGAGATCACCCGCTTCCACGCCTCCGAGGGAGCCGACCGGATCACCGCCACCACGGACACCGTGAACGTCCCGATGGCCGCCGCCTTCACCCGCGCCGGCTACGAGGTCACGGAGATCCGCCTGGTCCTGGAGGCAGCGGCCGGAGCCACCGGCTGACCTGGAGATGGGTGACGGGGCCACCACACCGCGGCCTTCCGGGCGGTGTGGACGGTGGCCCGGTCACCATGGGGCGCCGCCGCCGGACGGTCCCGGCGGGTCCTGCCGGGCCGGACCCCCTCCGGCCCGGCCGAAGTCCGTGTCGCGGACCCCGTCGGGTGATCGGCGGGACGACGCGGCACATGCCGGTCTGATGGCCCGCCCTGCACGCACGGGCGAATGTGTGTGACGGGTCCACCTGGTTCTCGGACCGCTCCCCACCGCAGGGTTGAGGAGCGTCGGAGAACACGGGGGAAGGGATGGATCCGCAATGACCGTCACGAGTCTTGAACGCCTGTCCACGCTGAGCAGCCGGTTCGTACCGGACCTGGTCGTGGGCGAGCTCTGTGCCGAGCTGTTCGCCTCGCTGCCGCGCAGCGACCAGCGGCGCAAGGGCGAGGTGTACCTGCGCGGCCTGCTGCAGGCCGAGGGGCGCAAGTCGATCCGGAACATCGCCGCGTACGTCGGGGACCGGGCGGCCGAACAGAGCCTGCACCACTTCGTCGTCTCCTCCACCTGGGACTGGGGCCGGGTACGGGCCGCGCTGGCCCGCTACCTGGAGCGGGCACTGCCGCCCCAGGCCTGGGTGGTGCAGCCGGTGGTGATTTCCAAGGCCGGCACGGAGTCGGTGGGCGTGGACCGCCGGTTCGTGCCCGAGCTCGGGCAGATGGTCAACAGCCAGGCCGCCTACGGGGTCTGGTCGGTGGGTGAGGAGCAGAGCTGCCCGGTGAACTGGCGCCTGACCCTCTCCCGGAAGTGGCGCGACAGCATCGGTCCGCTGTCACCGAACGCCGGTGAATCCGAACTGGCCTCCACCCCGCTGGAGTTGGTCGCCGGAGCCGTGGAGGAACTGCGGGGCTGGGTGGGGCGGACCCGTCCCGTGCTGCTCGACGTTCCCGACCTCGATCCCGCGGCGGTCGCACGACGCTTCGAGCCGAGCGGAACGCACTTCGTCGCGCCGGCCCGCGGCTCCCTGCGCGTCCGGTGCGTGGACGCGGTCCTGCCGGGCGCGGCCAACCGCGAACTCGCCGCGCACCAGCTGCTCCTGATGGCGCGCACCCTGCGCCGGCCGGTGAGCTGGCGGGACCCGTCCACCGGGCGGCCCCGCGTCAGCCTGGTGGTCACCGTACGCGTGGAGCTGCCGAACGCTCCCAGGCCGCAGCTGCTGTTCGGCGAGTGGAGCGATCCGCGCGGCTGGCCCGACCAGTGCTGGGTCACCGACATGACGCAGGCGCACCCGGGTGCGCTGCTGCGGCTGGCGAAGCGGGCGCGGCAGGTCGAGGCCGACTTCACCAACGTCGCCCAGAAGGTGGGGCTCACCGACTTCGGCGGCCGCTCCTTCGAAGGCTGGCACCGGCACACCACCCTGGCCTCCGCCGCGCACGCGGTCCGGGTCCTCACCCAGCGCGCCGCGGAGCACTAGGCAGTCCGGGGAATGTCGCCGGGATCAGCCGACGGCGTGCCTGTTCTGCCGCCGCCGCTCCTGGTCGAGGGCCTTGCGGGTGCGCTGCAGCTGGAGGGCGAGCTGCACCTGGAGGGCCTGGGTCGGCTTCTGCCAGTCCTCGCCGAGGATCTCGGTGATCCGCTCCAGCCTGCGGGAGACGGTGTTGGGGTGCACGTGCAGGGACTCCGCCGCCCGAGACGGGCTGTTGGCCGAGGCGAAGTACGCCTCCATGGTGCGGATCAGCTCGGTGTACTGCTGGTCGTCGTAGTCGAGCACCGGACCGATGGTGTCGTTGATGAACCCGGCGATGTCCGGCTTCTCGGAGAGCAGGACACCGAGGAAGCCCAGCTCCTCGGGGGAGGCGCTGCTGCCGATGCCGGTGAGTGCGGTCACCGCGTCCAGGCAGCGCCGGGCCTCCTGGTACAGGTGGACGATCGCCGCCGGGGTGTCGGTCGGCCCGGCCGAGCCGGCGGTGACCGGCTTGCCGAGCACCGCGGAGAGCTCCTTGGCCGCCGTCCTGGCGATGTCGCCCGCCGCGGTGCCGGGGAGCAGCAGCACCACGAGGTCGCCGTCCACGCTCTTGAGGCCGTGGTGGCGGTTGGAGTACGAGGCGGCCCAGGCGGCCACTCGGCCCTGGATCCCCCCTTCGGGGCGGGCGATCACGACGACGTGGGGTTCGTCCAGGTTGAGCCCGAGGCGGCGGCTCTGCTCCGCGATCAGCGCCGGCGACAGCGACGGGCCGCGCAGCAGGTCGTGGAAGAACTCGTCGCGTATGTGCCCTTCGGCGGCGGCCATGCCCTGGTTCATCAGCAGGACTACGGCGGTCACCTGGGCGGTGAGCGCGAGGAGTTGGAGGCGGTGGTCGGTGACCGGGGTGTCGGTGGCCAGGACGAGCGTGCCCAGCATCTCGTCGCCCGCGGCGATCGAGGCGACCCACACCCCGTCGCCCGCGTTCCGGGGCAGTCGGTCGGTGTGGGCGTCGAGCAGGGCGGTGCGGACCAGGGCCTCGTCCAGTTCCGGGAGGCCGGCGCCCGGGCCGGCGAGGGTCCGTCCCGCCGAGTCCCGTACGAGGAGGGTGCCGCCGAGGTCCTTGGCCGCCTCGGCGGTCAGGTTGCCGAGGCCGTCGCCGCGCAGCACGAGGTCGAGCAGGCGGCCGTGCGTCTCCCGGAGCCGGCGGGCGGTGGTGGAGGAGTCCAGGGCGCGGGAGGTGCCCTGTTCCAGCTCGACGACTTCGTACCGGGTCTGCTCGAGCAGGCGGGCCTTCTCGATCGCGACCGTCGCGAGGTCGGCGAGGGAGCTCATGAGGGAGGTCTCGTCGGGCGTGAAGTGCCGGATGTTGCGGTCCGCGACGTACAGGGAGCCCCACGTGGTGCCCTCGTGCCGGAGCGGGATGGCCATGACGGCGCGCAGGCCCTCGGCCTGCACCACTTCGTCGATGACCTTGCTGTGCCGGAAGCTCTGGTCGTTCATGTAGTCGGCCGACCAGAACGGCGAGGCTCCGTCGACGGCCCGCTTGCCGACGCCGCCGTCCAGCGGGACGGCGAACCCGATGGTCAGCGCCGAGGCGTGGCCGTCCGCCGAGCGCACCAGGGAGCACCCGCTCTCGGCGTCGTCGAGGGCGACCCAGGCCATGTCGAGCCCCAGCAGCAGCCGGGCCCGCCGCGTGATGACTTTGAGCAGGGCGTCCACGTCGTACGGAAGGGTCAGGTCGCGCGCGGTGTCCACGAGAGCGGCCAGGCCGGCTTCGCGCTGCTGGCGGCGGACGAAAAGGGCCCGTACTCCAAGGCTTTGGTCCCTCGCCCTGGTCAACTGGGCGAGCGCGGCACCGGACATGCCGGATTCGCGCGCCTTTCGTACCGCGTCATCGAATGCGGATGCCGGCGCCTCTCTGTTCAGCAGTTCCAGCATCTCGTAGGCATGGTCGACCACGTCTATACCGCCCCCCGGTTCACAAGCCGTTCACAACCGGACCTTTGACGGTCCAATCGCTCTCTGGCCTGCATGAACGTAGCCCTTTAGGCAAGATCTGGTCAAGAATCTCGCGGGCGTTCGGCGAGGTCAGAGACGCGGAGGGTGATCGGGCCACCACTCCCCATGACCGATGCTGTCACCTGGACACCTTCTGGCAGGCACTGCCACGACGGCAGGGTGATCACCGAGCGCTCCGGTGCCGTCACCAGCGCGACCACGACTGCCGATGTTGGAGAAGTTCCCCCATGTCTCAGGTGTCACAGATCCACGATGCGACCCGGCTCAAGAGCTTCGAGCGGTCCCTGCTGCGCAGTCACCTGTCCCTGACCCGGGAGGACCGTCCCCGGGAGTTCACGCTGGCCGGCCGGAACTGGGACCTGTTCGACGAGGTCTTCGCCCCCGTCTACTCCCCCTCCACCGGGATCGCCCTGGAACTCCTGGGACTCGGCCACCCGCAGGAGACCCCGCGTTCGGGTTCGTTCCTGGAGATCGGCTGCGGCACCGGGGTCGTGGCCGTGATGAGCGCGCTGGCGGGCTACGACCGGGTGGTGGCGGCCGACATCAGCCCCTCCGCCGTGGAGAACGCGCACGTCAACGCGGACAGACACGGGGTGACCGACCGTCTGCGGGCCGTGCACAGCGATCTGTTCTCGGGGCTGGGCGAGGACGAGCGGTTCGACATCGTCTTCTGGAGCTCCAACTACGTGATGGGCCCCGAGAGTTACGAGTACAAGTCGGTGCACGAGCGGGCGTACGTGGACACTGGTTACCAGACGCACCGCAGGTTCCTGGAGCAGTCCGTGCTCTGGACCACCGCGGGCGGATCCGTGCTGCTGCACTTCAGCGACCGCGGCGACCTGGCCGCGCTGCACGAGATCGCCGCCGACTGCGGGCGCGAGCTGCGCCTGGTGGCGGGGCAGCGGGTCCGCGAGGGCGAGTACGGCGAAGACATGGTCGAGCACATGCTGCTCGAGATCCTGCCGCTCGGAGTCTGAATCAATACCGGGGGAGTTTCATCGTGCGCACGCTACTCATCGACAACTACGACTCTTTTACGTACAACCTGTTCCACCTTCTGACCGAGGTTAACGGCACGGAGCCGGAAGTCGTCCGCAACGACGATCCGCACTGGAGGCCCGCTCACCTGGCCGCCTTCGACAACATCGTCGTCTCGCCGGGGCCGGGAACCCCCGGCCGGACCGCCGACTTCGGTATCTGCGCAGAGACCATCCAGCGGACTGACCTGCCGCTGCTGGGCATCTGCCTCGGACACCAGGGGATCGGCCTGATGCACGGCGCCACCGTGGACCGCGCGCCGCAGCCGCGCCACGGGCGCACCTCGCCCGTCCTCCACGAAGGCACCGGCCTGTTCGCCGGACTGCCCTCGCCGATGGAGGTGGTGCGGTATCACTCGCTCGCCGTGACCGACCTGCCCGACGAGCTGGAGGCCACCGCATGGACTCCGGACGGAATACTGATGGGGCTGCGGCACCGTACGCGCCCGATGTGGGGCGTGCAGTTCCACCCCGAGTCGATCTGCAGTGAGTACGGCAAGGAACTGCTGGCGAATTTCGCCCGGTTGAGCAGGACGTACGGAGCACACCGCGCGGTGCCCGCACCCGCGCCGGTACCCGCGCCGCCCGTACTCGCGCCTACGCCTGCGCCCGTGCCCGCTGCACCGTCCGAGCCCGCGCCGACCCGTGAGCTCAGGCTGCTCACCAGCCGCGTGACCACCGACTGGGACACCGAGGCCGTCTACGACCGGCTCTTCCGGGGCAACGACCACGCCTACTGGCTGGACAGCAGCCGGCCCGGAGCCGATCGCGGCCGGTTCTCCGTCATGGGCGACGCCACCGGCCCGCTCGCCCGGGTGGCCACGGCCGACGTGTGGAGCAGGGTCGTCACCGTGGAGTCGCGGGGCGGCGACGGCGGACTCGTCGCGGGCCCCTTCATGGAGTGGCTCGACCGGGACCTGCGCTCGATCCGTACCGAGCTCCCCACCGGGGACGAGGAGTTGCCCTTCGACTTCGCCCTCGGCTGGGTCGGCTACCTCGGCTACGAGCTGAAGGCCGAGTGCGGCGGCGATCTCGTGCACCGCTCGCCCGTGGCCGACGCCACGATGGTCTTCGCCGACCGGGCCCTGGTCTTCGACCACGTCACGAACACCACCCATCTCCTCGCGCTCGCGGAGGGGGACGACGCCGAGGCCCGGCACTGGCTGACCGGGACCGAGGAGCGCCTCGCGCGCCTCGCGGGCCTGCGGCTGCCGGCCCCCGAGACCGCCGGATCGGGCGGTGAGATCCGGCTGCGCCACGACCGCGCCGCCTACCTGGACCTCATCGACACCTGCCTGGAGGAGATCACCGCGGGGGAGACCTACGAGGTCTGCCTGACCAACATGGCGGAGTCCGACACCACCGTCGACCCCTGGACCGCGTACCGCGCGATGCGGCGCACCAGCCCCGCGCCGTTCGCCGCCCTCCTCCAGTTCGGTGAGCTGTCGGTGCTCAGCAGCTCGCCCGAGCGGTTCCTGCGGGTCTCCCGCGACGGGCTGATGGAGTCCTCGCCCATCAAGGGCACCCGCCCGCGCGGTGCCACTCCCGAGGAGGACGCAGCCCTGGTGGCGGACCTGCTGAGCGACGAGAAGGACCGCTCGGAGAACCTGATGATCGTCGACCTGGTCCGCAACGACCTCGGCCGCTGCGCGCTGCCGGGCTCGGTCGAGGCCGAAGACCTCTTCCGGGTGGAGCGCTACGCCACGGTCCATCAGCTGGTGAGCACCGTACGGGCGTGGAAGCGGCCGGAGTTGAGCGCGCTGGACTGTGTGCGCGCCGCGTTCCCCGGCGGCTCGATGACCGGCGCTCCCAAGATCCGCACCATGCAGATCATCGACCGTCTGGAGGCGGGCCCGCGCGGGGTGTACTCCGGAGCCATCGGCTACTTCTCGCTCTCCGGCGCCGCCGATCTGAGCATCGTGATCCGTACCGCGACGATCACGCCGGACCGGGTCCGGTACGGAGTCGGAGGGGCCGTGGTGGCCCTGTCCGACCCGCACACGGAGTACGAGGAGACGGCGGTCAAGGCTGCCCCGTTCCTGGCACTGACGCAGGCCCGTTTCCCGGAGAGGCAGCGGCAGACGATCCGGTCCTGACGTCCCAGTCGTGCTGGAGGCGGGCGAGTTCCGCCGTCTCCAGCTCGGCCGCGACCCGGGAGGGGGAGACACCGAGCCGCTCCAGCGCGCCCAGCGCGCCCTTTCCCTCGTCCTTCCTCGTGAGCAGGGTGTCCCCGCTCAGGTTCGGCCGGCGCGCCGCCTCCTCCAGGGTGTCCACCGACAGCGCGAGCGCCGTGTTCCAGCCGATGAGCGCGCCCACGTCGGTGCCCCCGGTGGTCCACAACAGCCGTGGCTGCGGTGCCCCGTTGGCCCGCAGCACCCGCCACCAGCCCCCGGACAGCCGGTCCTCCCGGAGCCGGTACAGCGTGCGGGCGACGGCCAGACCCGCCGCGCCCCGGACCTCGTGGCCCGGGTCGACCCCCAGCCCGTCCAGCCGGGACTCGACCTCCGCGTCGAACACCCCCACCGGGAACGAGGCCACCATCAGGGCGTCGTCCAGCGACCGGCCGGACGCGAGCGAACGCTCCAGCCCGTCGACGTAGGCATCGAGCACCTCGGCGTACCGCCCGGCCGAGAAGACCATCGAGGCGTGCACCCCGATGCCCTCGGCCAGGCAGTCGGCCATGGTCTCCAGCCCCGCCGGGGTCGCGGGGATCCGTACGAGCACGTTGGGGCGCGCCAGTTGCCGGTGCAGGGCGCGGGCCGCGGACCGCAGCGCGTGCGCGTCGTGGGCCCACCGGGGGGACACCGGGACGGAGACGTGGCCGACGGCGCCGTCGGTCGCCTCGAACACGGGCCGCAGCAGGTCGCAGGCCCGCTGGAGCAGCGCGAGGGTACTGCCCGGGGGCACCAGGGCGTTGTGGAAATGGGTGCCCAGCACCGGATGCCGGACGCTCGTCTCGAACTCCTCGGGGCCGTGCGCACTCAGCCACGGTGAGACGCCTTCGGACGCCAGTTGTTTCAGCAGGTCTCGCGCTTCTTGACTCACCACGGTCCCGACCTTAGGTGTCCACGACTTGAGCCGTCCCTGAATGGTCGGCTCTGTGTCAGGTGCGTGCGGATCACCGCCTGAGACCCCCTGACGCGCGCGGACTTTAATGTGTGCACCGCCCGTCGATCCCATGGATCCGGGTAATGCGTCATGTCGAATTCCGGGCCGACGCGCCGACGTGACCGAAAATGTAGCCACCTGACGAATCGGTGAATCTCTGGTGGTTGACTCATTCTTTTCTTCGCAGGCTTCTGGCTGCATCCGATGTCACGGCAGGTTCAGTACCGGGAGGTGCCACATGTACGGTGTCGCGCGCTTGAAATCAGCGCCGGCGGGCCAGCAGCCCGTTTGGCCAGACGAAGACGCCCTGGCGAATGCGAGGGCCGAAATCGAGGACTCGGCCGCTCTTGTTCGCGCGGAGGACGTCGAGACCCTGCGGGTCCTGCTGGCCGCGGCCTCGCGGGGCGAGGTGCAGATCGTCCAGGGCGGGGACTGCGCCGAGGACCCCGCCGAGTGCTCCCCCGGATACGTGGCCCGCAAGGCGGCGCTCCTGGACGTGCTGGCCGGCGTCATGAAGACGCGCTCGCTCAAGCCCGTCCTGCGGGTGGGCCGGCTCGCGGGGCAGTTCGGCAAGCCCCGGTCCAACAACACCGAGATCGTCCAGGGCGTCGAACTCCCGGTGTACCGCGGTCACATGGTCAACAGCCCGGAACCCGACGCCGAGCTGCGCCGGCCCGACCCGCAGCGGCTGGTCACCGGCTACCGTGCGGCCGCCGGCGCCATGCGGACGCTGGGCTGGCACGGCGAGCGGCGGCCCTCCGTGGCCGAGGCCCCGGTGTGGACCAGCCACGAGGCCCTGCTGCTGGACTACGAGGTCCCGATGCTGCGCACCCAGCCCGACGGCTCGGTGCTGCTCACCTCGACGCACTGGCCCTGGATCGGCGAGCGCACGCGCGAGCTGGACGGCGCCCACGTCGAGCTGTTCGCGTCCATCTCCAACCCCGTCGCCACCAAGGTCGGCCCGAAGATGACCCCGGCCGAGCTGGTCGAGCTGTGCGGCCGCCTCGACCCGCAGCGCGAGCCGGGACGGCTGACGCTGATTTCCCGGATGGGGGCGGGCACGGCTGCCGAAAAGCTGCCGGAACTGGTCCGCGCGGTCCGCGAGGCCGGGCACCCCGTGCTCTGGATGTGCGACCCCATGCACGGAAACACCGTCAGTGCGCCCGGCGGCTACAAGACCCGCTACACCACGGTCGTCGTGCGCGAGGTCGAGGAATTCCAGGCGGCCGTCGTCGACAACGGCGGAGTCGCGGCCGGACTTCATCTGGAAACCACTCCCGACGCCGTGCACGAATGCGTGCGCGACGAATACCACGTCAGCGAGCTGGGCGAGAAGTACACCTCGTTCTGCGACCCGCGCCTCAATTCCGACCAGGCTGTCGAAGTCGTATCCGCCTGGCGCGGCTGAGACTGAAATAGAGAGAGGCGTTCCCGTCATGGAAGGAAAAATCGCTCTCGTCACCGGAGCGGCCGGCGGTATAGGCGCGGCCATTGTCCGCGCACTGGCCGCCCTGGGCGTCCGGGTGGCCGCGGTCGACATGGACGCGACCCGGCTGCGCGACCTGGCCAAGTCGGTGACCGAGGAAGGAGGCCGCGTCGAAGCGTTCCCGGGCGACGTCACCTCCAGCGCGGACGTCGAGGCGCTGGTGGACGACGTGGAGGCGCTCGTGGGCCCCCTCGACTTCCTCGTCAACGCCGCCGGAGTGCTCCGGCTCGCCGAGGCCCGTGCCCTCACCGACCAGGAGTGGAGCACGACGTTCGCGGTCAACACCACGGGCGTGTTCCTCGTGTCGCGCTCCGTCGTCAACCGCATGGTGCCGCGCGGACGCGGGGCGATCGTCACGATCGCCTCCAACTCCGCGGGCACCGCACGGACGGAGATGGCCGCGTACGCCGCTTCGAAGGCGGCCGCGACCATGTTCACCAAGTGTCTGGGCCTGGAGGTCGCCAAGTTCGGGATCCGCGCCAACATCGTGGCGCCGGGATCCACGGACACCCCGATGCTCACCTCGATGTGGCAGGACGAGAGCAGTGCGAAGGCCTCCATCGAAGGGGTGCCGGGCTCCTACCGCGTCGGCATCCCGCTCGGCAAGATCGCCCGCCCTGAGGACGTCGCCGAGGCGGTCGTCTTCCTGCTCTCCGACAAGGCCGCGCACATCACGATGCACGACCTCACCGTGGACGGCGGTGCGGCCCTCGGTGCCTGAGACCGGTGTGACCAGTCGACCAACCGTCAACGAGACCGTGAACGAGAGGGAGAAACGTATGGCAGGCATACCTGCGATCAGCCCGTATCCGATGCCCTCGGCAGCCGACCTGCCCGCCACCGCCGTCGACTGGGAAGTCGACCCGGACCGCGCCGTACTGCTGGTGCACGACCTGCAGAAGTACTTCCTGACCGCCTTCCCCGCGGGTGAACAGCCCGTCGTGGACCTGACCCGCAACGCCGGAGAACTGCGCGTACGCGCGGCGGCGCTCGGCATTCCGGTCGCCTACACGGCGCAGCCCGGCGGCATGACCCCCCAGGAGCGCGGCCTGCTCGCGGACTTCTGGGGCCCGGGCATGCGGCCGAGCCCCGAACACCGCCAGGTCGTGGACCCGGTGGCGCCGGCCGCCGGGGACTGGATGCTCACCAAGTGGCGCTACAGCGCCTTCTTCAAGACCGATCTGCTGGAGCGGATGCGCGCACAGGGCCGCGACCAGCTGATCATCTGCGGCGTGTACGCCCACGTGGGCGTCCTGATGACGGCGGTGGAGGCCTTCACCAACGACATCCAGCCCTTCCTGGTCGCCGATGCCATCGCCGACTTCAGCTGGGCGGAGCACCGGATGACGCTGGAGTACGCGGCCGGCCGGTGCGCCGCCCTGACCACCACGAAGCAGCTCCTCACGGCCCTCCCGGACCGGGTGGACGCGTACGCGGAAAGGGTTTCGGCATGACCGAGGACCAGCTGGGCCGGATCCTGGGCGACCGGCCGCCGGCCTTCGCGCTGATCCACCGCCCGGAGACCGTTCCCACCGGTCGGCTCGACCTGTTCCTCGGGTCGTTCACCGAGGCCGCGACACTGGCCGACGTACCCCTCGGCGAGGTGGTGGAGGGCGGTGGCGCGCGTCAGGACGTACTCACCCTGATCCCGTACCGGCAGCTCGCCGAGCGCGGCTTCGAGGCACCGGACGACAGCACCCCGCTGCTCGCCATGGTGATCGACGAGCAGACGCAGGTGCCGCTCGACGCCGTGCTGCGGCAGATCCCCGACGGACCCGTCCACCTCGTACCCGGCGGCGACTTCGACATCGACGACGACACGTACGCCGAAACGGTCCGCCGTGTCATCGCGGACGAGATCGGCACCGGCGAGGGCGCCAACTTCGTGCTGAAGCGCTCGTTCGTGGCCGACGTCGGCGACTACTCCGTCGCCACGGCGCTGCGGATCTTCCGCCGGCTGCTGGAGCGGGAGACCGGCGCGTACTGGACCTTCGTCGTGCACACCGGCGACCGCACCCTCGTCGGCGCCTCTCCCGAGCGCCACATGAGCGTGGCGGGCGGCCGGGCCGTGATGAACCCCATCAGCGGCACCTACCGCTTCCCCGCCTCGGGCCCCGAACTGCGCGGCGTCATGGACTTCCTCGCCGACCGCAAGGAGGCCGACGAGCTGTACATGGTCGTCGACGAGGAACTCAAGATGATGGCCCGGATCTGCGATTCGGGCGGCCGGGTCGTCGGGCCCTATCTGAAGGAGATGGCCCGGCTCGCGCACACCGAGTACTTCATCGAGGGCCGCACCTCCCGCGACCCGCGCGAGATCCTCCACGAGACGCTGTTCGCGCCGACGGTCACCGGGTCCCCGCTGGAGAGCGCGGGCCGGGTCATCAAGAAGTACGAGCCGCAGGGACGCGGCTACTACAGCGGCGTGCTGGCCCTCATCGGCCAGGACGAGAACAGCGAGCGCACGCTGGACTCGGCGATCCTCATCCGGACCGCCGACATCGACGACGGGGGGCGGATGCGGATCGGCGTCGGCGCCACGCTCGTGCGCCACTCCGACCCGCTGTCCGAGGTCGCCGAGACCCGCGCCAAGGCCTCCGGTCTGCTGGCCGTGTTCGAGGAGCCCGGACCGAGCAGGTTCGGCGACCACCCCGAGGTACGGGCGGCGCTCAGCCGGCGCAACGACACGATCGCCGGTTTCTGGCTGGACGACGAGGCCGACCGCGCCCGGCCGGTCGCGCTGCTCGCGGGCCGCAAGGTGCTGGTGGTCGACGCGGAGGACACCTTCACCGCGATGATCGGGCACCAACTGCGGGCCCTCGACGCGGAGGTCACCGTCAGCCGCTTCGACGAGCCCTACGACTTCGCCCCGTACGACCTCGTGGTCATGGGGCCGGGACCGGGCGACCCGCGGGAGGTGGACCACCCGAAGATCGCGCACCTGCGGGCCGCGGTCGACACCCTCCTCACGGAGCGGCGCCCGTTCCTCGCCGTCTGCCTCAGCCACCAGGTGCTCAGCACCAAGCTCGGTTTCGGCCTGCGGCGCAGGGAGCAGCCCAACCAGGGGGTGCAGCGGGAGATCGAGCTGTTCGGGCGGCGCGAGCGCGTCGGCTTCTACAACACCTTCGCGGCGCAGAGCGCCTCGGACACGGCCGAGGTGCCCGGCCTCGGCACGGTCCAGGTGTGCCGGGAGGCGGGGACCGGCGAGGTGCACGCGCTGCGCGGGCCCGGCTTCCGGTCGATGCAGTTCCACGCCGAGTCGGTGCTCACGGAGGACGGCGTCCGCATCGTCGGCGAGGCCCTGGCCGGACTGCTGCAGGAGCAGCTCGTATGAAGGCGACGGTGGCCTGGTGGGATCTGGCCGGCTCGGGGCACAGCATCGAGTCGATGCGGTCGTACCTGCGTGACGAGGCGGTCGACCGGTTCGCGTCGGTCGAGGGTCTGCGGCTGAAGTTCTGGATCGCGGATCCGGGGACCGAGCGCTGGGGCGCGGTGCTGCTCTGGGAGTCCGCGGAGGCAGCGGCCCGGCCGCTCGCCCCGCGGGCGGCGGAGCTCATCGGGCGGGCACCGGTGCAGTACACGGTGTTCGACGTCGAGGCGACGGTCGAGGGCGTGCACACGCTGCCCGGGCTGCCGGGCCTGGGCCTGATCTGAGGACTGGTCCGAGGCCTGGTCGGAGTCCGGGGCCCGTACCGAGGGCGGCGGCGAAACGGCCCCTCACGACCCGTTCGGGTCGGGAGGGGCCGTTCGCGTCCCCGTCGTCCCGGGCTCCGTGGAGACCTGGCGCAGAACGGCCGTCATGGCGTCCAGCGTGCCGTGGAAGTCGTCGTCCAGGTGCCGCAGATACGGGTTCTGCTCCAGGACCGCGGCCGTCCTGTCCTCGGTCAGGGTGATGCTCAGCGTGAGGGTGAGCCGCCCCTCCCCGTCCTCGCCGATCTCGTTGCGTATCTCCGTGATGTCGGTGTGGTCCAGGTACCGGTAGACGATGCGTCCGGCGCTCTCCTGGGCGGTGACCCGCTGGAGGAACGTGTGCTGTCCGCGCCGGATCTCCCGGAGGAGTCCGTCCGCGTACCGATCGTGGATCCGGCATTCCGCGATGGCGGGCACATAGTCCGTCGGATGCTCCGCCTTGTGCAGCAGGGCCTGCCACAGCTTCTCCCGGGTGGGACCGCCATGACCTTCCTGACCTGCGTCGACGACCGGACGGGTCCACGAAAGCGTCAGCATTGATCTCCCTTTCGGTCGCTTACCGGCGTGCAGCCTCCGCCCGCCCGGCCGGGGTGTCAAAGGGGGGCCGCGCAGTCCGTCAGATGGATCCAGGACCTGACGAAGTGCCCCAAGTGCACTGCCCGGTCAGGCCCGTTTCCTTGCAAGGTGGCCGCTGGTCGAATGCGCTCGGCGCGAGCCGGCGCCTTCTCGGAGTCCCTGCGGAGAATCAGGAGAACACTGATGTCTGAACGGTTCGACGGCCGGGTCGTCCTCGTGACCGGAGGTGGCGAAGGCATCGGCCGGGCAGCGGCGGTGGCCTTCGCCCGGCTCGGAGCCCTGGTGGTGGTCGCCGGCCGACACCAGGAGACGCTCGACGCGACGGTCAAGCTGATCCACGACGAAGGCGGCCGGGCCGACAGCGTGGTCGGCGAGGTCTCGGACGCCACGGAAGGCGCCGACGCCGGCGCCGCCCACATCGTCTCCGAGACCGTACACCGCCACGGGGCACTGCACGTGGCCTTCAACAACACCACGGAGCTCGGCCCGCACCAGCACGTCGCCGACATCAGCGAGGCCGCCTGGGCGCAGAGCCTGACGGCCAACCTGACCGGCGTCTGGCTGTCCATGAAGCACGAGATCGCCCACATGGAACGGGCCGGCGGCGGGGTCATCGTCAACACGGCCAGCAACATCGGATCCCAGGGGATGCTCCCGGGCCTGGGCGCGTACGCCGCGTCGACGGCGGCGGTCAGCGCGCTCACCCGGACCGCGGCCAAGGAGTACTTCGGCAAGGCCATCCGGATCAACGCCATCAGCCCCTGCCCGCTCGGCCGGGGAGGCAGCCCCGAGGAGATCGCCGACACCGTCGTCTGGCTCGCCTCCGACGCGGCCGCGTACATCGTCGGGCACGACCTCGTACTCGACCGCAAGACCAGCGTGTGACCAGTACCCAGTCGAGCCCCGCGGCCCGGCCGAGCAGAGGAGTCCCGAGCACCATGACGAGCAGCCCCCAGCACAGGTCCCCCCGTACCTTCGAGTGGAGCGACCTGGACCGGCGCGCCGTCGACACCGCCCGCGCGCTGGCGATCGACGCCGTGGAGGCCGCGGGCCACGGCCACCCGGGTACCGCCATGAGCCTGGCGCCGGCCGCCTACCTGCTGTTCCAGAAGCTGCTGCGGCACAACCCGGCCGACCCCCAGTGGGCCGGGCGCGACCGCTTCGTACTCTCCTGCGGGCACTCCAGCCTGACCCTGTACACCCAGCTCTACCTCTCCGGCTACGGCCTGGAACTCGACGACCTCAAGGCGCTGCGCACCGAGGGCAGTCTGACCCCGGCGCACCCCGAGTACGGGCACACCCCCGGCGTCGAGACCACGACCGGCCCGCTCGGCCAGGGCCTGGGCAACGCGGTCGGGATGGCGATGGCGGCCCGCCGCGAGCGCGGTCTGTTCGATCCGGACGCCGCCCCGGGCGAGAGCCCCTTCGACCACACCGTCTGGGCGTTCGTCTCCGACGGAGACCTGGAGGAGGGCATCAGCCACGAGGCGGGTTCCCTCGCGGGCCATCAGCGGCTGGGCAACCTGGTCGTGCTCTGGGACGACAACCGCATCTCCATCGAGGACGACACGCTGATCGCGGTCTCCGAGGACGTGCCCGCGCGCTACCGCAGCTACGGCTGGCACGTCCAGCAGGTCGACTGGACCGTGACGGGGGCGTACGTGGAGGACATGGCCGCCCTGTACGAGGCCCTGTCGGCCGCCCGTGAGGAGACCGGCCGGCCCTCGCTCGTCGCGCTGCGCACCATCATCGGCTGGCCGTCGCCGGGCAAGCAGAACAGCGGAAAGATCCACGGGTCGGCGCTCGGTGCGGCCGAGGCCGCGGCCACCAAGGCGGCCATGGGCTTGGACCCCGAGCGCTCCTTCGAGGTACCGGACGAGGTGCTCGCGCACGCCCGGCAGATCGGCGAACGGGCCCGCGCCGACGTGAAGGCCTGGGCGAAGCGGTACGCGGACTGGCGCGCCGGCGCCCCCGAGCGGGCGGCCGAGTTCGACCGGATCAGCGTGCGCGAACTGCCCGCGGGGTGGACGGACGCGCTGCCCGTCTTCGAGGCGGGCGCGCAGATCGCCACCCGCAAGGCGTCGGGCGAGGTGCTGAGCGCGCTGGCGGCGGCGCTGCCCGAACTGTGGGGCGGCTCCGCCGACCTCGCCGAGTCCAACCTCACCACCATGAAGGGCGAGCCCTCCTTCATCCCCGAGGAACTGGCCACCGAGGCCTACGCCGGGCACCAGTACGGCCGGACCCTGCACTTCGGCATCCGCGAGCACGCCATGGGCGCCGTCCTCAACGGCATCGCCCTGCACGGCGGGACCCGCCCCTACGGCGGCACCTTCCTCGTCTTCTCCGACTACATGCGCCCCGCGGTCCGTCTCGCGGCCATGATGAAGCTGCCCGTCACCTACGTCTGGACCCACGACTCCATCGGGCTCGGCGAGGACGGACCCACCCACCAGCCCATCGAGCACCTCTGGTCGCTGCGCGCCATCCCCGGCCTCGACGTCGTACGCCCGGCCGACGCCAACGAGACGGCCGTCGCCTGGCGCACCGTACTCGAGAACGACGACCGGCCCGCCGGCCTGTGCCTGTCCCGGCAGAACCTGCCGGTCCTCGACCGCTCCGCCGCTTCCGGTGTGGAATCGGCCGAGGGCACCGCACGCGGCGGCTACGTCCTGGCCGAGGCGGCCGGCGGCGCCCCCGACGTGGTGCTGATCGCCACGGGCAGCGAGGTGCACATCGCGCTGGACGCCCGCGCCGTCCTCGAGCGCGAGGGCGTCGCCACCCGGGTCGTGTCGATGCCGTGCCTGGAATGGTTCCAGGAGCAGACCCCCGAGTACCGCGAGCAGGTCCTGCCCGGCGCCGTGCGGGCCCGGGTCTCCGTCGAGGCGGGATCCGCGCTCGGCTGGTACCAGCTCCTCGGCGACGCCGGGATCCCGGTGGGGCTCGACCAGTTCGGCGCCAGCGCTCCGTACACCACGCTGTACGAGCGCCACGGCTTCACCGCCCTCAACGTGGCCGCCACCGCCCGGGCCAGCCTGGCCCGCGTCGCGGCGCAGCGGGGCACGCGGTGAGCGAGCCGGCGCTGATCGCCCGGATCCCGGGCTCCAAGAGCATCACCAACCGGGCGCTGCTGCTGGCCGCCGCGGCCGAGGGTGTCTCGCTGCTGCGGGCTCCGCTGGTCAGCGAGGACACGCTCGCCTTCAGGGAGGCCCTGACCGGGCTCGGAGTGCGCATCGAGACGGTGGAGCACGGCGCCTGGAAGGTGACCGGAACGGGCGGCGCCCCGCGCGGGGGCGGCTCCGTGTGGTGTGAGGACGCGGGTACGGCGGCCCGGTTCCTGCCGCCCTTCGCGGCGGCCGGCGAGGGCGAGTTCGCCTTCGCCGGGACCGAGCAGCTGCGGGCCCGGCCGCTGCGGCCGCTGGCCGACGCGCTGGCCGGGCTCGGCGCGGACGCCCGGGTGACGGAGCCGGTCGGCGGACTGCCGCTGACGGTCGCGGCCCGGGGTCTGGCCGGCGGCGAGCTGACCGTGGACGCCTCACTCAGCAGCCAGTACCTCACCGGCCTGCTGATGGCCGGTCCGCTGATGCGCACGCCGCTGGTCGTACGGGGCGCCGGGCTGGTGAGCCGGCCGTACATCACGATGACCCAGGCGCTGATGCGGCAATTCGGAGCTTACGTCGATGAGTTCGACGGCTCCGGCGAGTTCGGGGACGGGACGATCCAGGTGCTGCCCGGCGGCTACCGGGCCGCCGACCTGGACATCGAGCCGGACGCCTCCACCGCGTCGTACGCCTTCGCCGCGGCCGCCGTCACGGGGCGCGGCATCACCGTGCCGGGACTCGGCACGGGCAGCGTCCAGGGCGACCTCGGCTTCGTCCGGGTCCTGGCCCGGGCGGGCGCCCGCGTGGAGATCACCGACCGGGCGACGACCGTCACCGGTACCGGTCCGCTGCGCGGCGGCTTCGACATCGACATGGGCGACATCTCCGACACCTTCATGACGCTGGCGGCGGTGGCCCCGCTCGCCGACGCACCCATCACGGTGCGCGGCATCGGGCACGCGCGGCTGAAGGAGTCCGACCGGATCGCCGCGGTCGAGGAGAACCTGCGGGCCTGCGGGATCCGTACCGAGTCCGGTCCGGACCGGCTCACCGTCCATCCGGGCCGCCCCACGGCCGCCCGGATCGCCTGCCGCCGCGACCACCGGATCGCGATGGCGTTCTCGGTCCTCGGACTGCGCGTCCCCGGCATCACGCTGGACGATCCGTCGTGCGTCGGCAAGACCTTCCCCGGCTTCCACACCGAGCTGGAGCGGCTCTTCCCGGCCCGCACGCGCCGTGCGCATCGAACGAGCGCCGGCAGTCACTGATCAGGAAAGGGAAGGTGAGACACCCATGGCCGACATACTCATCGCCGGTGGTGGCATCGGTGGACTCGCTGCGGCACTCGGGCTCGCGCGACGCGGCCACCAGGTCACGGTCCTGGAGCGCAGGGACGTCTTCACGGAGGTCGGCGCCGGCATCCAGCTCGGCCCCAACGCCTTCCACGCGCTCGACCTGCTCGGAGTGGGCCGGGAGGTCCGCGAACGCGCCGTCCTCATCGACGAGCTGCGCTTCATGGACGGCATCACCGGCGAGCGGGTCGCGGCCCTGCCGGTGACCGGGAAGTACCGGGCCCGGTTCGGCAACCCGTACGCCGTGGTGCACCGGGTGGACCTCTACCTGCCGCTCCTGGAGGCCGCCCGCCGGTCCCCCGGCATCGAACTGCTCGGAGGATGCCACGTCGTCGCGTACGAGCAGTGGGTGGGCGGGGTGACGGCCGTGCTCGCCGATGGCAGGCGGCGCACCGGCGACGCGCTCATCGGCGCCGACGGACTGCACTCCGCGGTCCGCCGGCAGCTGGTCGGGGACGGGCCGCCGCGCATCTCCGGTCACACCATCTACCGCTCGGTGATTCCCGTGGAGGAGGTGCCCGAGGACCTGCGGGGAAACACCGTGGTCCTGTGGGCGGGCCCGAAGTGGCACTTCGTGCACTACCCGGTCACGGGCGGCAGGTACTTCAATCTGGCCGCGACCCGCGACGACGGCGCCACGCAGGCCCTGGCCGGGGTCCCGGCCGAGCACGGCCACGTGAGGGACTCCTTCCCCGGACTGCCCGGCCCGGCCCGCAGGGTGCTGGAGCTGGGGCGGGACTGGAAGTCCTGGGTGCTGTGCGACCGCGACCCGGTGGACCGCTGGACCGAGGGCAGGGTCGCGCTCCTCGGGGACGCCGCGCACCCGATGCTCCAGTACGCGGCGCAGGGTGCGTGCCAGGCCCTTGAGGACGCGGTCCTGCTGTCGGTGCTGCTGGACGGCCCCGAGGCCGACTTCGTCCAGCGTCTGGAGAAGTACAACGCGGCGCGCCGGGAGCGTACGGCCCGGGTGCAGCTGGTGGCACGGGAGATGGGGCGCGTGCTCTACCACGCGGCCGGGGAGGCGCGGGTGGAGCGCAACGCGATGCTGGCCGCGCTGTCCGACGAGGACATGTACGACAAGGCGGCCTGGTTGCACGGCGCCTACGACTTCGCATGGGGAGACGGAAATTGAGCAGGTTGCGTTGGCTGACGGCCGGGGAATCCCACGGCCCGGCTCTGGTAGCGACGCTGGAGGGGCTTCCCGCCGGTGTTCCGGTGACCACGGAGCTGGTGGCCGAACACCTGGCCCGGCGCCGGCTCGGCTACGGCCGCGGTGCACGGATGAAGTTCGAGCAGGACGAGATCACCTTCCTCGGCGGTGTGCGCCACGGTCTGTCGCAGGGCGGTCCGGTCGCCGTGATGATCGGCAACAGTGAGTGGCCCAAGTGGGAGACGGTGATGTCGGCCGACCCGGTCGACCCCTCGCTGCTGAAGGAGACCGGCCGCAACGCCGCGCTGACCCGCCCGCGCCCCGGCCACGCCGACCTCGCGGGCATGCAGAAGTACGGCTTCTCGGAGGCCCGGCCGATCCTGGAGCGCGCCAGCGCCCGGGAGACCGCGGCCCGCGTCGCCCTCGGCGCCGTGGCCCGGTCCTTCATCAAGGAGGTGGCCGGCATCGAGATCGTTTCCCATGTGGTGGAGCTGGCGGCGGCCAAGGCCCCGTACGGCCTCTACCCGACCCCCGCGGACGTCGAGAAGCTCGATGCCGACCCGGTGCGCTGCCTGGACGCCGACGCGTCGAAGCGGATGGTCGCGGAGATCGACCAGGCCCACAAGGACGGTGACACCCTGGGTGGTGTCGTCGAGGTCCTCGCCTACGGGGTGCCCGTCGGCCTCGGCTCGCACGTGCACTGGGACCGCCGCCTCGACGCGCGCCTGGCGGCCGCGCTCATGGGCATCCAGGCCATCAAGGGCGTGGAGGTCGGTGACGGCTTCGAGCTGGCTCGCGTGCCCGGCTCCAAGGCGCATGACGAGATCGTCTCCACCCCCGAGGGCCTCAAGCGCACCTCGGGCCGTGCCGGTGGCACGGAGGGCGGTCTGACCACCGGTGAACTGCTGCGCGTGCGCGCCGCGATGAAGCCGATCGCGACCGTGCCGAAGGCCCTGGCGACCGTGGACGTCGCCACCGGCGAGGCCACCGTCGCGCACCACCAGCGTTCCGACGTGTGTGCCGTGCCGGCGGCGGGGATCGTGGCTGAGGCGATGGTCGCGCTGGTGCTGGCGGATGCCGTGGTGGAGAAGTTCGGTGGCGACTCCGTCCCCGAGACCCGCCGCAACGTGCGGTCGTACCTCGACCACCTCAAGATCGTCTGAGCGGGGCCCGACCAGGGCGGTACAACGGGCGGTGGGGGCACGGACAACCGTGCCCCCACCGCCCGTTGTGGTTGCTCCCCCTCGGCCGCTGTACCGCCCCGCTCGGCCCCGCGTACGACTACGGCCGGTGCCTCCCCCCGGAGGCACCGGCCGTAGTCGGTGGGGGCGCACGGAGCGCCCGGACGGTCAGACGGTGGCCGGCACCGCGGACTGCTCGTCCTGCGAGGACGGATCCGCGGTCGGCGTGCCCGTCGCATCGGCGTCGGCACGGCGGAAGGTGAGCGCGATGGCGATCGAGACGACCATGGCGCCGGCCGCGATCAGGACGGCGGTGCGCAGACCGTCCGTCGTCGCCGCCCGGGTGGCCTCCTCGCCGGTGATCGAGTTGGCCACGGCCACCAGGAGTGCCAGGCCCACGGCGCCGCCGACCTGCTGGCCGGTGGAGACGATGCCGGAGGCGATGCCCTGCTCCATCGGGTCCACGCCGGACGAGGACGCGGAGAACATGCTCGTGTAGAGCGCCCCCTGGCCGAGGCTGAGCACGATCAGGCCGGGGACCAGGGCGATGTACGAAGCCGACGGGTCCATCGCGAGCGCGAGCATCAGCGTGCCCGCCGCGCCCACGACCAGGGCGCCCAGGATGGTGTTGCGGGTGCCGAGGCGGGTGGCGAGCCGACCGCCGAGGGTGGAGCCGACCAGCCCCGCGACCATCGGGACCAGGAAGGCCAGACCGGTCTCGAGCGCGCTGTAGCCGTGCACACCCTGGAAGTAGATGGTCTGGAAGTACAGCAGCGAACCGAAGGTCGCCATGAACATGAAGGTGGTGGCCACGCCCGCGGACAGGTTGCGATTGCGGAACAGCCGCAGCGGCAGGAGCGGTTCGGCGCTGCGCGACTCGACCACCAGGAAGACCGTGAGCAGCACCAGAGCGGCAGCGCCCGCGCCGAGCACGGGGGCCGAGGCCCAGCCGGACTCCGGTCCCTGGACCAGGGCGAAGACCACGAGCGTGGCACCGGCGGTGCCGGTCAGCGCGCCGGGCACGTCGAAGGAGCGGCCGGCGGCGCGCTTGCCGTCGGGGGCGATCAGCGCATAGGCCGCGGCGATGGCGACGACCGCCAGCGGGACGTTGACGTAGAAGACCGACTCCCAGCCGAAGGCCTGGGTCAGGACGCCGCCGAGCAGCGAGCCGAGGACCATGCCGCTGGCCCCGGCGCCCGCCCAGACCGCGAGGGCCCGGTTGCGCTCGCGGCCCTCGCTGAACGAGGTGATGACCAGGGCGAGGGTGGCGGGGAAGAGGAACGCGCCGCCCAGGCCCTGCAGCGCCCGCGCCGCGACCAGGAACTCCGAGGCGTCGGCGAGACCGCCGAGGAGCGAGCCGACGCCGTAGAGGGAGAGCCCGAAGACGAACATGCGGCGGCGGCCGAGGAGGTCGGAGGCACGGCCGCCGAGCAGCAGGAAACCGCCGTAGATCACGGCGTAGGCACTGACGACCCACTGCAGCGTCTGGGAGGAGAAATCGAGGCTTTCGCCGATTTCGGGCAGTGCCACATAGACGATGTTGTAGTCGAGCGAAGTGATGAGCTGGGCCAGCGCGAGGAGCGCCAGGACAAGTGCGGGACGACGGGATGCCGATGTTCTCGAATCTGTGCCCGACGACATGGGGGGTCCTTTCGGTTCCATCGACCGAGCGGGCTGTTGGGGCCGCGAAAAGGGCGGGGACGGTCGTGACCGGCCCCCGCCCTTTAGTCGAGTGGGAACAATGGGTTCAGGGATGGGAAAGAATCAGGACTGGTGGATGAAGTCCTGAACGAGCTTGACGAATTCGGCAGGCTTCTCGTAGACGACCACGTGGCCGCTTTCCAGCTCGGCGTACGAGCTGTTCTTGATGGCGGCGTGCAGTTCCCGGGAGTTCTCCACGGGGACCGTGTTGTCCAGGGTGCAGCCGATGACCAGCGTCTGGGCCTCGATCTTCGGCAGCAGGTCCCGGATGTCCGCGCGCAGGTTGAGGTCGATGTGGCGCAGTGCGCCCTCGCTCGGCTGGTTGCCGGCGATGATGCCCTCCAGCTGCTCCCGGCCGACGCCGTTGAGGAAGGCGCGGCTGAACGCGGTCAGGGTGCCGAAGCGGCCGAACGCGTCCGGCTTGTCCTCCAGCGCACGCCACACGGTCATCAGGTTGCGCAGGTACTCGTCGTCGGGGGCGGCCCAGCCGGCCGTGAGGACCAGGCGGCGGACCAGGTCCGGGCGGGTGGCTGCGACGGTCGCGGAGACGACGGCGCCGAGGGAGAAGCCGACCAGGTCGACCGGGCCGTTGCCGGCCTCCTCGATCACACCGATCACCTGGGCGGCGAGCCGCTCCACCGTCAGCTCGGTGCCGTCGTCCTCGGTGGCACCGCAGCCGGACAGGTCCGGCAGGAGCACGGTGCGGCTCCCGGCGAACTCGTCGGCGAGGTGGCCCCAGGTTCCCTGGGCGCCGAAGCCGGTGCCGTGGACGAAGAGCAGGCCGGTGCCGGACCCGCGGACCTGGTAGTCCACGCGGGCGTCACCTGCGGTCACGATGGGCATGTTTCTCCCCTTGATGTGCGTCATTGCCGATATCACGATGCGCTCCGCCATCGCCAAGAGATGGGCAACGCCTTCGGAAATCTAAGGGGGAAACAAGGGGCTCGGGAGTTCTGCCCCGGCAATCTGTCAGGTCGGCGCCGGTCGGATCCGGCCGGTGCCGCACGGGAAGCCGCACCGTGTCCGCAGCTGACAGATTAAGCCACCGGCCGTGCCGGGAATCCGTCGGAAGCAGTCTAATCAGCGACTGAACCATAAAGGAAACGCGACAACTCCATTTCCAAGGACGGTTATTTCATGGCTTACGGCCAGATGATCGCGGAAGGACCGGCGGCCGCAACCGTCGAGGCTCCCACCGCGCAGACCGACCGGGGCACCAGCCCCGACCGGGGTACGAACGCGGAGCGTGGCCAGAGCCGGCTTCCCTCACTGACCGGACTCCGATTCCCCGCCGCCCTCCTGGTGTTCCTCTACCACGCGGCCCTGCCGATCCCCGCCCTGCGCCTGCTCGGGGACGACGCGGACGTCATGGACTTCTACAAGGTCGCCGGACAGATGGGCGGCCTCGGCGTCACCTTCTTCTTCGTGCTCAGCGGCTTCGTGCTGAGCTGGTCCGCCCGGCAGAAGGACACCGCGAGGGCGTTCTGGCGCCGCCGGTTCGTGAAGATCTACCCGAACTACGTGGTCGCCTGGGTGCTCGGGATGGTGCTCTTCGCCTCCGCCTACACCCCGGTCGGCACGTCGATCGCCAACCTGCTGATGGTCCAGGTGTGGTCGCCGGAGTTCAACACCTACTTCAGCGTCACCCCGCCCAGCTGGTCGCTCGGTGCGGAGGCGTTCTTCTACGCCGCCTTCCCCATGCTGAACAACGTCTTCCGGAAGATCCGCGACAGCCACCTCAAGTACTGGATCGCCGGCACCGTCGCGCTGGTCGTCGCCACCCCGATGCTCACCTACGCACTGCTGTCGGACGCCCCCGGGATCCCCGGCGGCGAGGCCAGCTCCGTGGTGCAGTACTGGGTCAGCTACGTGCTGCCGCCGGTCCGCATGGCCGACTTCGCGCTCGGCATGCTCGTCGCGCACGCGGTCCAGCGCGGCCGCTGGAAGAACATCGGCATGATCTGGTCGGGGCTGCTGCTCGTGGTCGGCTACGTGCTGACCGCGTACGTCCCCTACCTGTACGGACAGCGTGCCACCTGCATCATCCCGGTGATCCTGCTGATCGCCGCCGCCGCCACCGCGGACGTGGAGAACCGGTTCACCATCTTCCGCAACCGCACCATGCTCTGGCTCGGCGAGATCTCCTTCGCCTTCTACCTGCTGCACTTCGTGGTGCTCGCCTACGGGCGCGAGCTGCTCGGCACCGAGACCTACTCGGCGCTCACCACGGCCCTGCTGCTCGCCGCCGCCGCCGGTATCACCGTCGTCCTCTCCTGGGCCCTCTACGCCGGGGTGGAACGGCCGTTGACCCGCCGCTTCGCCAAGTCGAAGCGTGCCCGCCAGACGTCAGACCGCGTTTCCGCCGGTGCCTGAGCACCCGCCGACATCAAGGAGCAACATGTCCAGCACGCAGATCCTGGTCATCGGGGCCACCGGCCAGGTGGGCCGTGAGGTCCTCTCCCAGCTGATCGGGGCGGGTGTCCCGGTCCGGGCCGGCGCCCGCACCCCCGCGCGCATCGGCGCCCCGGAGACCGTCGAGGTGGTCGAGGCCGACCTCGGCCGGCCCGAGACGCTGCCCGCCGCGCTCGAAGGCGTCGAGAAGGTCTTCCTGTACGCCGTTCCGCAGGGGATCACCGAGTTCCTGGCGGCCGCGCAGCAGGCCGGGGTCAAGCACCTCGTGCTGCTGTCCTCCCAGACGGTCACCGAGGCCTTCCCCGGGCAGGAGCCGATCACCGAGATGCACCGCTCGGTGGAGTCGGCGATCGTCGAGTCCGGCATCGCGTACACCTTCCTGCGCCCGCACAACTTCGCCTCCAACATCCTGATGTGGGGCTGGCCCGAGAGCATCCGGGCCGAGCAGAAGGTGCGCTTCCCCTACCCCGGGTCGCACAGCGACGTCATTCACGAGAAGGACATCGCGGCGGTCGCCGTGACGGCCCTGACCGAGCCGGGCCACGAGGGGCAGAGCTACTTCATCACCGGCCCCGAGTCCGTGACGCAGCGCCGCCAGCTGGAGATCATCGCCGAGGTCGTCGGCAAGGAGCTGGAGTTCGAGGAGCGCACCGAGGAGCAGGCGCGCGAGGACCTCAGCGAGACCGTGCCGGCCTGGGTCGCCGACGCGGTGTTCGGCTACTGGTCCGCCTCCGACGGCGTACCGACGCACCTGTCGGACACCGTGGAGAAGATCACCGGGCGCCCGGCGCGGACGTTCGCCGAGTGGGCGGCCGACCACGCGCGGGACTTCACCGCCTGAGGGTGAGCCGGGGCACATGACGGAGGGGGACGGACCGGATGGTCCGTCCCCCTCCGTGCTGTCGGCTCGCGGTGCCGTCAGCTCGCGGTCGGCTCGATGTTGTAGTTCACCCGGAACAGGTTCTCCGGGTCGTACGCCGCCTTGAGCGCCGCCAGCCGGGCGTGGCCGGACTCCGTGTACGCGCTGCGGACCCGGTCGGCGCCGGTGTCGTCGATGCCGAAGAAGTTCACGAACGCCCCGCCGGTGCCCCACGGCTCCATCGTGCGGTGGAGCAGGTCGTGGGCGTCGCGGATCGCGGGCAGCCGGCCGGGCTCCATGATCGAGGTGGAGAACAGCATGAACCCGGCGTCCCGGCCCGCGACCGCGCTGTCGGTGCGGGGCGGCCGGGCATAGGCGCCCCCGTGGTGGCGGATCTCGACGAAGTAGGGGGCGTCCGCCTGCGGACCCGCCCGTTCGAGCAGGGCCTCGACGGCGGCGGGGGGCAGATCGCGCAGCGCCGTGTTGCGGTCGTACGCCGCCACCGGGAACGGCGGTTCGTGGTGGATGGACCCGACCTCGAGGTAGGGCATCGCGGCCACGGTGTCCTGGAGCACCGGACCGAGGGCGCGCAGCGGCCGCACCAGGCGCTCGCCGTCGGCGTGGTCGCCGGACCAGGCGATCCGGATGTGGGTGACGTACTGGCCGCGCATCGCCTCGGGCAGGACCGGCAGGTCGGGGTAGCGGATCAGCTGGATGGAGGAGGACATCTCCTCGGGGACCGTCGTGGTCCACGCGGCGTAGGCGCGCAGGGCCGTGGCCGCCGTGTCCGGCCCGAAGTAGAGTCCGCCGCCGTAGAGCTCGGCGACCGGGAACAGGTCGATCTCCATGGAGACGACCACGCCGAAGTTGCCCTTGCCGCCGCGCAGGGCCCAGAAGAGGTCCGGCTCCCGGTCGGGGGTCGCCGTGCGGAGCCGGCCGTCCGCGGTGACGACGTCCAGGCTGCGGACGTGATCGGCGGCGTACCCGTAACGGCGGCCGAGCAGCCCCATGCCGCCGCCGACGGTGTAACCGACCGCGCCGACACCCGGGTTGGAGCCGTTCAGGGGCGCCAGGCCGTGCGGGGCGCTCGCCCTGAGGACGTCCTGCCACACGGTCCCGGCCGCGACGGTCGCGGTGCGGCGCACGGGGTCGACCCGTACCCCCGTCATCAGCCGGGTGCTGATCATCAGCTGGCCTTCGGCCGAACGGGAGATGCCGTGGCCGGTGGCCTGCACGGCGACGCCCAGGCCCGCTCCGGCCGCGTACCGGACCGCTTCCTGGACGTCGGCGGTGTCCCGGGCACGGACTATGAGGGCGGGCCGGTGGTCGAGGGCCAGGTTGTAGCCGAGCCGCTCGTCGTCGTAACCCTCGTCCCCGGGCCTGAGGACCGGCGCGGCCAGTACTTCCGGTGCTTCCAGTACTTCTTGTGTGGGCACGGTCAGTCCATTTCGTAGGGGGCGGTCATGACTTCGATGCTGTGGCCGTTCGGATCGTCGAAGTAGACGCCGCGGCCTCCGTACCAGGCGTTGGTGACACCGGCGTGACGGTGGAAGGGGTCGCCCCAGTAGGGCAGCCGGCGGTCCTGGATCCGGGCGAGGATCCCGTCGAACTCGTGGTCGTCCACGAGGAAGGCGTAGTGCTGCGGGGTGACCGTGCCGTCGGCGCCGAGACCGGCGCCCTTGATGGCGTGTTCGCTGCCGAGGACGTCGAGGGTGATGTCGTTGGAGAGCTGGAGGACCCGGAACGGCCCGTAGCCGCGGCTGGGTTCGAGTCCCAGGATGTCGATCAGAAACGCCGCGGTGACGTCGCGGTCCAGGGCGGTGAGGACGGTGTGGTTGAGCCGGATGGCCACGGAGGGCTGCCTTCTGTCGGGGGTCGGGGGTCGGGGGTCAGGGGTCGAGATCGGGGGTCGGGGTCGGTCGGGGTCGGGAAACGCCCCGACCCCGCGCCGGAGGCACGGGGTCAGGACGGACGGGATCGGGCACGCTTCGGACACGAGGGGCTATCCGCGGTCGATGCCGGACGGGTTGTCGATCACGTAGCGCCAGCGGCCGTCGGGCCCGCGGCGGGCCACATCGGTGGCGGAGCCCTCCTGGTGCACCGGGCTTCCGTCCGGGCCGGTGCCCGAGATCACGAAGTCCCCTATGAGCAGGGCGATGTCGTCGCAGACATAGGTGTGCCGCAGGGTGAGCGCGATCGGGACGCCGAGCCCCAGGAACTGGGCGTTGGCCGCGCGCCGGGCATCCTCGGTGACGGCCTCGCCGGGACGGGTGACGAAGACGGCGCCGGGGGCGAAGAGACGGTCCACCGAGGCGAGTTCACCGGAGTTGAAGGCCGCTTCGAACACCGCGGGGAGCTCGGCCGGGTCGGTCGGGGGCAGGAGGTCGTCGAGGACGTCGGTCATGCCGTCCTCAGCCCGTCTGGATGCCGGCGCGACCGGGCTCGGGGGTGGCCGGGAGCACGTCCAGGTCGAAGCCGAAGTACTTGCGGTAGGCGGCGAGCACGGCTTCGTCGTCCGCCAGGTCCTCGACGATGCGCTCCGATCCGGTGATCTGGGTGAGGCGGTTGCCCTTGAGGGTGACGCGCCCGCCGTCCTCGGTCGGCAGCGAGCAGAACACGTCGGCCAGGAACGGCGACTCGGGTGCGGTGCGCCACCACCACAGGGTCGGCACGAAGTCGGCCACCCGCACGGGCCGGTCGTCGATCCGGTAGAGCGGGCGGTCGTTCAGGAGGATGTCGAAGCCCCAGGCGCCCTCGCCCTCGGCCGGTACGACGCGGTAGCTGCCGTGCGCGTCCTGCTGCGGCTCGGCGTCGGCGAAGCGCAGCGGCGTACGGCTGTTGCGGCCGAAGCCGACGTCGACGAGCCAGGCCTCGCCGTCCAGCAGGACGCGGAGCGCCAGGTGGCCCATGAACGGGCCCGGGCCGTCGGGGCGGTAGACCTGGCCGGGCAGGATCTCCACCTCGTAGCCGAGGGCGCTCAGCAGGTACCCGAAGGCGGGGTTGACCTCGTAGCAGCCACCACCGCGACGGCGGTCGACCAGCTTCTCGAGGACCTGCTCGTCCATGTGGACGGGGGCTCCGGCGACGTGGTAGTCGAGGTTCTCGAACGGCACGGTCAGGCAGTGCCGCTCCTGGAGGCGGCGCAGCGCGGCGAGATCGGCCCGCTCGGGCCGGGTCGCGCCGATGCGGTCCAGATACGCGTCAACCTGGGCGTCATTCAGCATGTCTGTCTCCATGGGCAGGGTGGGAGGGGCTGGAGCCTGGGGGAGGTGAGGGGGCGGGGAGGGCGCCTGAGGGAGGGGGCCTGGACGACGACCCCGCCGTTACCCGGGTGCGGTCACCACCGGAGCAGGACGAGGCCCATGGCCATCCCGCCGCCGAACGCGGCGAGCAGGACGAGGTCCCCGTCCTTCATCTCCGCCGTCCGCACGGCGTGGTCGAGGGTGACCGGCACGGAGGCCGAGCCGGTGTTGCCGTACTCCTCGTAGGTCGAACGGGTGCGCTCCCGGGGGATCCCGATCCGGTCGGCGAGGTCGTCGATCATCCGGCCGTTGGCCTGGTGCGGGACGAAGTGAGCGATGTCGGCGGGGGTCACGCCGTTGTCGGCGAGGAATTCGGAGATGGCCGGGGCCACCATCTCGGCGACGAAGTCGCGGACCGCGCGGCCGTTCATCGTGAAGTAGTGCAGCCCGTCGCGGAGGGTGTCCTCGGTGGCCGGGAGGCGGCTGCCGCCGGCCGGGACCCCGATCAGCTCGTGCTCGGAGCTGAAGCCGGCCAGCCGGGCGCTGAGGAGGGTCCGGCCCTTGTCCGGGCCGATGACGACGGCACCGGCGCCGTCGCCGAACAGGATGGTGGTGCGGCGGTCCTCCGGGTTGAGGATCCGGGAGTAGACGTCCGCGCCGACGACCAGCGCGTAGCCGCCCGTGTCCCGGATGATCCGCTCCGCGGTGGTCAGCGCGAAGATGAAGCCGCTGCACACCGCGTTGAGGTCGAAGGCGGTGGTGCCGCTGCCGGCGCCGAGCCCGTCGGCCACCAGGGAGGCGGTCGGCGGCTGCGGCGAGTCGGGGGTGGAGGTGGCCGCGATGACCAGGGAGAGCTCGGAACCGCGGATGCCGGCCTGTTCGAGAGCGGCCCGGCCCGCGGCGACGGCCAGGTCGGAAGTGGCCTCGTCCGGCTTGGCCCAGCGACGGTTCCGTATGCCGGTCTTGCTGAAGATCCACTCGCCGTCGACTCCCGCGGGGGCGCCGACTTCGTCATTGGTGACGACGTGGGACGGCAGACAGGAGCCGGTTCCCAGAATTCCGACGGAGTGCGCTGACGGGCCCTCTTCGAAACGGCGGCCGGTGGTGATCAATTGTCGTCCCCTCGGTGTGCTCGGGCGCCCATGGTTCCGCGCCGTCATGCGCGGTGCCATGTCCTTTCCCGGTTTCTGTCAGGTGGTGGGAAATGCGTCAGAAAGTGCGGCCGGGATTCCTATCGGGCGGCGGCGAGGCCGCGTACGACGATTCCCGCGACTTCGGTGACCCGGCGCGCCTGGAATTCGACGGCGGCGAGATTGTCCTCGTGGACGTTTCCGGGGCGGTTGCGGGTGACGCTGGAGCTGCCGTAGGGGTTGCCGTTCTCCGGGCGGAAGAGGACCTCGCCGGTGGAGCCGTTGGCGACGATGAGCGAGCCCCAGTGGCAGACGGCGTTGTGGACCGCGAGCAGGGTGGTCTCGTGACCGCCGTGCGGTGCGGAGCCCGAGGTGAAGGCGGACACCACCTTGTTGGCGAGCTTGCCCGGAATCGACACGGGCGCGGTGGAGTCGATGAAGGCGCCGACCGGGGCGGCGGGCAGTCCGAACCGGACGGGCGTGCCGATGAGGATGCCGTCGGCCCAGAGCAGGTCGTCGAGCCGGACCTCGGGGATCTCGCCGTCGGTGTTCCCGTGCGCGGCCACGGCGTCCTCGGTGCCGGGCACGACGGTCTCGGCGCTCAGCCGCGGAATGCGCAGGAGCCGTACCTCGGCTCCGGCCTTCCCGGCGGCCGTGGCGGCCGCCTCGGCGAGCTTGTGGACGTTTCCGGTGGACGAGTAATAGACGACGGCGATGTTGACCATTCCTGGACATCTCCTGGCGGGATCGATTGCTTCGGGTCCTGAATCGGACCATCGGATGCTGGTGAGCGGCCGGGAATCCGGCAATGGCCGGCATCGAAATCTGTCAGGTGGCGGCTGTTCGCGGCGGCCAGTTGACGGACTCGTCTCCGCGGCGTGGACCCGTCCCGGGGCGCGGCGCACCATGCGGAAGGTACGGCGTCAACCAGCCCTGCCGGAAGGAGCATCGTGTCAACCGTTGATCCCATGCTGGAATTTCCACTCGACACCCAGCCGGACCCCGACGCATTCCTGCGCGCCGCTCTGCGGTGGCATTTCTCCCCGGAAACGGGCTCGCCGTTCTGGCTCGAACGCGCAGGAACTCTTGGTTTCGATCCGCTGACCGACATCCACGGTTTCGCGGACCTGTCCCGCTTCCCCAACCTCGCCAACGAGCTGCGCGACGTACGCGCCGAGGACCTCATCCCGCGCGGCTACGGCCCGCACCCCGAGGTCGTCGGCGTCTACGAGAGCGGCGGCACCACCGGCGCCCCCAAGCGCATAGTCCTGCTCCAGGAGTGGCTGGACCGCCTGCTCACCTGGAGCAGCGCCCAGCTCGACCGGCACGGCGTTCCGCAGAACGTGAACTGGCTGGTCGTCGCCCCGACCGGCCCCCACATGGTGGGCGACGTCATCAAGCGCCAGACCGCCTTCCGCGGCGGCCTCGCCTTCACCGTCGACCTGGACCCGCGCTGGGTCAAGAAGCTCATCTCCGAGGGCCGGGCCGCGGACGCGGGCGCCTACGCCGAGCACATCGTCGACCAGGTGGCGTTCCTGCTCCAGACCCAGGACATCGGCGTCCTGATGTGCACCCCGCCGATCCTGGAGCGCCTCGCGCGCCGCGACGACCTCGCCAAGCTCATCCACGAGAAGGTCAAGGCGATCAACTGGGTCGGCACCCAGATGGACGCCGACACCCGCTACCTGTACCGCACCGAGGTCTTCCCCAAGGCGCACCTCTACAGCGGCTACGGCTCCACCATGATCCTCGGCAACGCCTCCGAGCGCCCGGGCCTCTCGGACGACGACCCGTGCATCTACGACCCGTTCTCGCCGCACATGGTCTTCGACGTGGTCGACCCGAAGACGCACGAGACCGTCGGGTACGGCGAGCGCGGCCAGGTGGTCATGCACCACGTCAGCAAGAGCCTGTTCATGCCCAACAACCTGGAGCGCGACTACGCGACGCGCGTGCCCGGCCCCAAGGGCGTCTGGCAGCTCGGCGACTCCGTGGCGGACATCGCTCCGGTCCAGGAGTTCGACAACGAGACCGTCATCGAAGGGGTCTATTAAAATGAGTTCCGGCCTGATCACGCTGGACGCACTCGGGCCGGCCGGCCCCTTCCGCGCACGCAAGCGGACGACCGTCACGGACGTGACGGGTGCGCCGGTCGCCGAACTCAGCCTGGTGCCCAAGCTGTTCGTGACGCGGGCGATGACCGCGCTGCGCAAGGCCTCCTCGCTGCCGCTCACCGAGCGGACGGAGGCCCTGGAGCGGGCCGGACGGATCTTCGCCGAGGAGATCATCGACGGACTGTCCTTCGCCGAGTACGAGCACACGGTCGCCCGCGTCTCCGGGGTGCCGATCGGTGTCGTCCGGGCCGCGACGGCCGCCATCATCGAGGCCACCGAGCAGTCCCGGTACGCCGCCTTCCAGGCGCGGCCGGTCGGCGCCGTGGACGACTGGCGCGCCGAGGAGACCCGTAACGGCAGCGCCGTGTGGACCCGGCGCGGCGACGTGTTCGCGGTGCACGCGGCGGGCAACCACCCCGGCCCGCACTCGCTGTGGGTGGAGGCCCTCGCGCTGGGCTACCGGGTCGCCGTGCGGCCCTCGCGCCGCGAGCCGTTCACCCCGCACCGGCTGATCTCGGCCCTGCGGGCCGCGGGCTTCGGCGAGGACCAGGTCGTGCTGCTGCCCACGGACTACGAGGCGGCGGACGAGATCCTGCGCGGCGCCGACTACGGCCTCGTGTACGGCGGCGACGACGTCGTCCGCAAGTACGCGGGCACCCGGGTGCTGCCGCAGGGTCCGGGCCGCTCGAAGATGCTGGTTCCGGCCGGCGTCGACTGGCGCGAGCACCTCGACACCATCGTGGACTCCATCAGCCACCAGGGCGGGGTGGCCTGCATCAACGCCACCACCGTGCTCATCGACGGGGACCCGGCGCCGCTCGCGCAGGCCATCGCCGAGCGCCTCGCCCTGATCCCGAGCCTGCCTCCGGAGGACGACAAGGCCGTCCTGGCGGTGCAGCCGGTGGAGGGGGCCCGGGCGATCGAGAAGTTCCTGCTCGCCAAGGCCGCCGGCACCACGGCGCACCTCGGCGGTGACGGCGTCGTGGAGGAGCTCGGCGACGGGAGCGCGGTCCTGCGCCCGGCCGTGCACCAGCTGGACCGGCCGGACGCGGAGCAGGCCGGCATCGAACTGCCCTTCCCCTGCGTGTGGGTGGCCCCGTGGTCGCCCGCCGACGGTGTCGGGCCGCTGCGCAACTCCCTGGTGCTGACCGCGTTCACCGACGACGAGGCGCTGATCGACGAGCTGCTCGCGGAGCCCACGATCAGCAACGTCTACCTCGGCGACCACCCGACGTACTGGATCCGGCCGGGCGTTCCCCACGACGCCTACCTCGGGGAGTTCCTGATGCGGACCAAGACCGTCATCCGCGACTGATCCGATCCCACCCGTCCCGCCAGTCCCACCGTCCCCTCTCGGCCGTCCGCGGCCGGGAGGGGCGTTCTGCGTTCCCCCGGGGGCGCTCAGCGCGGGCCGGCCAGCAGCCGGTGCCCCGCGGCCGGCATCCCCCGGCCGAGGAAGGGCCGCAGCTCGCCGTAGGCGCCGGCGTCGCCGACCAGGACGCCGCCGAGCAGGGTCCGGCCGTCCGCGTCCAGGACGAGCTTCGCGTACGTGCCGGCCGCCCCGTCCCGCCGGCTGAGCGCCAGCGCACCCGCGGTGCTCGCGTGGGCGTCGCCGAAGCTCGCCACCTCCACGCCGAGCAGCTTCAGCCGCGTGGACATGTCCGCCTCCCCGAACGGCTCCCCGTCCAGGCCCAGCAGCTGGCGGGCCACGGACGCGGCCATCCGGTAGCCGGGTGCGGCCAGGCCGTAGCAGCGCCCGGCCACCGCCGCGCACTCGCCGATCGCCCAGACGTGCCCGTCCCGCGTGCGGCAGTACTCGTCGACCAGGATCCCGCCGCGTTCGCCGGTGGCCAGACCCGCCGGACCGGCGAGCTCGTCCCGCGGGCGCACACCCGCCGAGAACACCACGACGGACGCATCGAGGGTGGAGCCGTCCGCCAGGGCCACGCCGCTCGCCCGGCCGTCGGGACCCGCCTCGATCCCCGCCGTCGCGACACCGCAGTGGATCCGCAGCCCCCGGTCCCGGACGTGCCGCGCGAGGACCTCGCCGCCGTCCGGGTCCACCTGGAGGGGCATCAGCCGCGGGGCGAGCTCCACCACGTGCGGCTCCATGCCGAGCAGCCGCAGCGCGTTCGCCGCCTCCAGGCCGAGCAGGCCGCCGCCGATCACCACCCCGGGGCGTCCCGGCTCGGCCGCGGCGCGGATCGCGTCGAGGTCGCCGAGCGAGCGGTAGGCGTAGCAGCCCGGCAGGTCGTGGCCCGGTACCGGCGGGACGAACGGCCGGGATCCGGTGGCCAGGACCAGGGCGTCGTAGCCGATCAGCTCACCGGTGGTGGTGGTCACGGTGCGCGCGGCGCGGTCCACGCGGTGCACGCCGGTGCTCAAGCGGAGCTCCAGCAGCGGGTCGTCGAGGAAGCCCGGTGCGGCCAGGGCGAGGTCCGCCGCGCTGCGGCCGTCCAGGTAGGAGGAGAGGGCGACCCGGTCGTAGGCGGGGTGCGGCTCCTCGGCCAGGACCACGATCCGCCAGACACCGGCCGCGTCGAGGGAGCGCAGCTCCTCCACGAGGCGGTGCCCGGCCATGCCGTACCCGGCCACGACGAGAGTGCGGTTCACGGGGTGTCGGTCCCTTCCGGAGGACGAAATGTTCCGCACAGCGCGCGTACCGCGTCCGTGCAGCCGCCGCAGCCGGTGGTGGCCCGGGTCACCGCGGCGATCGACGGCAGGTCGTGGGCTCCGGCCCGGCAGGCCTCGGCGAGCGTGTGCTTCGTGACGTTGTTGCAGCGGCAGACCACCGCCTCGTCGGGCAGTTCTTCGGCGTCCGCCGTGGCGGGCGCCGTGCCGAGCAGGAGTTCCAGCCGCCCCGAGGGCACCGGCAGGTCGAGCGCGTGGAGCCGGGTCACCGCGGCGATGGCCCGCGGCAGCCCCAGCAGGACCGCCTCGGTGATCCGCTCGCCGTGCAGCGTCAGCCGGGCGTACCGGCCGCGCGCCGGGTCGGTGAAGGTGACCAGCTCGCCGGCGTTGTCACCGGCCTCGACCTCGGTGGTCCGTCCGCCCCGGCCCAGCTGGACGAGGTCGAGGCCGGGGATCCGCAGCCGGGTGACCTGGCGGGTGCCGCGGCGGCGTACGGGGACCCCGGCGAGGTGTCCGGCGAGGGTCTCCGCCTGTTCCCAGGCGGGTTCGAGGTGTCCCGCGGTGTCGCCCGGGTGCTCCGAGCAGTCGCCGATGGCGTGGATGCGCGGGTCGTCGGTGCGCAGCAGGTCGTCGACCACGACGCCCGAGCGGACCGTGAGCCCGGCCCGGCGGGCGAGCCTGGTGTCCGGTTCGGCTCCGGTGCACAGCAGGACGAGGTCGGCCGCGAGCACGCTGCCGTCGTCGAGGACCAGTTTCCCGTGGTGGTGCTCGGCCGCTCGGCGGTCCGCGTGGACCTCCACGCCCATGCCTTCGAGCCGCCGGGTGAGGAGCGTGCCCGCGACGGAGTCCAGCCGCCGGTCCAGCGGATGCGGCCCGCGGTGTACGAGGGCCACGTCGTGGCCCGCGCGGCGCAGGGCGGCGGCCGCCTCCACACCGAGCAGTCCGGCGCCGAGGACCACCGCGCTCTGCGGGGGTGTCCGGGCGATCCGCTCGGCGTCGGCGAGGGTACGGAGCGCCAGGACGCCGCTCCCGGGGGAGGCGCCGCCCGCCGTGAGTCCCGGGATCTCGGGGAGGGCGGGCCGGGCGCCGGTCGCCAGGACCAGGGTGTCGTAGGGGTGCGCGGCCCCGTCCCGCGTGTGCGCGAGCCGGCGTGCGCGGTCGATGCGGGTCACGGTGACCCCGGTGTGCAGCCGGGTGCCCGGGGGCGGCGCGGGCAGCGTGAGCGCGCCGGGCGGCAGGGTGCCGTCCAGGACGGAGGTCAGCAGCACCCGGTTGTACGCGGCCCCGTGCTCGGCGCCGAGCACGGTGACGCCGCCCCGGTGGCCGTGGTGGTGGAGCCGCTCCACGAACCGGTTCGCGGCGGGCCCGTTGCCCACCACCAGCACCTCGCCCGCGCTCACGGCCGGGCCCTGGCGAGCGGTTCGGAGAGCGCCTCGGGCACCGGTTCGGCGGCCGGCCCGATGCGCACCGCGCACACCTTGAACTCGGGCATCTTGCTGCGCGGGTCGAGCGCGGGGCTGGTGATCAGGTTGGCCCGGCCCGCCCCGGCGAAGTGGAACGGCAGGAAGACCGTGTCCGTCCGCAGGGTCCCGACCAGCCGGACCCGTGCCAGGGTGCTGCCGCGCGCCGAGCTCACCCTGGCGGCGGCGCCCTCGACGAGCCCGTGCCGCCCGGCGGTATCGGGGTGCACCTCGACGAACATCTCGGGTGCGGCCGCCATCAGTTCGGGGATCCGGCGGGTCTGCGCGCCCGACTGGTACTGGGCGAGCACCCGGCCCGTCGTGGCGTACAGCGGGAAGTCCGCGTCGGGGGTCTCGGCGCTGTCGCGGTGCTCGACCTCGGCGAAACGGGCCAGCCCGTCCGGGTGCGCGAAGGCGTCGAGGAACAGCCGGGGGGTGCCGGGGTGCGGTGCGCGGTCCGCCCCGCCCGGGCCGTCGCCGCCCGGGCCGTCCCCGCCCGGGCCGCCCGGGACCTGGGGGCAGGGCCAGTACAACGCCTCGCCCGCGTCGAGGCGTTCGTAGCTGATGCCGGAGTAGTCGGCGCGCCCGCCCCGTGACGCGCGGCGCAGCTCCTCGAAGACCTCGCGCGGCTCGGTGGGGAACTGCGCGGCGGGCCGGCCGAGCCGGACCGCGAGGCCGTGCAGCACCTCCAGGTCGCTGCGGGCCTCGCCGGGCGGGGCCAGCATCCGGCGCCGGCGCAGGATCCGCCCCTCCAGGTTGGTCATCGTGCCCTCCTCCTCGGCCCACTGGGTCACGGGCAGCACGACGTCGGCGAGGAGCGCGGTCTCGGAGGGCACGAAGTCGGCCACGACCAGCAGGTCGAGCGAGGCGAGCCGGTCGCCGATCCGGGCCGCGTGCGGTGCGGAGACCGCCGGGTTCGAGCCGAAGACGAGCAGGGCGCGCGGACCGCCGTCCGTACCGAGGGCGTCGAGGAGTTCGTAGGCGCTGCGGCCGGGACCCGGCAGGGCCTCGGGGTCCACCCCCCAGACCGCGGCGACGTGGGCGCGGGCGGCGGGGTCCGTCAGCATGCGGTAGCCGGGCAGCTGGTCGGCCTTCTGGCCGTGCTCGCGCCCGCCCTGGCCGTTGCCCTGGCCGGTCAGGCAGCCGTAGCCGCTGCCCTCTCGGCCGGGCAGGCCGAGGGTGAGGGCGAGGTTGATGAAGGCCGAGACCGTGTCGGTGCCCTTGCTGTGCTGCTCGGCGCCGCGTCCGGTCAGGACGTACGCCCGCTCCGCGGTGGCCAGCATGCGGACCGCCTCGCGCTGTTCGGCGACCGGGACTCCGGTGACCCGCTCCACGCGCTCGGGCCACCAGGCGGCGGCCCGCCGCCAGGCCGCGTCGAAGCCGGTGGTGCGCTTGTCCAGGAAGGGCTGGTCCGCGTGGCCCCCGACGACCGCGAGGTGCAGCAGTCCCAGGGCCAGTGCGAGGTCCGTGCCGGGCGCCGGCTGCAGGTGCAGGGCCGCGGCCTCGGCGGTGGGGGTGCGCCGGGGGTCGATGACGATCAGCCGGGCCTTGTTCAGGTGGCGCATCAGCGGCGGCATCGTCTCGGCGGGGTTGGCGCCGGCGAGCAGGATCACCTCGGCCCCGCCGAGATCGGTGACGGGGAAGGGCAGGCCGCGGTCGAGCCCGAAGGCGGTCGTGCCCGCGGCGGCCGCCGAGGACATGCAGAACCGGCCGTTGTAGTCGATCTGACTGGTGCCGAGCGCGACCCGGGCGAACTTGCCCAGCTGGTAGGCCTTTTCGTTGGTGAGTCCGCCCCCGCCGAACACGCCCACCGCGTCGGGGCCGTGCTCGTCGCGGATGTCCCGCAGCCGTGCGGCGATCGTGTCGAGGGCGGCCTCCCAGGTGCTGGGGGCGAGCCGGCCGTCCGCCCCGCGCACCAGCGGCGAGGTCAGCCGGTCGGGCGCGCCGAGCAGGGCGGGAGCGGTCCAGCCCTTCTGGCACAACCCGCCCTGGTTCACCGGGAATTCCCCGTCGGGTCTGACGGTCGTACGGCCGGCCCCGCCGCCCAGTACGGTGCCGCACTGGAGGGCGCAGTACGGGCAGTGGGTCCTGACCTCAGCCACGGCCGGCTCGGGCGAGGACGCGCCGGGGGGCGGGCTCGGCGGTGGGGCGCTTGCGGAGGTAGACCGCGCAGGTCACCAGGACGCACACCAGGTAGTAGGCGAGGAAGGCGAGGAACGCGGGCTCACCGGACTTCTCGGAGCCGCCGTACGAGCTGCGGAAGACCAGGTTGACCCCGACCCCGCCGAGGGCGCCGACCGCGCCGGCGATGCCGATCAGCGCACCCGAGAGGCTGCGGGCCCGGGCGAAGGCCTCCGTCGCGTCGTGGCCGGAGGTGACGGCGTCCTCGGCCCTCCTGGCGAACACCGCCGGGATCATCTTGTACGTCGAGCCGTTGCCGATGCCGGTCAGTACGAACAGCACGGTGAATCCGCAGATGAAGAGCGCGAAGGACCCCTGCACGGAGGCCAGCAGCAGGACCCCGGTGCCCGCGGCCATCGCGCAGAAGGTGCAGAGGGTGATCAGGGCGCCGCCCCACCGGTCGGACAGCAGCCCGCCCAACGGCCGGGCCAGCGAGCCGAGCAGCGGTCCGAGGAAGGTGTACGAGGCCGACTCCAGCGGGGTGGCTCCGAACTGGCTCTGGAGCACCAGCCCGAAGGCGAAGCCGTAGCCGATGAAGGAGCCGAAGGTGCCGACGTAGAGGAGGGAGATCCACCAGGTGTGCGGGTCGCGCAGGGCCTCGAGCTGGGCGCCGGGTGCGCCGCGCACGGCGGTGAAGTTGTCCATCTTCAGCGCGGCGAGGAGCGAGACCAGCACGATCAGGGGGAGGTACGCGGAGATGACGTACGCGGGATGGGAGCTGCCGGCCGTGGCGATGACCAGCAGGCCGATCAGCTGGATCGCCGCGACGCCGAGGTTTCCGCCGCCCGCGTTGACGCCGAGGGCCCAGCCCTGGAGGTGCCGCGGGAAGAGGACGGCGATGTTCGTCATGGAGGAGGCGAAATTGCCTCCGCCCACCCCGCCGGCCGCGCCGATCAGCAGGAACACCCACAGCGGGGTGCCCGGCCGCTGGACGAACCAGAGTGCGGCGAGCGTCGGGACGAGCAGGATGGCGGTGGCGAACACGGTCCAGTTGCGGCCGCCGAAGCGGGTCACCGCGTAGCTGTAGGGGAGGCGCAGCAGCGCGCCCACCAGGGTGGGGACGATGACGAGCAGGAACTTCTCGGACGGGGTGAAGCCCAGGCCGATCTCGGGGGACATGAAGAGCACCAGGACCGACCACATGCTCCATACGGAGAAGCCGATGTGCTCGGAGAGGACCGAGAGGATCAGGTTGCGGCGGGCGGTCCTGCGGCCGGTCCGCTGCCAGAACTCCTCGTTCTCGGGGTCCCAGTCCTCGATCCAGCGTCCGGTCTCGGTCCGTGCGGGTCTCATGGCTCCTCGGCTTCCTGTGCGGGGGCTGCTCCATTGATTGAACCGTACAGTTCAGTTCAGTTGAATTCAATGGCGAACCCGGAACGAGAACCCGGAACGAGAAGCCGGAACGAGAAGCGGGGCGTTCGGCTAAGCCAGCGCCCGGTCCACCAGCGGACCGGCGCCCCCGGTGTAGGTACCGGGATCACACAGCCGCGCCCGTTCGTCCGCGGTCCAGCGGCCGTGCAGTGCGGGCTCCTCGGCAAGCAGTTCGTGCAGGGGCCGGCCGCTCGCCTCGGCCGCGGCCGAGACCCGGGTCAGCAGTTCCTTCGCCGCCACCTTGCCCAGCAGCGGAGCCAGTACGGCCGCGATCCGCTCGGACACCACCTGGCTGCCGGTCAGCAGCAGGTTGGCCCGCATCCGCTCCGGCCTGGCGGTGAGGCCCTCGGCGAGCTCGGCGGCCGTGGCGGCCGCACCGCCGACCAGCCGCAGGCATTCGCGCAGCAGCTGCCACTCGGCGTGCCATACGCCGCCCGACCGCTCGTCCTCCGACACCAGGCACTGCACCAGCGCCGCGGAGAGGGCCGGGACCTGGAGGGCGGCGCTGCGCATCAGGGTGCTCAGGACCGGATTGCGCTTGTGGGGCATGGCCGAGGAGCTGCCGCGGCCGGCCACGGCGGGCTCGGCGACCTCGGCGATCTCGGTCCTGGCCAGGGTCTGCACATCGATGGCGATCTTGCCCAGGGCGCCCGAGGTGAAGGCGAGCGCGGCGGCGAGATCGGCGATCGGGGTGCGCAGCGAGTGCCAGGGCAGCAGGGGACGGGCGAGGCCGGTCTCGGCGGCGTAGGCATCGACCAGCCGGTCCAGGTACTCACCGGGCTCGGGCCAGCGGCCCGCGCCGTCGATCCGGGCGTACTCCAGGTATCCGGCGAGCGTTCCGGCGGCTCCGCCGAGCGACACCGGCAGCCCGCTCTCCTGGACCCGGCCCAGCCGCTCGTCCGCGTCCAGGACCAGTTGGCGCCAGCCGGCCGCCTTCAGCCCGAAGGTCGTGGGTACGGCCTGCAGGGCCAGGGTGCGCCCCGCCATCGCGGTGTCCCGGTGCTCCCCGGCGAGTACGGCCAGGGCGGCGGCGGTACGGGCCAGGTCGGCCCGGACCAGGCGCAGGGTCCGGGAGGACACCAGCATGGCGCCGGTGTCGAAGATGTCCTGGCTGGTGGAGCCCCGGTGGACGTACTCGGCGGCTCCGGCGTCCTCGGCGGCGACCACCCGGGTCAGCGCCTGCACCATGCCGACCACGGGGTTGGCGGTCTCCCGGGCGGCGAGGGCGAGGGCCCGCAGGTCGAGGTTCCCGGCCCGGGCGGCCGCGGTGATGGTGTCGGCGGCGGACTTCGGGAGGGTGCCGAGTCCCGCCTGGGCGCGGGCGAGGGCGGCCTCCGCGTCGAGCATGGCCTGCAGCCAGGCCAGATCGCAGACGGCTTCCTCGGCCGGGGTGCCGGCGCGTACCGGGGACAGTAGCCCCGCGTCGGTGAGCGCGTCCTGCCGGCCGGCGGAAGCGGCGGGGGTGCTCATACCAGGACCCCGGTCAGGTCGGTCTCGGCCGGCATCGGTGCGACGCCCGCCGGGACCGTGGCGCCGGCCGTCAGGGCGAGTACGGAGCGGGCGATCGCGTCGGAGTCGCCGAGGGTGACCGAGTCGACGCCCGGCCGGATGCCGGCCGCCGTCACCCAGTGCACGGACTCGGTGGGCACCCCGTACGCGAACCGGCGGGGGTGGGCCCGGCCGCGCGCGTCGAGCAGCCGGTACGGGCGCTCGGTGACGGCCAGGCCGCCGGACTCGTAGCCGGAGCCGTCGCCGCCGGAGATCCGGTACGTGGTGCACTGCTCGGTGTCGAGCAGGTGGCGCAGCAGCGGGTCGTCGGTGCGCCGCAGGTCGGGCTCGGGCAGCCGGGCTTCGATGAGCACGGTGGAGCGGACCGTGGGGCCGGGCACCAGCCGGGACCGCAGGACGAAGGTGGCCTGGTCGCCCGCGGCGGTGTCGACGCGGATCTCCGTACCGGGACCGGTCGGTTCGAGCACTCCGGCGTCGATGAGGGCGATCATCTCCTCGATGCGGGAGGCCGGCGGGCCGATGGAGAGGAAGGCGTTGAGCGGGGTGTACCAGCCCTCCAGGTCGTCGCGGTGCGAGTCGGCGGTCAGGCCGCCGTGGTCGACGGCGAGGCGGATCTCGTTGCGCAGGTCCCGCATGGTGTCCAGGGCCGCCTTGAGCGGGCCGCTGAGGTTGCCGGCCCTGGCCTCCTCGACGTCCTGCGCCAGGTACCCGACGAGCCAGGCCTTGAAGTCCTCGCGGCTGGTGAACTCCCGGTCACCGTAGGGGCGGGAGAGCCGGTCCCAGCTCCAGCGCTCCGCCGCCTCGATGCCGTAGGCGTCCAGCAGCGCTTCGCGGTCCTGCTCCTGCTCCAGCGACAGGAACCGCGCGGTGAACCCTTCGCTTTCGCTGCCGCGGCCCTTGTTCTTCAGCAGGGCGCCGTAGTAGACGCTCTCCGTCTCGCGGGAGATGAGCGGCCACAGGTCCTCGGAGAAGCTGATGCCGTCCCCGTCCGCGGAGCGGCGGCGCATGTCGGCGATCACCTCGGGGGTGAGCAGGCGCGGCAGGTAGCGGCCGTAGGCGCCCTTCTCGTTCTCTCCGCGGGCGTGGTACGGGATGCCGCGCCGGGAGAAGGCGTACAGCTTGGGCTCGTTGCCCGAGGGCAGGTAGGTCAGCCGGCCGTCCTCGCCCCGGACGTACGTGCCGCCGCGGCCGGCGGTGAAGAGCGCCATGTGGTCGAAGAAGTTCAGGCCCAGGCCGCGCAGCAGCACGTTCTCGCCGGGCTTGACGACGTGCAGGTTCAGGTCCGCCGGGTTGGCGGGCGTCACGTAGGTGAGGTGGTGGATCCGGGCGAGGCTCGCGGTCTTGGCCTCGCGGGGGGTGAGCCGGGCCGGTACGTGGCCCTGCGCCATCACGATGGCGTCCAGGTTGTTGAGGCGGACGCCGTTCTCCAGCCGTACGCCCTGCGGGCCGCCCGGTACGCCGTGCGTGTCGGCCATGGCCACGGCGCGGGAGGCGTGCACCTCGACGGTGACGTGGGCGGGGGAGTTCGCCACGACGCGCTCGAAGGTGGCGCGCAGGTAGCTGCCGTAGAAGGCGCGGGTGGGGTAGGTGTTCGGGCCCAGCCGGCGGGCCTCGGCGACGGTGGACTCGAGGAGGCCCGCGGCGGCCGCGCCGCCCCCGGCGACGCTCCGCGACCACTCGAAGAGGGTCGGGCCGGGCTCGATCGGGCCCTCGGTCCGGACGCTGTCGTCCGTGTAGATGGTGATCTGGGAGGCAACCGTGTTCATCAGCAGGAGCTGGGACTGGTCCGGGCGCCACACCTGTCCGGCGCCCGGCGCCGACGGGTCGACGACGTGGACGGTGACGGCGGGGTGCGAGGGGTTGGCGCGCTCGTTGGCGCACAGCCGCTCCAGCACGGACAGTCCGCGCGGGCCGGCGCCGATGATCGCGACCTGGGTACGTCCGTTGCTGCTCATCGCTGTTCTCCGTTCGGGGTGTTGCGGCTGTCGGCGAGGGTGGTGGTGAGGGTGCGGGTGTCGTCGAGGGTGCGGGCGCCGTGCATCCAGGCCACGTAGTCGTGGAGCTGGTCGGCGGAGTACGAGGAGAGCTGGGCGTTCCTGGCCGAGGCGGCGGGTCCCTGGGTGTGCCAGAGCTTGATGCTCTCCCGGGCGAGGAGCTGGATCTTCGCGGTGCGCTCACGCCGCTCGGCGTTGAACTTCTCGAAGCGCTGGGGGAGTTCGGAGGTGTCGCAGTCGAGCAGGTCGCCCAGGATCACGGCGTCCTCGAGGCCCTGGCAGGCGCCCTGCGCCACGTAGTGGAGCATCGGGTGGGCCGCGTCGCCGAGCAGGACGACCCGTCCGTCGGTCCAGTTCGCGACCGGGTCCCGGTCCACGAGGACCCAGGACTTCCACCCTTCGCCGAGGGCGAGCAGCCGCTGCGCGTCCTCGCCCAGCGAGGCGAACTCGCGGCGGACGTCGCCCTTGGAGGCGGGCACTCCGGCCACCGTCTCGGTGGCCTTGTTGTCGCTGCTCGCCGCGAGGTTGAGGTACTTGCCGCCGGCGATCGGGTAGTGCACGAAGTGGCAGCCGGGCCCGGTCCACCAGGTCACGGAGGTGAGGTGGCGCAGGTCCTCGGGGATCTGCTCCATCGGGATGATCGCCCGGTAGACGGTGATCCCGGTGTTGCGGGGCGCGCCGTCCCCGACGAGCTGTCCGCGGATGGCCGAGTGGATGCCGTCGGCGCCGATGACGGCGTCGCCGGTGATGCGCTCACCGTTCTCCAGGACGACCGAGGCTCCGTAGGCGTCCTGCTCGTACCCGGCGGCCGGCGCGCCGCTGCGCAGCTCGATCGCCTCCGAGGCCCGGCAGGCCTCCAGCAGCTTGGTGTGCAGTTCGGCGCGGTGGACGACGGCGTACGGGTTGCCGAAGCGCTCCCGGTAGGTGTCGGTCAGGTCCATGCTCACGACGTGTTCGCCGGTGACGCCGTCCATGAAGCGCAGCTCGTCCATGAGGACGGCGGTGGAGCGGACGCTCTCGCCGAGGCCGAGCTGGTCCAGGGCGTGGATCCCGTTGGGGGCGAGCTGGATGCCCGCTCCGATCTCGGCGAACTCGGGGGCGCGTTCCAGGACGAGTGCGGTGTGTCCCTGCCGGGTGACGGCGAGGGCCGTGGCCAGCCCGCCGATTCCGCCACCGACGATGATCAGCCTCGACATCAGACCTGCTCCTGAAGGGATCGGCCGGCGGTGGCGCCGGAGGTGAGCAGCCGGGCGAGTTCCAGGCGCTTGATCTTGGTGGTGGCCGTCTGCGGCAGGTCGCACTGGCGCCACTGGACGGGCTCGCCCATCCGCGGGAGTCCCGAGACGGCCGACTGCCAGGCCTTCAGGTCCAGCGGCTTGTCGTCCTTGGTGCATACGACGGGCACGGCGTGGCCGTTCTCGTCGGGGATGATGATGACCTCGGCCAGCTCGTCCAGCCGGGTGAAGAGGGTGTCCTCGGCGGCGAGGGTGGAGCCGAAGCCCTCGATCAGGTCGACCTCGCGGTCGAGCAGGTGCACGCAGCCCCACTTGGTGCGGTAGCCGACGTCGCCCATGCGCCACCAGCCGTCGTTGACCTGCTTGTCGTAGCGCTCCTGCTCGCCGAGGTAGGTGACGATCCGGCCGTCGCTCTTGACCTCGATGAAGCCGGGGTTGGTCTCCGACGGGGGCAGGCCGTTGCGGCTGACGACACGGACGTCGGTCATGCCCGGGAAGGGCATGCCCACGCAGCGGCCGTCGGCGTCGAGACCGCGGCGCTTGGAGAAGGAGCGCGCCACGGCGGGGCCGATCTCGCTCTGCCCGTACAGCTGGCCGAAGACCGGGGCCTTGCGGCGGGTGGCGGCCAGGAGCCGCTGGACGGTCCGCGGGTGGATGGCGTCGAAGGTGCTGCTGAAGAGCTTCACGTTCGCCAGAGGGCCGCGCGGGTCGTCGGCGAGCTCCTCCCACTCCATGAAGGAGTTGGGGTGGGCCTCCAGGATGCCGGGGCGGAGCTGGGCGAAGAGGTCGGCGGCCTGCTTGGGGTCGCCGTCGCGGAGCACGACGATCGGGAAGCCGCGGAAGAGGGAGATGGCCAGTGCGGTGATGAGCCGTGAGTGGACGAAGGAGACGTGCATGGCGATGGTCTCGCGGCCCCGGATGAGCGGCTTGGTGATCATCGCCTGCGGCAGGTAGCGCGCCTGGAGGGTGTGACCGGTGTGGACGGCGAGCTTCGGGGTGCCGGTGGTGCCCGAGGTGTGGGTGATCAGGGTCGGGTGGTCCGGCGGCATGGTCACGGAGGGGACGCGCCCGACCCCGGCGAGGGAGGCCAGCTCGGTCGCCTGCTGGTAGCTGCCGGAGGTGAGTAGGACCTGCTCGGCCTCCGCGAACACCGAGGCGGGCAGCTCGTTCTCCAGCTTGTCCTGGTCGGTGAGGAGGTACGGCTGGTCGGTGCGGCGCACGAGTTCGGCAACGGTCTCGCCGTCGAGCTTCGGCGACAGCAGCACCGGTACGGCGCCGATGCGGGCCACGGCGCAGGCCAGCAGCGTGATGTCGAAGCCGTCGGACTTGTAGACGACCACGCGTCGGCCGGGGCGGACCTTGGCGGCCCAGAGCCGGGACGCGAAGTCGTCGATCAGGTCGGCGACTTCGGCCACGGTCGCCCGGCGGCCCAGTGCCGGGGCGATGTCCAGGTCGTGGTCCAGGATCACCACGTTCGTCGGGTGCTTCCTGGCGGCCCGCTCGAAGAGCGTCCCGAGCCGGATGCCTTTGTTGCCGATGCGCTGCAGAATCATCGTCTCGCCGTTCTCAAGTCTCTTACAGAAAAGGTCAGTTGGTCTCTCGGGGTAATCTCTGTCCGCTCTCGGGCCGCTCGCCTCTCGGGCCGCTCGCCGCCCGATGGGCTCAGGCGGTCTTCTCGATGACCGGCTTGACGCGCTGCAGGGTCTCGGCGAGGTCGCCGGCCACCTTCTCGCCCCACTCGGCGAAGAACTTCTGCTGGGCGTCGGCGTCCATCTCGGCGGTGATGCCGACGATTCCCTCCGTGGCGGTGCCCATCCGGAAGTGGTGCGTGAGGAGGCTGCCCGCGCCCTCGGCCTCGATGGAGAAGCCCCAGACGCTGTCCTGCTTCACCCCGGAGCTGTTGTGCATGGCCCACTGGAAGGTGCGGCCGGCTTCGGCCTCGACGACCTCGGCGTGGGTGGTCCACTTGCCGCGCACCACCGGGGCCCAGGAGACGACGTCCTCGCTGCGCTGGTTCTCGCCGCGGAAGACCGATCCGACCGCGCCGGGGGCGCCGGAGGCCCATTCGCCGCCCAGGCATTCGGGGCTCCAGTCGCCGCTGCGGGCCAGGTCGCTGACGACCGCGTACACCTCGGCCGGGGTGGCCTGTACGTGGATCTGGGCTCGCGACCCGAAGAGGGGCGTCTGGGTCTCGCTCATGGAAATGGCCTCCTGGAAAGTCCGCTCGAATGCTGTGGCTGGTTCGAATTCCCCGGCCGGCGCCCGTTCCGGCGCCTTCCGATGACTGAACCATACAGTTCAGTTCAGTTGAACGCAACGGTTCAGTTCAGTTGGGACCTAGACTGGATTCCCACCGCCGAGGAGTAGGGGATCGACATGAAGGCGCGCACCACGGCAGAGCAGCCCGCCGTCCCCACCGGGGCCCGCGCCGCGCGCAAGCGCCAGGCCATCCTGGAGGCGGCGCGCACGGTGTTCCTGCGCGACGGCTTCGGGGCCGGCATAGACCTGCTGGCCGCGGAGGCGGGGGTCTCCAAGGTGACCGTCTACAACCACTTCGGCAGCAAGGAGAACCTCTTCAACGCCGTGATCGGGCAGACGCTCGACGAGGCGCTGGAGGTGGCCCAGTCGGTGATTCAGGCCAAGCTCGCCGAGTCAGACGACATCCGCACGGACCTGGTGGAGGCGTGCCGCACCTGGGTCGCGGGCCTGACAGCACCCGATGTGCTGGCGCTGCGCAATGTGATCGCGGGGGAGCGCCACCGGTTCCCCGAGCTGGGGAGCGCCTGGCAGGAGGAGGGTCCGGGCCGCCAGCACGCCACCTTGGCCACGGCCCTCGGCCGCCTCAACGACCGCGGTCTGCTCCGGATCCCGGACATGGAGCTGGCGGTGCTCCAGCTCTCGGGCCTGGTGCTGTCCCCGCACCTGGTCTACGGCGTGTACGGCACCGCCCTGGACGAGGACCTCGCGGAGCGTCTCGTACAGGGCGGTGTGGCGATGTTCCTGAACCAGTACGGGGTCGACCAGTAGGGCCGGCCGCCCGGCGCCGGTCAGTCCTCGTACCGGCAGTCCTCGTACCGGCCGAGGCGGTCGTTCGCGTAGTCGTCGAAGGCCCGGTCGATCTCCTGTGGGGTGTTCATGACGAACGGGCCGCTGCGGACCACGGGTTCGCCGATCGGCTCACCGGACAGGAAGAGCAGGTCGGCGCCGACCGGCCCGCCCTCGACCCGGACGCTGTCGCCGTCGTGCGCGAGGACGGCCAGGTCCCCGTCGACGAGTTCCCGCGAGGCGGCCTTCCCGCTGCCGGACAGGACGTACACGGCGGCGTTGCGGCCCGCCGGAGCGGGGAGTACGGCGCTGCTGCCCGGGGCCACCGACGCGTGCACGACGGTCACCGGCACCAGGGTCGGGAAGGGTCCGGTCACGCCGAGCGCCGTGCCCGCGATGACCTTGAACCAGGAGCCGTCGAGCTCGCGGACGACCGGGATCAGCTCGGCGCCGCGGTGGCGGGTGCGGGGGCGGACCCCCTTGAGGCGGGCGGGCAGATTGACCCAGATCTGCAGGTGGTGCTGGAGGCCGCCGGCCTCGCGGAAGGCCGCGGTCGGCCGCGCCGTGTCCAGCACGCCCGCGCCGGCCGTGAGCCACCGCACGCCGCCGGGACGTACGACGCCGCGGCTGCCCGTCGAGTCCGCGTACTCGATGTCTCCGTCCAGGACGTACGCGATGCTCTCGAAGCCGCGGTGCGGGTGCTCGGGGTCGCCGCCCCTGGGCTCGCCCGGTCCGAGGGCCACGGGGCCGACCTGGTCGACCGTCAGGAAGGGGTCCAGCTGCGGGATGCGCGGTGTGGGGACGGAGCGGCGCACCGGGAATCCCTCGCCCTCCAGGGCGCGGACCGGCTGAAGCACGTCGACCACCGAACGGCTCGCGGCGGCGGTGGGGGTGGGGTCGGTTGCGGAACCGGGCGTGGTCATGATGCCTTCTCTCTTGGTGGTCGGACGTCGTCCTGCCGTCCCTCCCGAGTTTTCTGAACTATACAGTTCAGTTCAGTTGTCTCGCAAGGCCGGACGTCACCGCATCCCGGACAGCTGACAGATACGCCGGTACGCGGTTGAAGCCCACCCGCGCCTGCGGCCAGACTCCCGCACATCCCACCGACTTCTGCGCACGGGCCTGCCGGGCACGGCGTTCACCGCTCATGTCACCTTCACGGAAGAGAAGTTCATGCCCGATCTCAAGATTCTGGCCATCTCCGGCAGTCTGCGTGCCGCCTCGCTCAACAGCGCCCTGGTGCGCGCCGCGCAGAAGTTCGCCCCCAGTGGCCTGTCCATCGAGATCTACGAGGGCCTGCGCGAGATTCCTCCGTACGACACGGACCTCGACAACGCCACCCCGCCGGCCGCGGCGACCGACCTGCGCCGCCGCATCACCGAGGCGGACGGCCTGTTCATCGCCACCCCCGAGTACAACTACGGCATCCCCGGCGTCCTGAAGAACGCGCTGGACTGGGCGAGCCGCCCGATCGCCCCCTCGCCGGTCTCCTCGCTCGCCGCCAAGCCGATCGCGATCGCGGGCGCCGCGCCGACCAACTTCGGTACGGTCCGCGCCCAGCTGGCGCTGCGCCAGTCGTTCCTGTGGACGGACTCCAAGGTCGTCGGCAAGCCGGAGCTCCAGATCTTCCGGGCCCACGAGCGCTTCGACGAGTCCGGCAATCTGACCGACGAGATCACCATCGGCCTGCTCCGGCAGCTGCTCGACGCGCTCGCCGCGAAGATCCGCGAGACGCGGGCCGCCGAGTCCGTCTGATCCCCTGATCCCCCCACACCCCCGAAGGGCCGCCCGTCCCCCGCGCGGCCCTTCGGTCTTTTCATCACCGGCCCCCTCCCGGCGAGGAGTTGACGAAGCCTCCTCCGCGCCCTGCGTGCGGGGCGGGGCGGCTTGGGAGGATCGGGTCATGCGCGCAGCCTTCATCGAAGAACTCGGTCCCGCCGAGAACATCCGCTACGGCGAGATCGCCCCTCCGGCCCCCGGCCCGACGGACGTTCTGGTCGAGGTCGAAGCGGTATCCGTCAACCCGGTCGACACCTTCGTGCGGTCGGGCCTCTTCCGCACCCCGGTCGAGTTCCCGTTCGTCATCGGCCGCGACCTCGTCGGGACGGTCGTATCGGCCGGTCCCGGAGCCCCGGGCTTCGCCGTCGGCGACCGGGTCTGGTCCAACAGCCTCGGCCACGGGGGCCGTCAGGGCGCCGCCGCCGAACGGGCCGCCGTTCCGGCCGACCGGCTCTACCACCTGCCCGCCGGCGTGGACCCGGCGGAAGCGGTCGCGCTGGTGCACCCCGCCGGCACCGCCTACCTCGCCCTGTTCACGCACGGCCGGGTCCGGGCCGGCGAGACCGTACTGATCGCCGGAGCCGCCGGGAACGTGGGCAGCGCCCTCGTCGTCATGGCCGTCGAGGCGGGAGCCCGGGTCATCGCCACCGCCTCCGCGCGCGACGCCGAACACTGCCGCCTCCTCGGCGCGACGGCGGTCCTCGACTACAAGGACCCCGAACTGGCCGACCGCATACGCGAGATCAGCCCGCGGGGGATCGACCTCCATGTGGACACCTCCGGCACGAACGACCTGACCGGCGCCGTGGGCGCACTCGCCCACCGCGGCCGCATCGTGCTCCTCGCCGGTGCCCGCTCCCAGCCGGTCCTGCCGGCCGGAGCGCTCTACATGAAGGACGGCTCGATCGTCGGCTTCGTCATCTCCCACGCCACCACGGCGGAACTCGCCGAAGCCTCCGTGTCGATCAACCGCCTGCTGGCGAGCGGCCGGCTGCGCGCCCGCTCCGTCGAGCGGGCCTCCCTGGCGGAGGGGGCCCGGACCCACCGGCGCATCGAGGACGGGGAACTGCACGGCAGTCGAGTGGTGCTCCTGCCGAAGGCTTCGTAGATCCCTGGGACCCCTGGGGTCCGTCGGCTCAGGACCTGACGGACTGGCGCCCGGCCCACGGCGGTGCCCGTGAGCCGCTGCCAGACTGCGCGGCATGGACGACTTGCCTCAGGGGCCACCCGCCGCGCCCGGTACGCGGGTGCCCTTCGCGACCCTCGCCGCGGTGCAGCTCCTGCTCAACGCATCGGTCTCGGTCGCCTTCGCCTCCGGACCGGCCATGCAGCGCGAACTCGTCCTGAGCCGTGGCGACCTCGTCCTCGTCAGCGCCTTCTACGGTCTGGCCTTCAGCGGGCTGCTGCTGCTCGGCGGACGGCTCACCGACCGGATCGGATGGCGCCGCCTGTTCACCCTGGGCACGGCCCTGTTCGGCGCGGCGTCCCTCGCCGCGGCGCTGGCCCCCGCCCCCTGGGTGCTGCTCGCCGCCCGCTTCGTACAGGGCTGCGGGGCCGCGCTCGCCGCGCCCCCGGCCATGGCACTGCTGCGCGGGGTCTTCCCCGAGGGCAGGGCCCGGGCCGCGGCGCTGGCCGTCTGGGGCCTGCTGTCCAGCCTGGGCGCCGCGCTCGGCATCATCCTCAGCGGGGCACTCGTGACCTGGCTGTCGTGGCGGTGGACCTTCGGACTGTTCGCGGCGGCGGCCGTGGCCGTGCTCGTGCTCACCCCCCGGGTGCTGCCGACCGGTCCCGCGCCGGTACGGGTACCCGTGGACTTCCTCGGCGCCGTACTCGCCACCCTCGGCCTCTCCACCTCCGGCTACGGCCTCGTGATGGTCGGGCCGCAGGGCTGGGCCTCGGCGCGGGTCCTCGTACCCCTGGCCCTGGGCGCCGTACTCCTCGCCGCCTTCGTCCTCGCCCAGCAGCGCGTCCGCGCCCCCCTGCTGCCGCTGTCCTTCCTCGCCTCGCGGTACCGCGTGACCGCGCTGCTCTGCGCGCTGCTCGGCCCGGCCATCGGCGCGAGCACCGCCTTCCTGCTGGCCCTCTGGTTCCAGCAGGAACGCGGGTACTCGGCGCTGCAGAACGCCCTGGCCTTCGTTCCCTACAGCGCGACGCTGCTCGTGGTCGCCTTCCTCGCGGGCCGGGTCGTCGCCCGCCACGGCGTCCAGGCGGTCGCGGTGACGGGACTGGCCGTCATCGCCTCCGGCCTCCTGCTCATCGGGAGCGCGGGACTGCGTACGGGGTCGACGCCGACGGTGCTGCTGGGCCTGGTCGTCCTGTCGGGAGGCATCGGCACCCTCATGTCCGCCGCGGTCGTGGGGACCGTCGCCGGTGTCCCGGAGGAGCGGTCCGCGCTCGCCGGAGCCGTGGTGAACACGGCCATCCTGGCCGGGCCCACCGTCAGCCTCGCCCTGATCACCTCCGCGGCCGACGCCCGTACGGCCTCGCTGCTGGCCATCGGCGATCCGGCGGCCGTGCCGGGCGGCTACGCCTTCGGATTCGAGGTGGCCGCCGCGGTCTTCCTGCCGGCCATCGGCCTGGCCCTGTACGGACTGCGGGCCGCCCCGCGCCGGCCCGGCCCCGCCGCTTCGGAGGGCGAACACCGGGTGGTGCCGACTCCGGCCCGGTAGCCTCCCGGCCCAGGAAGGGGGGTGGGGCAGGGTGTCCTTCGCCGAGTTGCAGGTGTGTGCCGTCGAGGCCGCCGATGTCTCGGGCGGCGTCTGCGTGGTGCGGTGCATCGGCGGGGTGGCGCGAGCCGGGCAGGTGTACGCGGCGGGCGAGCTGCGGACCAGGCTGCGGGGGATCGAGCGGTACGGGCGCACGGTCGGGTCCTTCGACGCGGGGCACGTGGCGAAGGTGCACCTCACCGGACCCGTGGTCGCGCTGCTCGCCCGCGGGCAGGTGCTGACGTACGTGCCGCCGGACGGGCACGCGCTGGCCGAGCTGGAGGACTGGCTGGCCACCGGGCCGCCCTTGCTGGAGGAGCCGCATTCGGAAACGCTGCGGTGCCTGGCCACGCGCTCGATGCAGAACGACGAGCTGTCCGACGGGGTGCGGCTGCGCTGGGCCCGGGTCGCGCTGGCCGCCCTCGACCGGCTGGGCCGGCCGGAGGAACGGCCGTACGTACACGCCTACGTGATCGGACACCTCGGACCCGGTGAGCCCGGGGACTCCGACCGGGACCCCGCCGCCCTGTGCCGGGACGTGCTGGCCCACTTCGAGCTGACCCCGGACCAGGCGGCGGCGCAGGCCAGGGGCTGGCGGGACCTGCCGCGCCCCGACATCCTCCGGCTGCGCCGCATCAAGAACCTGATCCGCTGTACGGAACCGGCCCGGCCGTACCTCGCGGAGGGCGACCCCCTGGCGGCGGCGGTGGACGCCTGGACGGCGGTGCGGCCGGGGCTCCCGTAGGAGGGCGGGTCAGCGGGCCGCGTTGCCGAGCACCTTGGCCGGGGTGAGGCGCAGGACGACCCGTACCTCTTCGGCCGGGGCGTTCGCGTACTCCGCGCCCGCGCCCGGACCTTGGTACTCCTCCGCGATGCGGACGGCGATGGCCCGGCCGGTGTCCTCGGTGACGGTGGCGGTGCCGCGGATCTCGGCGTAGAGGAAGGGATTGGCCAGGTCGAAGACGGTGAGACCGATCCGGGCGTCCCGGACGATGTTGCGCTCCTTGCGGCGGCCGCGCTCGGTGGAGATCAGGATCTCGTCCTCGTCCCGGGTCACCCACACCACCGAACTCTGGGGACTGCCATCGGGGTTGAGCGTGGCGAGCACCGCCGGATGAGGGGCGTCGAGAAGCCCCCGCACAGTGTCGTTCAGTACAGAAGTCATGTGCGGAACGGTAAGGGGGCGGGGCGCCGGCCCGCGTGCGATTTCGCGCGGACGCGGGGCGACTACGGCAGGTCGGTCGGTGCCGGGTGGCCGCTGATCAGTAGCTCTCCCCGTCCTTGAGTAGGCACTTCTCCGCCCAGTCGCCCAGTTCCGTGAGCGCGGGCTTGAGGGCGGCGCCCCGGTCCGTCAGCCGGTAGGCCACGCGCAGGGGCGGTCCCTCGTCGACCTCGCGCAGGACGAGGCCGGCCGCGGCGAGCTCGACCAGGCGGTCGGAGAGCATGCGCTCGCTGATGCCGGCGATGGACCTGCGCAGGTCCGCGAAGTGGACGGGGCCCTCCATCAGCGAGGCCAGGATCACGCCGGTCCAGCGCTTTCCGAGCAGCCCGAAGACCTGGGTGATGCCGTCGCTCACCCGGCTGCAGGCCCCGGTGTCCTGGTGCTTCGTCTTGCCCGCCTCGTCCGCCATGGCCTCAGGGTACTACCCGCGACTTAGGGGGTGAGAAAAAGTAAGTGACTGTGTTATGAATAGTGACGTACGAAAATGCACCCGCCCATCTTGGAGGCCGTCATGGTCACGCTTCTGCACCTGGACTCGTCCCTGAACCCCGCCGGTTCCACCTCGCGTGCGGTGACCGCCGCCTTCCGCAAGGCCTGGGAGGAGCAGAACCCCGAGGGCACGGTCGTCTACCGCGACCTGGCCGCCGAGCCCGTACCGCACCTGGAGGGCCTCGCCGTGTCCGCGGCCTTCGCCGACCCCTCCACGCACACCCCGGAGCAGGCCGCGGCCTTCGCCGAGCGGCTGAAGCTGGTGGAGGAGCTGGAGCGGGCGGACGCCGTGCTGATCGGCGCCCCGATGTACAACTTCTCGATCCCCTCCACGCTGAAGGCATGGCTCGACCAGGTCATCCTGATGGGCCGCACCGCCGGCCCCGAGTCGCCCCTCAAGGGCCTGCCGGTCACCGTCGTCGCCAGCCGCGGCGGCTCCTACGCGGCGGGCACCCCCCGCGAGGGCCTGGAGTACGCGACGAACTACCTGGAGGGGGTGCTGACCGAGTTGATCGGCGCCGAGGTCGACTTCATCGTCCCCGAGCTGACCCTGGCCACGTCGGTCCCGGCGATGGCCGAGCTCATCCCGCTCGCGGAGGCCTCGTACGCACGGGCGCTCGCGGACGCGGACTCGAAGGGCAAGGCGCTCGAGACGCGCATCGCGTCGGCGGCCTGAAGTCGGAGCGGCCTCAGGCCGAAGCCGACCGCCTCGGCGCCGCGCCCTGCCGGAGCGCTTCGAGCAGGGCGCGTACGGGGGGCCGGCCCAGGGACACCTTGCGGACCGCCGCGTACACGGACCGGACCGGACGCGGATCGCGGACCGGGCGTACGACGACCCCCGGATGGCGGCCGCCCGCCACGGCCGGCGTCCCCGACCCGGGCCCGGGGCCCAGGCCCATCCGCGGCATGAGGCCGATGCCGAGGCCGGCCGCGACGAACCCCTGCGCCGTCGGGTAGTCCTCGCTCTGCACCACGAAGTCCGGGCTGAAGCCCGCCGCCGCACAGGCTTCGAGGACCGGCTCCAGGCAGGGTCCGGGCGGTTCGCTGCCGACCCATTGCTCGTCCGCGAGTTCCACGAGGGCGATCGTCTCCCTGGACGCGAGCCGGTGCCCGGCCGGGAGCACGGCGTCGTACGCGTCGTCGAGCAGGTGGACCAGCTCCACGTCCTCGCGCGGCCGCGTCCGCGGCGCGATGACCAGGGCCAGGTCCGCGCGGCCCTGCTCCACCTCCAGCAGCGGGTCCTCGGGGTCGGTCATCCGCAGGTCGATCCGCACGCCCGGATGGTCGCGGCGCAGCCCCGCCAGAGCGGGGGCCACCAGCGCCGCGCCCGCCGTGGCTGCGGCTGGTCGGGCAACGCCGACTGGAACGCGGCCCGCAACGTCTTGCACCTGTACCGGATGGGCCACGCGCTCATCCCGGCTGCCGGAAGGGCAGTCGTCAGGCGCGCGAAGCGCGTCAAGCCCACTGCCGCAAGGTAAGCAGGAATCTCCCGGCTTCAGCCGGGAGAACACTTCAACTGATGTTCTCGTTCCTCTTCGGCTACAGCTTCACCCTCCAGTCGGACTCCGCCGCACGCGAGGCCGGCTGCCCGACACGCTCCTTGCCTGCTCCGCGCGGTCACCCTCGCGCGTCTCCCGCGGCGCTGAGGGCTGCCCGCCTTCAGTTCCGCAGGTCGAGCAGCATCACGTCACGGAGGTAAGCGTCCGGGCCCGCGTCGGTGCTCGGGGGCCGGGCCTCGCCGATCTTGCGGTAGCCCCACGCCCGGTAGGCGGCGGAGGCCGCCGCGGCCTCCTGGTGGACCTTCAGCAGCACCCGCTCGGCCGTGATGCCTTCGAGCAGCGCCGTGTGCAGCCGCCGCGCCACGCCCTGTCCGCGCCACGGCCCGCGCACGGCGAGCTCGATGAGCCCGAAGGTACGGCGGCCGTCCTCCCGCCGTACGGCGTCGGGCACGGGCTCGGTGAGTTCGTCCCACCACACCGCGTCGGGCTGGAGCGTCCAGCCGTAGGCCATGCCGGCCGGTTCGCCGTCCGGGGTACGGGCCAGGGCCGCGCGGAAGGCGGGCCTGCGCGTCTGTGCGGGGAAGCGGAGGCGGGCGGCGGCGACCTCCTCCTCCGTCTCGTGGTGCGGAGCCTCCGCGAAGGCCTCGGCGTAGACCAGCCCGAACGCGTCCGCGGCCCGTAGCGCGGCCGGGCCCTGCATGCACTCCGTCGTGAGGCTTCCCTGCTGCGTCATGAGGCTCCTTCGGGCGTCCGCCAGGGGATGTTGAGCCAGGGGCTCGCCGGATCGGTGGCCAGGGTGAGGTGCGCGGCCAGTGCGCCCGCGTACCACTCGCCGAACTCCTCCTCGTCGAAGTGCAGACACCGTGCCAGGGCGTACCCGGCGGAGAACTCCTCCCACGAGCGGTACACCCCGCGCGCGGCCTCCCCGGCGGCCAGGACGCCGCGTTCGGCCTCGCCGAGCGTGCCGTAGCGGGCGCCCAGCCCCCAGCGGGCCATCTGCGAGGCCCGGCCGTGGTCCCAGCCCTCGACGGAGCGGACCCAGCCGTCCCCGGGGAGCAGTCCGTCGGCGCGGAACCGCTGCTCGTAGCGGGCGATCCGGCCGATCAGCCGCTGTACGCCCGCGATCTCCCCCTCCACTTCTGCGGTGGGCCGGGGCTCGGCGAGGGTGACCCCCTCGGGGGTGAGCTGCGGTTCGGCGGCCCGCTCGGCGCCCCGGCGCAGGGCGCTCGCGGCGGCGTGCCGCCAGTGCTCCGGGTCGACGGGGCCGGCGAAGTCGGAGGCGAGCAGGCGGCGCACGCGCAGCGCGAACTCCCAGACGGGACTGACCATCTCGGCCGAGAGCAGGCCGCGCAGGACCCGGTGCCAGCTCGCGGAGTCGGTGATGTCCCAGCTCTGGAGCAGGCGTTCGCGCTCGCGGGTGTAGCCGTGGCCGTGGTAGGCGAGGGCGTTCCAGAACTCCCCGTTCGTCACGGAGAGATGGGCGCCGACGGCGAGCCCGTGCGCGACGGGCCCGTGCAGCGGGCCACCGACGTGCAGGGAGTGCAGGGCTCCGGGGGCGAGCCCCCACACCGGGGCGGCGGCGTCCCAGTGGGCGCGCCAGCGGGCGAGGTCGGCGGGGGTGGTGGTGAGGTAGGCCTCGGCGGGGGAGCCGGGGTTCACGGCCAGGTGCGGGGGGTCCGCGGAGTCCCAGGCGTTCGCGAACCAGGCGAGGGACCGGGGCAGGTACACCGTGTGCGGGTCGGGGGCGGGGAGCATCCCCCGGGTGTGGACGACGAGGCAGCGCCGGTCGGGGGTGGGATGGAACCGCGCCTGCGCGGGCTCGGCGTCGACCTGGGCCCGGGACTGCGCCAGGAACAGCTCGCTGCGGGCGAGGACGTCGAGGTACCCGGCCCAGTCCCCGCGCGCCTTGGCCTCGTACAGCTCGCGCTCGATGGAACTCGGCGCCGTCCACCCATCCATGTCGATCAGCCTAACGGGGGACCCTGTGCCCTCCGCGATGAGGCTCCGGGCTCGCGGGAGAGCCCCCTGAGATTGCCGACCCGGGGGATCGGTGGAGTACTGAAAGGATCCGAGACACCCGCAGGAGGAAGGTCATGAGCTTCCTGGATTGGCTCTTTGGCGCCGACGGCAATGGTGTAGTCCAGCTGGGCTCCGAGATCTGCGGCGAGGCCTGATCACCGCTCACGCTCATCGTCCGTGCGCCAGCTCCGCCCATACGGTCTTGCCGACGACCCGGTCGTTCCATCCCCATGTCTCCGCGAGGGCTTTGACGATGTGCAGCCCGCGCCCGAACTGGTCGTAGTCGGCGACCGCCGCTCGCGGTTCGGGACGGCGCTCGCCTTTCGGATCGGTGACCTCGATGCGGAGCACTGCTCCGGTGAGCTTGACCTCGACCCGGAAGTACCGGTCCCACACGGAGCCGTGCAGCAGGGCGTTGGTGGTCAGCTCGCTGGTCAGCAGCGCCGCGTCCGCCGCCAGCTCGGGCCGCCCCCACGCCACGGCGAGCCACGCGGTGTGCCGGCGGGCGGCGGGTACGGAGTCCTGGCGGGGCGGGTAGTTCCGTACGTCGTGACGCTCCATGGCTGTGCACCTCCGGTACGGGCGGTGGCATGCCGGGCAGCCCGGTGCGCTTCCGCCAACTGACTCTGTGCGGTGAGTAGTTCGTTACCGACCGTAGGGCGGGCCGGGTCTGGGGTGCAAGCTAAAGCGGGGAAATATATCCCCAGGGAGTAGTTGTGCGGGTCGGGCCGGGCGCGGAAGACTGCCTCGGGTACGAGGAGGTCGATCAAGTGCCCACGGACAATCGGGTATCCACGGTGCTGGCGCGCCGGCTGGGCGGGGAGCTGCTGCGCCTGCGGGACGCTGCCGGCCTGACCCAGCCGCAAGCGGCGCAGGTGCTGAGTGCCACGGCGGCCAAGGTCGCCAAGATGGAGCGCGGCTGGGTTCCGTTCCGGGACCCGGACATCGTGGCCTTGTGCAAGCTCTACGGAGTGACGGACGAGGCGATGGTTCGCAGCCTGCTGTCACTGGCCAAGCTGGATCGTGAGCGTCGCAAGGCCAAGGGCTGGTGGCAGCACATGCCCATCGTGGGTGGCCTGGGCGAGTACATCGCGATGGAGGAGGTCGCCACACGCATCCGTACCTGGCATCCCGCGCTGGTCCCTGGACTGCTCCAGACCCCTGAATACGTACGGGCGTTGGGGGTCACCTCCAACTGGTCGCACCCTGACGAGATCGAGGCCCTGGTGACCTCGCGGATCAAGCGGCAGGCGCGGTTGTGGGGCGACTCGCCACTGGAGTTCCACGCGGTGCTGTGGGAAGCCGCCTTGCGCCACCAGGTCGGCAGCGTCGAGGTGATGCGGGCGCAGTTGGACCACCTCGTGCAGATGGCGAAGCTGCCGCATGTCCACGTGCAGGTCCTGCCCTTCCGGGCGGGAAGGCACCACGGCGTCGACGGTTCGTTCAACATCGTCTCCTTCGCGGAGCCCGGGGCGCTGGACGTCGGCTATGCCGAGACCATCGGATCTACCCTGTGGGCAGAAGGGGCGGAGGCGAACGAGGCGTACGGCCGGGCCTTCGCCCGGGTGTCACGGCTGAGTCTTGCGCCGCACGACTCCGTGAGCCTGATCGATGCCATCAGCAAAGGTATGTAAGCCCGTGAACGAGTACGAGTTCGTGAAGTCCAGCTACAGCAGCGACCAAGCCAACACGGAGTGCGTCGAGGTGGCCACCAACGTGGTCGGGACCGTCGCCGTCCGGGACAGCAAGAACGCCGACGGGCCCGTGATCCGACTGACCCCCGCCGCCTGGGCGGCCTTCGCGGCCTTGGCGTGATCATCCGGACCGGCCGGCTGACCCTGCTGCCCCTGGAGGCCGCGCACGCGCAGGAGATGGCCACCGTGCTCGGGGATCCGGAGCTGCACCGCTATGTCGGCGGAGCCCCCCTCACCGAGCCGGAGCTGCGCACGCGCTACGCGCGACTCGCCGCCGGGTCGCCGGACCCCGCCGTCACCTGGTGGAACTGGGTGGTGCGGCTCGACGGCGCCGGCCGCCTGGTCGGCACCGTGCAGGCGACCGTGAGCGGCGGCGTCGCCGAGGTCGCCTGGGTGATCGGCACGCCCTGGCAGCGGCGCGGCATCGCCGCCGAGGCCGCAGCCGGGCCGGTCGGGTGGCTCCGTACCCAGGCGGCGGTGCACGCCGTCATCGCGCACGTGCACCCCGACCACACCGCATCCGCGGCCGTCGCCCGCGCGAGCGGCCTCACCCCCACCGACCAGCGGCACGACGGCGAGGTCAGGTGGGAGCACCCGGAGCGCCAGTAGGGTGTCGGGCCCCGGGGGGACTCGTCACGGCGGAGGAGCGGCCATGCGGAGCGGTACGGGTTCGGTCGCGGTGGTCGGAGGTTCCATCGCGGGCTGTGCGTTCGCCACGGCCGCCGCGCGGGCCGGCGCGGCCGAGGTGGTGGTGCTGGAGCGCACGCGCGGGCGGCTCGCGGACCGGGGGGTCGGGCTGTGCGTCCACGACGACCGGGCCGTCGAACTGCGCGCGAGCGGGGCGCTGCCCGAGGGGATTCCCGCGCACCGGCTGGAGCGCCGCCGGTGGGTGGTGCGCGACCCGCAGGCGGGGGCGGGCGGCCGGCTGATCTGGGAGCAGCCGTTCCCGTTCCACTCGTACCACTGGGGACAGCTCTGGCGCGGGCTGCGCGAAGCGGTCCCGGACGCGGTGGTCTACCGGCAGGGCGAGACGGTGACGGGCGTGGCCGGGGACGGGGAGGTGCGGCTCGCGGGCGGCGGGGCCGAGCGGTACGACCTGGTCGTCGGCGCGGACGGCTACCGGTCCGTGGTGCGCGGGGCGGTCTGCCCCGAGTCCCGGCCGCACTACGCCGGGTACGTGTGCTGGCGCGGCAACCTCGACGCGGGGCGGCTGCCGGCGGACGCCGTGGACCCGCATCCGGCGGCGGTCACCACCGTCTGCTTCTCCGGCGGCACCTGCGTCATCTACCGCATCCCGGGGCCGGACGGGCCCCGGGTGAACTGGGTCCTCTACGCCCCGCCGCCGCGGAACGGGCAGTTGCGCTACGACGACCCGACGAGCTTCCCGCCCGGCGGGCTGACCCCGGAGCTCACGGAGCACCTCGGGGCGCTGCTGGAGCGGGAGTTCCCGCCGTACTGGGGCCGGGCGCTCGCGGCGACGGACCCGCGGGACACCTTCGTCCAGCCGATCTACGACCTGGAGACCGCCCGCACCACGGCCGGCCGCCTGCTGCTGGCCGGGGACGCGGCCAGTGTCGTACGCCCGCACAACACGAGCGGCGCCGCCAAGGCCCTCCAGGACGCCACCGCCTTCGCCGACGGCTGGCGGCGGGCGGACTCCGTCGAGGAGCTGCTGCGCGGGTACGAGGAGGTGCGCGGCGGGGCCGGGCGGGAGCTGGTCGCCCTGGCGCGCAGGCTCGGGCGTGCCCAGGTCGAGCGGACCCCGGCCTGGGCGGACATGAGCCGCGACGAGGTGGCGGCGTGGTGGCAGGGGCAGCTGGCGGGGGTGCCCGGGATCGGCGGGCAGTCGATGACCCCGTAGCCGGGACGGTGCCTCGTGGCGGCGGTGCCTCGTGGTGGCGGGCCCGCCTGACGGGGCATCGGCCGAGGGTGACGGTGTACACGCAGGTCACGGGCGTCCGTAGGCCGGTTGCGCGGCGTGTCGGCGCGGGGCGAACAGGGGCTCCGGTTGCGGGAGATGACGGGGTGTCCATGAGTGGACCGTGACACGTCCCATGTCACGGCCCGTGTCACGTGCCAGGTCACGTCCCGTCCCCGGCACACCCCTGACATCCCGGCATCGCTGTCCCCATCGGTGTCGGTGTCCCGCCGACAGGAGAGTCCGTTGCGCCGCCTCACCCGCTACACCGTCCCCGCCGCCCTCTGCGTGACCCTGCTGGCCGCGTCCCCCGGCCTCGCGCAGTCCGCCGTCACCCCCGCGAAGACCCCGGCGGCCTCGACCCGTCAGGCCATCCCCGGAACCGAGGCGCTGCTCGCCCAGGTGCAGTCGCTCGGCGGCGTCGGGGGGCTGCTGAAGCCGGTGACCGACCTCCTCGCGGCGGTACTGAAGTCCCCGGACGGCAAGATCCCGGAGGCGGACCTGGCCGCCTTCAAGGAGAAGATCGAGGCGGCGCTCGCGGAGCTGAAGAAGACCCTGCCCGCCGCCCCGGCCCTCCCGGTACCGGTGCCGCCGGTGGACGCGCCGAACCTCCCGGTGGACCCGCCGAAGCTGCCGGTCGAGGCCCCCAAGCTGCCGGTGGAGGCGCCGAAGCTCCCGGTGGAGGCCCCGGCACTCCCCGTAGAGGCCCCGAAGCTGCCCGTCGAGGCGCCGAAGCTCCCGGTCGAGGCCCCCAAGCTCCCCGTCGACGCGCCGAAGCTCCCCGTCGCGCTCCCCGTCGCCGCCCACAAGGCGAAGCCCGCCGTCGGCCCGCTGGACCTGGCCACCGGAGCCATCGACAAGCTCAAGGCCTCCGTCGACGGGCTCACCAAGGCCGCCGGTCCCTGCGGCTGCTCCACCGATGCCAAGGCCAAGGCCACCGACGTGGTGACCGACCTGGTCGCCGCCCTGGTCGCCCTGCTCACCGGCCTCGGTCTGCCGGGCCTCCCGCCGCTCCCGGTCCCGGCCCCGCCGCTCCCGGTCCCGGCCCCGCCGCTCCCGGTCCCGCTCCCCGTCCAGTAGCGACCGCACCCCCGGCGCTGCCCGCCCAGAACCGGCAGCGCCCGGCCGGGGCCCTCGTGGGCGGGCACGGCACGCGCTCCTGCGTTGACGGAGCCGATACCCGGTGTCCCGTACGGTCGGTCCGTGATGATCAAAACGGACAGCCCTCGCACCCTCGGCGTCCCTGATTCCGAGGCGCGGTTGCGCTTCGGTATGGAACGGCACGAGGTCGGTGGTGGGCCGCGGCGCCACGTGCTGACGGTGGACGAAGAGCCTGCTTTCGAGCTCAACTTCCCCTGCGGGACGTGCGCGTTCCTGTTCCGCCGGTTGCAGGGCGCGACGGAGAGGTTGTCCCTGGAGACCATGCAGGAACGGCTGACCGGAGCCCTGGACGATCTGGACGACGGCGGCGTGATCGAGGCGTTCGGTGCGTTGCTGCCGCAGGGCGAGTACCTTCCGCTGCTCCTGGAGGTGGAACCCCGGCTGGTCCTCCCCGGCAAGGAGGGGGACTACTTCAGCGACGAACAGGTCGCGGGGTGGGGGGTCGATCAGTTCTGGGGCCTCCCGCAGTACCCGCACACTCCGTACTACCGGACCTTCGAGACCGCCGTCGACGCGGACGCCCACCTCTACGAGTTCGTCGTGCCCATGGTTCCCCCGACGTGGAACAAGGAGCAGCGCGTCGAGGAGTACGTCGCGCTCATGGAGGGGGGAACGGTTCCCACGGCGGTGGCGATCTCCACGCTGGACCTGTGTCAGTCCGCCCTCGGCCTGGCGGACGACCCTTGCGAGCACTGGTGCCTGACTCATTTCCTCCTCGACGGCCACCACAAACTGGAGGCCGCGGCCACAGCCGGCAGGCCCGTGCGGCTCCTCTCGCTCCTGGCCCTGGGCGAGGGCATGTCCGGAGCCGAAGACTGGGCCCGCCTCCCCGCCCTGCGCGGCCGGCCGCGCTCGGCCCGAGTGACCGGTACCTGAACCTGCGCCGAAGATCACGCGTGCGGGACGACAACGGCGTACGCCCGGGCCCTCCCCGGAACCCTTGGGCCGGGCGGCAAGCGCCCCCGCGTGCCGCCGCGCGACCGTACGGACCCCCTTGACGCGCCCTCCGTGCAGGTGGACGCTCCCGGGGCTCGGATCCGTAGGTGCGTTGGGGGGGCCGGAATGCCGGAGCAGTCGGAGGGGCGTGTCCAGACGGCGGGGGAGCTGCGGGCGGTGCTCGCGGGGCGCGGGGCGCGGTGGTCCGTGAGCGAGCACCTCGCCGACGGGGATCCCGTCCCGAGGGCCTCCCTGGGCCTGGGCGCGGCCACGGCGGCGGCTGCGGAACTCACCCCCGCCGGGGCGGCGTCGCCGGTGGATCTGCGCAGCCTCGTAGGCCATGCCAGCGGCAATCCGCACCTCAACCGGCGCAGGGCGGCGCACGGGCTGCTGCCAGGCAGCGGCACCGGTACCGGAGCAGGCACCGGGACCGACACCCCCCGTGCGGCCCCGCCAACCGGGGCCCCCGCCCGGCCGTCCGCCGTGGACTGGCGCAGCCGGTGGGGACGGCCCTGGCTCACCAAGGTGAAGGACCAGAACCCGTGCAGCGCCTGCTGGGCGTTCGGGGCGGCCGGCCTGGTGGAGTCGATGGCCCGCATCGAGCACCACGTGTGGGCCGAGCGGTCCGAGGGAGACGTGCACGACGGGACGAAGGCCACCTGCGGACAGACGGGCAGCCCCGAGGCCGCCCTCGACTGGATACGGACCAACGGCGGCCTCGCGGACCCGGGCTGCTGGCCGTACTCCCCACCGCCGCCCGGTACCCCCGTCGACCGCCGGGAGGCCTGGCGGGCGGAGTACACGCCGAGCTGGGACCGTTCCGGCCGGACCGTCCGCATCACCGGGGGCCACGTCCTGCTCGGCGACGTGGAGCAGCAGAAGGTCTGGCTGGACACGGTGGGCCCGCTGACCGCCTGCTTCGACGTGTACGAGGACTTCTTCGGCCTGGGCTCCGGCGTCTACCACAGCACCAGCGACCGCCTGGCGGGCGGCCATTGCGTCCTGATCACCGGCTACGACGACGCGGCCGGCTGCTGGCTGTTCAAGAACTCCTGGGGCACCGGCTACCACGTGGGCGGCTACGGCCGGATCGCGTACGGCGAGGCGCGGATCGACGACTGGGCGAAGTGCGGGCTCCAGGGCACCAACATCGACCCCTGGAGCAAGCGCCGCCTGCACACCGGCAACGTCTACGAGAGCGGCAACGGCCGCGCCCACCGCAACTTCGAGATGGCGGCGCTCAGCGGCGGGGGCGGCGGGGGCGGCGAGGGCGAGGGCGGGGGCGGCGGGGGCTCCCTGAGCCACTGGTGGCGCGAGGGCGACGCCCCCTACGCGTGGACCCGCGCCCAGACCTTCGCCACCGACGCCTCGGGCCAGCCCGCCTTCACGGGGACCACGTACAACCGGAACATGGAGTCGCTGCACGTCACCACCGGCGGCCGGCTGCGCCACTGGTACTACGAGCACTTCGGCGGGGCCTGGCGCGACGGCGGCGCCTTCGGCCCCGGCGACGCGGCGGTCGGGTCGACCCCGGCCTTCATCCAGAGCGACTACGGGGCGCCCGGCAACTTCGAGGTGGTCGTCCGCACCGCCGACGGCCGCCTCAACCACTGGTGGCGGATCAACGGCGCCCCCTGGACCTGGAACGACGGCGGCCGCTTCGCCTCCGGCATCGCCCACTTCGGCCCGGCCCTGGTCCAGACCCGCGCCCGCCACCTCGACCTGGTCGCCACCCGCGCCGACGGCCGGATGCAGCTGTGGTGGCGCGACGACCCGAACGGGTTCGTGTGGCGCCCCGGCGAGGTCTTCGGCTCCGGCATCACCTCCGCGCCCTGCCTCATCGAGGGGCAGAACGGGGCGGCCGACGAGGACACCGCCGGGAACTACGAGCTGTGCGTGACGGCCGAGGGCGGCCGCGTCGAGCACTGGTGGCGCGGCAACGCGGGCGGCGCCGCCTGGCAGCGCTCCGCTGTCTTCGGGCACGACGTGCTGGCGGTCACCGGGATGCTCCAGGGCAGCTTCGGGTTCAACCTGGAGGTGATCGTCCTGCGCACGGACCGCCGGCTCCAGCACTACTGGCGCGACGGCGCGGGCTGGCAGGAGGGGCCGGTGATCGGCCCGGCCTAGGCCGTGGCCGCCACAGGAGAGGAGCGGTCCGCGTGGAGGTCCGCGAGGTGGTGCTCGCGCCCGGTGAGCCGTACGAGCTGCGGCTCACCGTGCGCGGTGCGCGCGGCTACGTCTGGACCTGGCGGGTGACGGGCGACGCGGACGCCGTCGCGGTGGCGCAGGCCCCGCCGGCCGCCGCACCGCAGCCGACGGAGCCGCCGCTGCCCGGGGCGACGGTGGAACGGCTGTACCTCGTACGGGGGCGGGTGGCGGGCCGGGCCAGGATCCGCTTCGCGCAGGTCCGTCCGCCGTATCCGGACGAGGCCCCGTACGACGAGTTCGTGCTGGACGTCACGGTGCGGTGAGGTCCACATACTGGACAACCCTCAACTTGCACCTCTGTTGTATCTATGCTGTGCGCATGCCACCCGCCAGTACCCCCGCCACCACCGTGACCGCTGCCGAACGCGTCTACCAACACGTCAAGCAGGCCGTGCTCGACCGCCGCTACGAGGGCGGGGTGCTGCTGACCGAGGGCGAGCTCGCGGTGGCCGTCGGGGTCTCGCGCACACCGGTCCGCGAGGCGCTGCTGCGGCTGGAGACCGAGGGGCTGCTGAAGCTGTACCCGAAGAAGGGCGCCCTCGTCCTCGCAGTCTCCGCCCAGGAGATCGCCGACGTGATCGAAACCCGGCTGCTGGTCGAGGAGTTCACCGTCCGTCAAGCCGTGCCCGCCCCGGCCGGACTGCTGGAACGGCTCGCGGAACTGGTCGAGGAGCAGCGCCGGCTCGGCGACGCGGGCGAGCTCGCGGCGATGATGGCCGCCGACCGGGCCTTCCACGCGGAGATCGTGCGCAGCGCCGGCAACCAGATCCTCTGCCGCCTCTACGACCAACTGCGCGACCGCCAGCTCCGCATGGGCGTGGCCCTGCTGCACGCACACCCCGAGCGGGTGGAGCGGACGCTGGCTGAGCACCGGGAGATCCTCGACGCCCTGCGCGCGGGCGACGCCGACACGGCCGCCGCGGCGGTACGGGCCCACGTGAGCCGGGTCGGGGAACTGGTGCGGGGGTCCGCCCGATGAGCTCCGCGTCCGCCGCGTCCGCCGCGTCCGCCGCGTCCGCCGCCGCCCCCGCCGCGTCCCCCGCCGTCTTCAAGGACCCGCCGGGCGGCCGCAGGGCGGTGCTCGTCTGGTCCATCGGCGTCGCCGTCTACTTCGTGGCGGTCATCTTCCGCACCAGCCTCGGTGTCGCCGGGCTGGAGGCCGCCGACCGCTTCCACGTGAACGCCTCGGCGCTGTCCACGTTCTCCCTGCTCCAGCTCCTGGTCTACGCGGGCATGCAGATACCCGTCGGCCTGATGGTGGACAGGCTCGGCACCAAGAAGGTGCTCACCCTCGGCGCCGTGCTCTTCACCGCCGGCCAGATCGGCTTCGCGCTCTCCCCCTCCTACGGGATGGCCCTGGCGGCCCGCGCCCTGCTGGGCTGCGGGGACGCCATGACCTTCATCTCCGTACTGAGGCTCGGCACCCGCTGGTTCCCGGCCCGCCGGGGCCCGCTGATGGCGCAGCTGGCGGGGCTGGTCGGGATGGCCGGCAACCTGATCTCCACGCTGGTACTGGCCCCCGTGCTGCACGGCGTCGGCTGGGTGCCCGCGTTCGCGGGCAGCGCGGTGGCGGGGCTGATCGTCCTGGTCCCGCTGGTGCTGTTCCTGCGCGACCACCCGGAGGGACACGAGCCCGCGCCGCGCGCGGCCACCGGCGCGGGCGGCTTCGTACGGCGCCAGATCGCCGACTCCTGGAAGGAGCCCGGCACCAAGCTCGGGCTGTGGGTGCACTTCACGACGCAGTTCCCGGCGATGGTGTTCCTGCTGCTGTGGGGCATGCCCTTCCTCGTCGAGGCCCAGGGGCTCTCGCGCACCACCGCGGGCGGACTGCTGACGCTGGTGGTCGCCTCGAACATGGCGCTCGGGCTGGTCTACGGCCAGGTCGTCGGCCGCCGGCAGTCCTCCCGGATCCCGCTGGCCCTGGGCACGGTCGCCCTGACCGCCCTCCTCTGGGGCTCGGTCCTGGCGTACCCCGGGGACCACGCGCCGATGTGGCTGCTGATCGCGCTCTGCCTGGTGCTGGGCACGTGCGGACCGGCGTCGATGATCGGCTTCGACTTCGCCCGCCCCGCCAACCCGGCGGATCGTCAGGGCACCGCCTCCGGAATCACCAACATGGGTGGTTTCCTCGCCTCCATGACGACCCTGCTGGTGGTGGGCCTGCTGCTCGACGCCACCGGGGACAACTACCGCATCGCGTTCTCCTCGGTCTTCGTCCTGGAACTCCTGGGCATCGCCCAGATCCTGCGCCTGCGCGGTCGCGCCCTGGCCCGCGAACGCGAGCGGGCGGCTGTGCTCGTCCCGGTCGCCCCGGTCGCCCCGGTCGCCCCGGTCGTCCTCGCCGCGGCGTCGGCTTCGGCGCCGCTTCCGCCGGCCCCGGTACCGGCGGCCACCGCCGTGGTCGCCTCCGGGGCCGGCACCCCCGTCGGCACCCCTGCCGACCCAGGGCCCGCCCGGTGAGGTCCGGTGGCGGCCCGGCATCCGCGTAGGCCCCGTACCGCGCGCGGGGGACGGGCCCGGGCGGGACAGACCCCCGTCCTTTCCCGCCCGTCCGTCCGTCCGCTCCGCGGAGTCGGGTTCCGGCCAACGCCTGCCGAGCCTATGAGGGCTCCGCGCGGTCGCGTGTGCACTGCGCGCAGGGACTGTTGACAATCCGCGCAGCAGGTTTGGCGGCCCGTGGGGCGGATCGCACAGCCGCGCGGCGGAACGCGCTCGGGCCGGCCCCGTACGTCTCCCGGAACAGCCGGCTGAACACCGAGGCGTTGGTGAATCCCCAGCGCAGGGCCACGCTGTGGACGGGGACGGCCAACTGTCCGGGGTCGGAGAGGTCCTCGCGGCAGCGCTCCAGCCGGCGGCGGCGGATCGAGGCCGCCACACCCTCCCCGCGCTCCCGGAAGAGGAGCTGCAGCCTGCGCAGCGACAGACCGTGGCGGGCGGCGACCACGGACGGGCTCAGCCCGGGATCGCCGAGGTTGTGCCCGATGAAGGTGTCGATCCGGGTCAGCAGTGCCCGGGTGCGGACCTCCCCGGACGGCTCGCCCTCGACCTGGTCGGCACCGGCCAGGGCGATGGCGATGGCGTTCAACTGCTCCAGCTCGGCCGGGGTGCACTCCTCCCCGTGCGCGGCCAGGGAGCGCAGGTACTGCGCGAGGATCGCCCCCGTGCCCCGCTCGGCGGGGATCCGCGCCGGGTCCCCGGGGAAGGAGCCCGGCTCGGAGGAGTCCGAGCCAGGGGACGGCATCACCGGCCACACCAAGCCGTATCCGGCCTACGGGGTCACGGAGAAGTGGGTCAGGATCGCCTCGGCCAGCGCCGGGTCACCCTCCACCTTCACCCGGTCGGCGACGGTGTGCGCACGCACCCGGCCGGCCGCGAGGCGTACGTACGTCTCCCAGTCCAGGGTCACGGTCACCGCGGGACCCAGCGACGGGGCCTTGTCGATGGTGCCGCGGCCCTCCGCGTCGACCCGTACGGTCCGCATGAACTCCAGCGCCCCGTGCACGTCGATGACGACGGCCGAGTTCGCGGGCGCGCCCGCCTTCTTCGCGACCACCTTCGGCAGCCCGGCCAGCAGCAGGTCCCTGGCCACGTAGGCACCCGGCGAGTCCCAGTTCCCCGGTACGCCCAGGGCCGCCCGCAGGTCCTGCTCGTGGATCCACACGTCGAAGGCGCGCAGCCGGAGCGAGTCCTCCAGGGTGGCCGGCTCGCCCAGCGGGCCGCGGATGATCGTGTCCGGTTCCCGCTTCTCGTTCCGCAGCTGCCGCGAGCGGCGGATGATCGTGTACTCCAGCTCGGAGGTCATCTCGGGCGCGGTGTGGTGGCGCCGTACGTCGACCTGCACCTCCATGTACCGGGAGAACTCGTCGACCACGTGCCGCAGGTCCCGCGGCAGGGTGTGGATCGGCCGCGGGTCGCCCAGCTGCTCGCACTCGATGCCGATGACGTGGGACACGACATCGCGCACGGACCAGTTCGGGCAGGGCGTCGCCCGGCTCCACTCGCCTTCCGTCAACGGAAGGACCAGCTCGGATATCGCCTCGATGGAGTGGGTCCACGCGTCGGCATAGGGCTGAAGGCTGGGATGCGGATGGACGGTCAACGGGACCCCTCGCGTGCTGTTCATCGGCCTGTTGGCGCGTTACGTGCAGTGGCGCGTTCTGGAAGCTTGTGCAATGGCTTCAAAACTACGCTGCCGGTGAGCACCCCGGCAGTGCTTTCGTGTGACGATCGTAGGCCCGAGTTGACGGCTTGAAAGCCAGGACGGTGGTACTGTGCGCGCTTCTCTGATCCAAATCGCGGTGAATGAGGCGGAGTCGGTGGTTTCCCGCCGCTCCAGGGCAGCTGAACTCGTGCGCGAGCAGTCCGGCTCGGACCTCGTCGTCCTGCCGGAACTGTGGACCGTGGGCGCCTTCGCCTACGAGCAGTTCGAGACAGAGGCCGAGCCGCTGGACGGCCCCACCTACGAGGCCATGGCCGCGGCCGCCCGTGACGCCGGGGTCTGGCTGCACGCGGGCTCCTTCGTGGAGCGCGCGGGCGACGGCTCGCTCTACAACACCGCGCTCGTCCTCTCCCCGACGGGCGAGCTCGCCGCCACGTACCGCAAGATCCACCGCTTCGGCTTCGACCAGGGCGAGGCCGTCATGATGTCCGCGGGCGAGTCCCTGACCACGGTCGCCCTGCCGGAGCAGACCCTGGGCCTGGCCACCTGCTACGACCTGCGCTTCCCGGAGCTGTTCCGCGGCCTGGTCGACGCCGGGGCGACGACGCTGGTCGTCTCCGCGGGCTGGCCGGCCCGCCGCCGTGAGCACTGGACCCTGCTGAACCGGGCGCGGGCCGTCGAGGACCAGTCGTACGTCCTCGCCTGCGGGTCGGCCGGGACCAACGGGGGCGTGGAGCAGGCCGGCCACAGCCTGGTCGTCGACCCGTGGGGCGAGGTCCTCGCGGAGGCGGGCCCGGGGGAGGAGGTCCTGACGGTGGACCTCGACCCGCAGAAGGTCGCCGAGACCCGCGAGCAGTTCCCGGCCCTGAAGGACCGCCGCCTCGGGCTCTGAGCCCGTCGAGGGGCGCTGCTCGACCGGCCGGGGCTAATCGCCGCCCGGGCCCTCGCGTTCCTTCTCCGCCATCCGGATCACGCACACGGCGACGGCTACGAGCAGCGAGGCGTCGGCGTCCTCGCGGATCACGTCGACGGCGTACGTCTCGCGGATCCGGTACCACTGGCGGGAGATCAGCGCGAGCAGCTCCCCGTCGTACTCGACCTTGAACTCGCGGTCCAGGATCCGCCCGCTGACATCGAGTTCGGTGCCCTCGTTGAGCGTGACCAGGTAGTGGTTGCGCAGCAGCGAGAACCGCTTCTTGCGGATCACCGCGAGCCGCCGCTCGTCGCGCTCCAGCGTCATCGCGTCGCGCAGGGCGAAGAGCTTCTCCCGCAGCGTGATGAGGATCCGCCCGTCGGGGTCCTTCAACTCCAGGGTGTCCCGGAACCGCAGGGCCTTCCCGTCGACGAGGAAGGCGTGCCGCCCGTCCTCGTCCTCGATCCAGTAGTCGTCCCCGACGGCCAGCATTTTGTCCCGTACCAGGTATTTCACGCCCTCATCGCTGCCCGCGATAGGTTCCGGTCATGCCACTTCTCTACGTGACCGACCTGGCGTACCCGGCGCGCGGCCGCCGCTACGGCGACGAGGACGTCTTCCTCACCGCACGCCTGCGCGAACACTTCCCCCTCGCCCTCTGCCACCCCCTGGACGCGGAGGCCCTCCTCCCCGCCTTCGACACCGTGGTCGTCCGCAACAGCGGCCCGGTCCTCCACCACCAGGAGGCCTACGACTCCTTCCGCACGGCCGCCCTCGCTGCCGGCACCCGGGTCTACAACCCGCTGACGGGCCGCGGCGACATGGCGGGCAAGCAGTACCTGGTCGACCTGACCGCCTCGGGCCACCCGGTCATCCCGACGATCGACGACCCGGCGCACCTGTCCCTCCTCCCCGCGTCCCCCGCCTACGCGGTGAAGCCGAAGCAGGGCGCGGACTCGATAGGCCTGACCTTCACCCCTCACCCGGACTGCGCCCCGGGAGAGTTCCTGATCCAGCCGCGCATCGACTTCTCCTACGAAGTCTCCTTCTACTTCGTGGACGACACCTTCCAGTACGCCCTCTACGCCCCCGACCCGGACCGCCGCTGGGAGCTCGTCCCCTACGACCCCACCCCCGCGGACCTCTCCTTCGCCCGCACCTTCATCACCTGGAACACCCTCACGCACGGCATCCAGCGCGTGGACGCCTGCCGCGCCCCCTCGGGCGACCTCCTCCTGGTGGAGCTGGAGGACCTCAACCCGTACCTCTCCCTGGACCTCCTCCCGCCCGAGGTCCAGAACACTTTCGTCACCTCCCTGGTCCGCTCCCTCCACAGCTTCGGAGCCTGATCCCTGATCCCGGACCCGGGTGCGAGGGCTAGAGCTGCACGCGCCTGGCCCCCTGCCGCGCCACGTAGCGGAGCAGGGCCCAGATCGCGGTGGCGTTGACCAGGGCACTGACCAGGAGCGCGCCGACGAGGCCGAACTCGGCCCCCACGCCGAACTTGTCGTCGCCGGACATGTCCGGCGCGACCCAGTCCGAGGGGCGCGGCACGGACTCCGGGTCGAAGTCCGCCCCGGTGGGCACCGGAAGGGGAGGCGGCTCCACCCCGCCGTACGCGGGCTCCACGACCGGGGCGGACTCGTCCAGGGCGTCCGCCGCGGGTCCGAAGCCGCTCAGCAGCAGCATGCTGACCGGCGCGGTGGCCAGGATCGGCAGGGCCGCGAACATCCCGATGTCACCGGTCCGGCTGCCGATCACGACATAACCCAGCATCGCGACCACCACCGCCAGGTACGCACCGGGCACCCACATCTCAGCCTTCGACCAGCGCCGCACCATGACGTCCACCGTTCCCGTTCCGCTTCGTTCGTTGTGCCCCCAGTCTCGAAGCCCCCGTGCCCCGCCACCTGAGTACGCCTACTCATCCTGTCCGGCCTGCGTACCTGGTCAGAGCTGGTGCGTACGCCCTGAGCAGGCGTTTCGTACGGGCGTGATCCTGCGTTCACAGGTGGATGGCAAGCTTGAAGCATGAACGATGCTGCCCCGGCGCCCACCCCCGCGCCCGCACCCCGCAAGCGTGCCCGTGTCCGTGCCCCCGAGCTGATCGGCAAGGGCGGCTGGCTCAACACCGGCGGGAAGGAGCTCACCCTCGCTGACCTGCGAGGTAAGTGCGTTGTTGTGGATTTTTGGACCTTCTGCTGTGTGAACTGCCTCCACGTGCTCGACGAGCTCCGTGAGCTGGAGGAGAAGCACCGCGACACCGTCGTGATCGTCGGCGTGCACTCGCCGAAGTTCGTGCACGAGGCCGAGCACTCCGCCGTCGTCGACGCCGTCGAGCGGTACGGGGTGCACCACCCCGTGCTCGACGATCCCGAGCTCGCGACCTGGAAGCAGTACGCCGTCCGCGCCTGGCCCACGCTCGTGGTGATCGACCCCGAGGGGTACGTCGTCGCGCAGCACGCCGGTGAGGGGCACGCGCACGCCCTCGCGAAGCTCGTGGAGGAGCTGGAGGCCGAGCACGAGGCCAAGGGGACGCTGCGGCGCGGGGACGGGCCGTACGTGGCGCCCGAGCCGGTGGCGGGGGACCTGCGGTTCCCCGGGAAGGCGCTCGTGCTGCCGTCCGGGAACCTGCTCGTCTCCGACACGACCCGGCACCAGCTGGTGGAGCTGGCTCCCGACGCGGAGAGCGTCGTACGGCGCATCGGTGGCGGGGAGCGCGGCTTCGGGCCGGACTCCTTCAGCGAGCCGCAGGGGCTCGCCCTGCTCCCCGACGGGTCCGTCGTCGTCGCCGACACCGTCAATCACGCGCTGCGGCGCTTCGACCCCGCGACCGGGACCGTGGAGACCGTCGCCGGGACCGGCCGGCAGTGGTGGCAGGGGTCCCCGACCTCCGGGCCGGCCCTCGAGGTCGACCTGTCCTCGCCGTGGGACGTCGCCTGGTGGCAGGGCCGGGTGTGGATCGCCATGGCGGGCGTCCACCAGCTGTGGACCTGGGACCCGGAGAGCGGCACCGTCGCCGTCGCCGCCGGGACGACCAACGAGGGGCTGCACGACGGGCCGGCCGCCGAGGCCTGGTTCGCGCAGCCGTCCGGGCTCGCGGCCACCGAGGACCGGCTGTGGATCGCCGACTCCGAGACCAGCGCCCTGAGGTACGTCGAGGTGGACGAGGGCGGCTACGCCATCCGCACCGCCGTCGGCTCCGGCCTCTTCGACTTCGGGCACCGGGACGGCGACGCCGCCCAGGCCCTGCTCCAGCACCCGCTCGGCGTCACCGCGCTGCCCGACGGCTCGGTCGCGGTGTGCGACACGTACAACCACGCCCTGCGCCGCTACGACCCGGCCACCGACCAGCTCACCACCCTCGCCACCGACCTGCGCGAGCCCAGCGACGCCGTGCTGGTCGGGGACGACATCGTGGTCGTGGAGTCCGCCCGGCACCGGCTGACCCGACTGCGCCTCCCGGAGGAGGCCGTACGGGTCGACGCGATCGCCCACCGCACCCGGCGGGCCGCCACCGAGGTGGCCCCCGGCACGCTCCGGCTCGACATCGTCTTCCAGGCGCCGTCGGGCCAGAAGCTCGACACCCGCTACGGCCCCTCCACCCGCCTGCTGGTCTCCTCGACCCCGCCGGAGCTCCTGACGGCGGGCGACGGCCCCGGCACGGACCTCTTCCGGGAGCTGACCCTGAACCCGGCCCTGACCGAGGGCGTCCTGCACGTCTCCGCGATGGCCGCCTCCTGCGACGACGACCCGGCCAACGAATTCCCGGCCTGCCACGTCCACCAGCAGGACTGGGGCGTCCCGCTCACCGTCACCCCCGACGGCACGAGCCGCCTGCCCCTGGTCCTGGCCGGGATGGACGACTGAGCCCACACGTCACCGTGCCCGCCGGGGGATCTTCCCTCGGCGGGCACGGTCATGACGGGTCGTCGGTGGAGGCTCAGTTCTCCAGGAACGCCAGCATCACGTTGGCCAGGAGGTACGGGTCGTCCGCGCCGCACAGTTCGCGGGCGCTGTGCATCGAGAGGATGGCCACGCCGATGTCGACCGTCTGGATGCCGTGGCGGGCCGCGGTGATCGGGCCGATCGTCGTGCCGCACGGCATCGAGTTGTTGGAGACGAAGGTCTGCCACGGGACGCCGGCGCGTTCGCAGGCGCTCACGAACACCGCGCGGCCGCTGCCGTCGGTGGCGTAGCGCTGGTTGACGTTGACCTTCAGGATCGGGCCGCCGTTGGCGCGGGGGTGGTGCGTGGGGTCGTGCCGCTCCGCGTAGTTGGGGTGCACGGCGTGGCCGGTGTCCGAGGAGAGGCAGATGGCGCCGGCGAAGGCCCGCGCGCGGTCCTCGTAGGAGCCGCCCCGCGAGAAGACTGAACGTTCCAGCACGTTGCCCAGCAGGGGTCCGTCCGCGCCGGTGTCCGACTGCGAGCCGTTCTCCTCGTGGTCGAAGGCGGCCAGCACCGGGATGTGGTCGAGGGTGTCGCCGGCCGAGGCCGCCACCAGCGCCGCCACGGCCGCGTGGACCGACAGGAGGTTGTCCATGCGCGGGCCCGCGAGCAGCTCGCGGTCGCGGCCCAGGTAGGCCGGGGGCTCGATGGAGTGGACCATCAGGTCCCAGCCGGCGACGGAGCCGCGTTCCAGTTCTTCCTCGTCCTCCAGGAAGGCGATCAGGTCGCCCTCGTGGACGTCGCCGAGGCCCCAGATCGGCTGCATGTGCCGCTGCTTGTCCAGCTTGAGCCCGTCGGAGTTCACCGACCGGTCCAGGTGCACGGCGAGTTGGGGTACGCGCATCAGCGCACGGTCGATGTTGACGAGCCGTTCGGTGCCGTCGAGCAGGGTGAGGCGTCCGGCCAGGCCCAGGTCGCGGTCGAGCCAGGTGTTGAGCAGGGTGCCGCCGTAGATCTCCACGGCGATCTGGCGCCAGCCCTGGGCGCCGGTGTCGGGCAGCGGCTTGACCCGGAGGTTGGGGGAGTCGGTGTGCGCGCCGATGATCCTGAACGGCGTGTGCGCGGCCGCGCCTTCGGGCACGTACCAGGCGATGATCGCGCCCCCGCGGAGTACGAACTTGCCTCCCGTGCTCGCGTCCCACGCGTCGGTCTCGGCCAACTGCCTGAATCCGGCCTTCTCCAGCCGCTCGGCCGCGTTGGCCACGGCGTGGTACTGCGACGGACTCGCCGCCAGGAAGGTCATCAGGTCGTCGGTGTGGCCGCGGTCGAAGCGGGCGGCGGCGGGAGAGCTCATGTGGTTCACCTTAACGACGGTCGTGTTCGTCATGGCCGGACTGCGGCGGATGGCCGGAGGGGAGGGGCCCCACGGGCGGGGTGGCCCGGCCCCGGGGCCTGTCAGCCCGGCGGACGGTCGAAGCGGCGCTGCAACTGTCTGCGCTCGCCCCGGCGGATGCGCGGGAGCATCTCCGGGGTCTGCGCGGAGCGCTGTGCGCGTCTCTTGCGTCCGGCGCAGAAGATACAGGCCTCACCGGGAGGGGCGTCGGGATCGATGGGTGCGCCGGGGTGCTCGGAGCATCCGGAGGCGTTGCGCGGGCGCGACAGCTCGCGCGCCACGATGAAGGCGCGGTGCAGGTCGTCGGCCATCGCGACGAAGTCCTCGGGGGGCGAGGACAGGCTCAGGTGGAAGCGGCGCTCCTCGACCGTGCGCAGGCGGGTCTGCAGCGCTTGGAGCGTGTACGGGGGCTCGGGCACGGGGTAGCCGAGCCGGCGCTGCTCCCCGGCGGGCGGGGTGGCGGCGGCCGCGGCGCGGGCGCCCTGGGCGCGCAGTCCGAGCCGGCGCCGGTCGTTGCAGATCAGGCAGCGCCCCCAGCCGTCGGGCGCCTCGGGGTCCAGGGCGCCGTTGGGGTGCTCCGGGCAGCCGGTGTAGCTCTTGGCGGGGGCGAGCCCGGCGGCGGTCTGGAAGGCGGTGTAGAGGGCGTCGGCCACCGATTCGTACTCGGTGGGATGGGCGCCCTCGTAGAGCTCCTTGAGGTGGTCGCCGAGGCTGCCCACGGCGGACTGCAGCTCCTTGAGGGCATAGGGCCGCCCGGTGGGGACCGAGTACCCCCTGCTGCCGCGCTGCTGCTCCTGTGGACTCATACCCACGAGCGTCCCACGAACCACGGACATCCCGGGAAACCCGCAGACCACAGGCGGTACGGGGCTGTGTACGGGGCCTCACGGCGACCGTCGGCCCCCGCGCACGCCGACGGCCGGGTCCCCGTGCGGAGGACCCGGCCGACTGCGCGTACGTACACCGCGTACAGCTGGGGACGGAGGGTACGGGGCCTAGAAGGCGGCCTCGTCGAGCTCCATCAGGGTGTTGTCGACGGCCTCGGCGAGCGCGCGGGCCACCGCGACGCCCGGGAGGACCTCGCCGGCGAAGAACTTCGCGGCGGCGATCTTGCCGGTGTAGAACGGCACGTCCTTGGCGGAGGCGGCCGGCAGCTTCTCGGCGGCCACGGCCGCGCCCTTGAGGAGCAGGTAGCCGACGACCACGTCACCGGAGGCCATCAGCAGGCGGGTGGTGTTCTGGCCGACCTTGTAGATGTTCTTGACGTCCTCGCCGGTGGCGGTGAGGTCGACGACCATCTGGCCGACGATGGCCTCCAGGTCGACGGCGGCCTTGGCGAGCGCGTCGCGGGCCGGGGCCAGCTCCTCGCCGCCTTCGCCCTCGGCCAGGAACTTCTTGATCGTCTCGGTGAGGACGTTCAGCGCGGCGCCCTGGTCGCGGACGATCTTCCGGAAGAAGAAGTCCTGGCCCTGGATGGCCGTGGTGCCCTCGTAGAGGGTGTCGATCTTGGCGTCGCGGATGTACTGCTCGATCGGGTATTCCTGCAGGTAGCCCGAGCCGCCGAAGGTCTGGAGCGACTGCGCGAGCTGCTCGTAGGACTTCTCGGAGCCGTAGCCCTTCACGATCGGCAGGAGCAGGTCGTTGAGGCCCACGAGGGACGCGGTGTCCTCGCCGGCGGCCTGCTTGACCTGGATCTCGTCCTGGACGGAGGCGGTGTACAGCACCAGGGCGCGCATGCCCTCGGCGTACGCCTTCTGCGTCATGAGCGAGCGGCGCACGTCGGGGTGGTGCGTGATGGTGACCTTGGGGGCCGTCTTGTCCATGAAGTTGGCCAGGTCCGGACCCTGCACGCGCTCCTTGGCGTACTCCAGGGCGTTCAGGTAACCGGTCGACAGGGTCGCGATGGCCTTCGTGCCGACCATCATCCGGGCGAACTCGATGATCATGAACATCTGGCGGATGCCGTCGTGCTTGTCACCGATCAGCCAGCCCTTGGCGGGGTGCTGGTCGCCGAAGGTCATCTCGCACGTGTTGGAGGCCTTGAGGCCCATCTTGTGCTCGACGTTCGTCGCGTAGACGCCGTTGCGCTCGCCCAGCTCGCCGGTCTCCCAGTCGAAGTGGAACTTGGGCACCAGGAAGAGCGAGAGCCCCTTCGTGCCCGCGCCGTGGCCCTCGGGGCGCGCGAGGACGTAGTGGAGGATGTTCTCCTCCATGTCGTGCTCGCCCGAGGTGATGAAGCGCTTGACGCCCTCGATGTGCCAGGAGCCGTCGTCCTGCTGGACCGCCTTGGTGCGGCCCGCGCCGACGTCCGAGCCGGCGTCCGGCTCGGTCAGGACCATGGTGGAGCCCCAGCGCTTCTCGACCGCGAGCGCGGCGATCTTCTTCTGGACCTCGTTGCCCTCTTCGAAGAGGACGCCGGCGAAGGCCGGGCCGGAGGAGTACATCCACACGGCCGGGTTCGCGCCCAGGATCGTCTCGGCGAAGGCCCAGATCAGGGAGCGGGGCGAGGTGGTGCCGCCGATCTCCTCGGGCAGACCCAGACGCCAGTACTCGGAGTCCATGAAGGCCTTGTAGCTCTTCTTGAAGGACGCCGGGACGGGCGCGGTGTTGGTCGTCGGGTCGAAGACCGGCGGGTTGCGGTCGGCGTCCTCGAAGGAGGCGGCCAGCTCGTTCTCGGAGAGCTTGGCTATCTCGCCGAGGATCGTGCGGGCGGTCTCGCTGTCCATCTCACCGAACGGGCCGGTGCCGTACACGTTGTCGCGCCCGAGCACCTCGAAGAGGTTGAACTCGATGTCGCGGAGATTCGACTTGTAGTGCCCCATGGCGACGGCTCCGTTAAGGCTCGGTGAGAGTGGTTCCTCGTGCATACCAATCGGTAACGTAATGATGCTACCCACCGGTAATAAGAGCAACCCTTCCGTGGCGACTGTGACCAGGGTCAAGTTCGAGCTCGCACCAGACGGTCTTGCTCCCGGGTCCCTGGATGACACCCCATTGCAGCGCGAGCGCGTCGAGCAGGGCTAGACCCCGCCCGGATTCGTCGCCGTCCGTCGTGTCCCGCCTTACGGGGCGTGCGCGCGGGTCGGGGTCGGTGAGCTCGACGCGTGTACGCGCTGCCCTTCCGGTGACCCGCAGCGTGACGGCCGTGCCGTGGCCCAGGTGGGCGAGGGCGTTGGTGAGCAGCTCGCTCACGCAGAGCTCGGCGTCGGGGGAGGCCCCGGGCCCCAGGTGCGCCCGCACTGCGTGGCGGGCCAGGGGGACGGAGTCGGGGGTGGCGAGGAGGTGGAGCGTGAGGTCGCTGTTCACCGGCCCGCCAGGGCTTCGGCCAGTCGCTGCGCGGTGGCCGGGTTGCAGTTGCCGAGGGCGATGAGGGGTGGGGTGGCGTACCGCCCGGCGTAGGAGAGGAGGTGCAGGTCGAGGGACGGGAGGGTGATCCCGTGCGTTTCGAGTGCGGCTCGGAGGTTCTCCAGGGCCTGGGTCGCCTCGTGGTCGTGGGGGTGGTCGCTCATGGCGGAGCCGTGCCTTTCGCAGCGGGGAGTGACGAACTGCTCACAGCGTGACGCGGCCCGGCGTACCGTTGGAAGGGTTTCGAGTTCCGCTGGACAAGTGGCAAATGGCGGTGGTGGGTTGTGCCCGCTCGTAAGGACCCCGACGCTTCGGCGAACGTCCCCTCCTTCTATGGCGCGGAGCTGCGTTACAAACGGGAATCGGCTGGTCTCACGCTGGAACAGCTGGCGGAGGGCAGCTTCCGGGGGGTGCCGTTCCTGAGCCAGATCGAGCACGGCGAGCGCCGGATGCCGCTGGATCTGGCCCGGCACGTGGACGGGAAGCTGGGGACGGACGGGTTTTTCGAGCGCCGCTGTGAAGATGCGCGCAAGGCGAGGCAGTCCGGGCATGCGGAGTATTTCGCGGACGTCGCCGAGATGGAGCCATTTGCCGAGACGATTGAGGAATGGGCTCCGATGCTCGTGCCGGGGCTGTTGCAGACCCCGGCCTACGCACGGGCGCTCACCCGGGCAGCGATGCCCCGGGCCCTGGACAGCGAGGTCGAGGAAAAGGTGCAAGCCCGCGTCGCGCGGGCCCAGCTGTTCAGGGGTGAGATGCCCCCGTCCTACTGGGTGGTCCTGGACGAGTCACTGATCCGGCGGCAGGTCGTTCCCGCCGGGGCGATGGCTGAGTTGTTGGACCACATCGCGAGCGTGGTCAGAACCACTCGCTCCATTCTGCAGATCGTTCCGGAAACGGCTGCGGCCCACCCGTTCATGATGGGCATGGCCAAGATGATGACCTTCGTGGACGCACCGCCCGTCGTGTACACCGAGAGTCTGCACAGCGGGCAACTCATCGACTTTCCGGCCCTCGTGAACCTGGCGAGGATCGACGCAGCTGCAGAGGACTTCAGAAATGGCAAGCACCGCGATTGACTTGACGTCTGCCTGCTGGCGCAAGAGCAGCTTCAGCAACGGCACGGGCGGCGACTGCGTCGAGGTCGCCGAGGCGTTCCCCGGCGCCGCGCGCTGGCGAAAGAGCACCCACAGCAACGGCAGCGGCGGCGAGTGCGTCGAGGTCGCCGACGGGCTCACCGGAACCGTCCCCGTGCGGGACTCCAAGGACCAGGGCGGGCCCGTCCTCATGATCGGGGCCACCGCCTGGGCGGGCTTCGTGCGGGGGCTGAAGTCCCACTGACCGGAACTCGACGCACCGGCGGGCCCCCGCCTCGGTAGGCTTCGGGCCATGTACGGCTATGACCAGAACGTGAGCGCGGGGCAGCAGGGCTACGCCCAGCCCCAGCAGGGCTACGCGCAGCAGCAGCCTCAGCAGCCGCTGTACCCCGAGCCCTCGCCGCCCTCCCTCGCGGACGCGGTACGCGCCTTCACGACCGGGTCGCTGTCCGCCGAGGACTTCCAGCAGATCTTCGCCTCCTCGAAGGTCTACTGCCCGCGGGGCGACACCCCGGGCTTCCTCGCGCTGCACAACACCCAGCAGCCGGTCATCCCGATGTTCACCACGCTCAAGGAGCTGCGCCGGTACGCCGGCAAGGAGTCCAAGTACTTCGTGATCACCGGCGCCGAGGTGATCGACCTGCTGCCCACCGGGTACGGCTTCGTCCTCGACATGGAGGGCGACCACCGGATGGTCTTCGACGCGAAGGCGGTCGAGCAGATGGTCGACTACGCCATGCGCCGCATGTACGGCTAGGAGCCGACGCCGGGGGGCGGACCTGCTGCGCGTGCACTTCGAGGCCGAGGACCTGCTCAACGTCACCTTCGCGAGCGAGCCCCTGCCCCTGGTGGAGCTGGCCCTCGCGCTGGTGGCCGCGCAGCGTACGGACCAGCAGGCGGTTTTCGGCCGCTGGCGCAGCCTCGCCGCGCGGGAGCTGCCCGGGCGGGTGCGGCCGCTCTTCGACCTCCTGCGCCCCGACGGGGACAACCCCCACTTCGTGGAGCCGTACGCGCGCGGCCTGGAGGAGGGCATCGCCGTCATCCGGGACCGGATCCCCCTCCTCACGCCGGAGGGGCTGGCCCGCGCCGCGACCCGCGCGCCCGGGTCCCCGTCCTGGCTGCGCGCCCTGTGGGGGCAGGACCGGGAGGCCTGGCAGCAGCTCGACTCCGCGATCCGGTCGGCGTACGAGGTCCTGATCGCCCCGCACTGGCCGCGCATCCGGCAGTCCTTCCAGGCGGACGTGGCCTGGCGGACCAGGCTGCTGGCCGCGCACGGGATCAAGGCCTGCCTGGCGAGCACGCATCCGGCGGCGGACTGGTCGGGCCTGGTCTTCGAGGTGGGCCGGCCGCCGGACTACGAGGTCCGGCTCGGCGGGCGCGGGCTGGTGCTGATGCCCTCGCCGTTCTGGACGGGCCGCCCGCTGCTGGACGAGCACCCGGACGGGACGTACGTACTCCTCTACCCGGCGCTGACCCCCCTGCCGCTGGTCTCCCCGGACCGGGCGGACGGCGCGCTGGACGCGCTGCTGGGGCGGACCCGGGCGGCGGTGCTCCAGCTGCTGATCGAGCGGCGGACCACCTCCGAACTGGCCCGCGACCTCGACATCAGCCTCCCGTCGGTCTCGGAGCACACCCGCACCCTGCGCGCGGCGGGCCTGATCACCACGGCGCGGGACGGCAAGGCGGTGCTGCACTCGGCGACCGCCCTGGGCGTGGACCTCATCCACAGCGGCGGCTGACCGCGCGGCCGACCTTCAGGAGCGGTGGCGCAGCCGCCATACGATCGCCGCCACCGTGATCAGGGCGACGGCCAGGGCGCCGTACGTCCACAGGAGGGCGAGGTCGGGGCGGTGGGCCAGGGAGGTGCGGATGCCCGCGCAGGACAGGGCGGCGATCGCCTCGGCGCCGCCGTCCACGCCCTTGAACCCCGTCGCCCAGCGCAGCAGCAGGCAGCAGGCCAGGCAGAGGACGCCGAAGGCGGCGAGATAGGGCCACGGCGAGCCGGGGAGCGGTTCGAGGGGCAGGCCTGTGGCTGCCCAGCGGTAGGAGGCGTACCCCAGGGCCACGACTGCGGCCGCGAGGGCGACGGACCAGCCGAGTGCGGCGAGCGCGGGCTGCGCCTTCCCGTGCCGGGCGTCCGCCCCCGCGTCCGCCTCCGCGCCGTCGGCCTCGTTCGTCGAGGTGGTCACTGATCGGGCTCCTGTCGTGGGGCGTGCGTCGGTCCGTACGCATCGATGGTGTCGATCATGAGGACGCCCGTCCGGGGCCCCTGGTTGGCCGGGCGCAGGTTTCGGCGGTACCCGAAAGGATCGCGGCGGTGGCCGAGAGTCCCGAATATCAGTGCTGCGGGGGGAAACCCGCTCTGACTGACAGGGGGACTGTGATGACACGTACGTCCTTACGCACGAAGCTCGCGGCAGTGGCGGCCACGGGGGTGATGGCGCTGGGTACGGGGGTCCTGGCGGCATCGCCCACGCAGGCCGCCACGGCGGCGGCCGACTGCCCGTACACCTACTTCTGCGCCTACGAGGGGCCCAACTACACCGGCCGCTCGATCAAGATGTGGCAGTGCAGCGATGTCCGGTGGATCCCGTGGGCCGGAACGAACGGCTCCTGGATCAACAACCAGACCCCGGGCACGCGTGCGGTGTTCTCGCTCTCCAACGGGTCGAGCGCCTCCACGTACGGCGCCTACTACGCGGTGTCCGAGCGCATCGACTGGCGCTCGGTCTACTCCATCGACCCCTGCTAGGGCGGTCCCCGTCCCGAGCTCCATCCGAGGAGGCAGCAATGACCCGTACGACTTCCACCACCCGTAAGGCGCTCCGCGCGAAGGCCGCCGCGGTACTGGCCACAGTGGCCCTGGCGGTGGGCGTGGGCGCCCTCGCCGCGGCCCCGGCGCAGGCCGCCACCGCGCACCTGTGCCGGGACGCCAACCCGGCCTGCAACACCTGAACGACCGGCGCAAACCGAGCTACGGGCCCCGGGGGAATTCCCCCGGGGCTCCTTCTGTTCTGTCGGGTGGCAGAAAGTTCGGGTTTCAACTAAACTCGACGCCAGAAGGAGGTTCCGACCATGCCTGCAGTGACTGTGGAGAACCCGTTGACGCTCCCTCGCGTCGGGGAGCCCGCCCAGGAGACGACCGCCCGCAAGGTGCTGGCCGTCACGACCGCCCCGGGTGGTTTCGAGGGCGAGGGATTCCCGGTGCGCCGTGCGTTCGCCGGGATCAACTACCAGTACCTCGACCCGTTCATCATGATGGACCAGATGGGCGAGGTGGAGTACGCGCCGGGCGAGCCCAAGGGCACCCCCTGGCACCCCCACCGCGGCTTCGAGACCGTCACCTACCTGATCGACGGAACCTTCGTCCACCAGGACAGCAACGGCGGCGGCGGAGTCATCAACGGCGGCGACACCCAGTGGATGACGGCCGGCAGCGGCCTGCTCCACATCGAGGCCCCGCCGGAGTCGCTCGTGCTGTCCGGCGGGCTCTTCCACGGCCTCCAGCTGTGGGTGAACCTCCCCGCCTCCGACAAGATGATGCCCCCGCGCTACCAGGACATCGGCGGCGGCCAGGTCCAGCTGCTCTCCACCCCGGACGGCGGCGCCCTGCTCCGCGTCATCGCCGGTGAGCTGGACGGCCACGAGGGCCCGGGCATCACCCACACCCCGATCACGATGATCCACGCGACGGTGGCACCCGGCGCGCAGATCACCCTCCCGTGGCGCGAGGACTTCAACGCCCTGGCGTACGTCATGGCCGGGCGCGGCTCGGTCGGCGAGGACCGGCGGCCCATCCACACCGGGCAGACCGCGGTCTTCGGCGAGGGCGGCTCGCTGACCCTGCGCGCGGACGAGGGCCAGGACGCCAACGCCCCGGCGCTGGAGATCGTCCTGCTCGGCGGCCGGCCGATCCGGGAGCCGATGGCGCACTACGGGCCGTTCGTGATGAACAGCAAGCACGAGCTCCAGCAGGCGTTCGACGACTTCCAGGCGGGCCGGCTGGGCCGCATCCCCACCACCGCCCGCACCGGCCTCGGCCACCGCGGGACGGGCGAGGCCGACACCGAGTCGTAGGCCGCGCGCCCGAACCCCGTACGGCGAAGCCCCTGGCCATCCGGCCCGGGGCTTCGCCGTGTCGTGACGCGGCGCATCAGCGGGAAGCGGCGCCGGATCATGGCCGGAACTTGATCGTTCCGGGCTGATGAGGCTGTGGACCAACCCGTAACTACGTCCTATTCTTTGGGCGCTCGGCCCGGAAGGCGCAGGCGGCCCGGCGCCCCGGTCCGTCCCTGGCGGATCCGCCGGGCGGGGCCGGAGTGCTCGCTCGGGCCGACTCGCCCCCTCGTGCTCAGCTCGTCGGCTGATCCGCGCAAACCCGCGAGGCGAAGAAGGACACGGATGGCGCAGGACATGGGCACGACGGTCGACGTGGCTCAGCCGGGCCTTCCGGGCCTTCCGGGCCTTCCGGGCCTTCCGGAGTCCGAAATACCCGAAACGACACCCGACCCGGCACCCGAAGCAGCACCCGAGCCGACCAGCGGTACGTCCGGCCGTCGCCGGTGGCTGGCGGCCGTGGCCGTGGGGGCCGTGATCGCCACGCTCGGCGGTCTGGGGGCGGCCCTGCTGGTGAAGTCGCCCGCGCAGGTCGCCGCGGACGCCGCCGCGCCCCGGCCCGACGTGCTGACCGCGACGGTGGAGCACCGGGTGCTCACGTCCTCCGTCATCACCCGGGGCCAGGTCGTCGCGGGCCAGACGGTCGAGGTGGTCCCCCAGGTGACCGCCGGGGTGGGTGCCGCGCGTCCGGTGATCACCAAGCTGCGGGTGCGGCCCGGGGACACGGTGAAGGCCGGGCAGGTCCTGATGGAGGTCTCCGGGCGGCCCGTGTTCGTCCTGGAGGGCAGCCTGCCCGTCTACCGCGACCTGACCCCGGGCGCCACGGGCGACGACATCGCCCAGGTGCAGAAGGCGTTGAAGGCACTGGGTCACTCCTCGGCGCCCGACGCCGCGGGCAGCTTCGGCGCCGGCACGAAGGGCGCGCTCAACTCCTTCTACAAGGCGGTGGGTTACAGCCCCGTACCCGCGAACGGCACGGAGGGCGACCCGGTCGCGGAGGCCCGGAGCCAGGTCACGGCCGCCCAGCGGGCGCTGGAGGACGCCCGGAGCGCGCAGGCGCAGGCGTCCAGGCCGGGTGCCAAGCCGAGCGCCAAACCGGGCGAGGAGGCGGCGGCCACCTCCGGCGGCGACGGCGGGAAGGCCGTGCGCAGGGCGCAGGAGGACCTGGCCGAGGCGAAGAAGAAGCTCGCCGCCGCCGAGGCGGCCGCCGGGCCGAAACTGCCCGCGGCCGAGGTGGTGTTCCTGCAGAGCTTCCCGGCCCGGGTGGACTCGGTGGTCGCGAAGGTGGGCGCCGAGGCGACCGGTACCGCCATGACGCTCTCCGCCGGCACGCTGGTGGTGCAGGCGTACGTCCCCGAGTACCAGAAGGACCTCATCCAGGCGGGACGCGCGGCCGAGATCTACTCCGAGGTGACCGGCCTGTCCGCGAAGGGCCAGGTCACGCTCGTCTCCGACAAGCGTTCCGAGGCCGGCTCCCCGGCCGGACAGCCGAAGCCGGGCGCGGACGCGCCCGCCCCGGGCGGCCAGGGAGCGACCGGGTGGCTCGTGGAGATCACCCCCGGTGCGCCGCTGAAGCCGGAACTGACCGGCCAGGACGTACGCGTCACCGTCACCGCGGCGTCCACGGACGGCAAGTCCCTCGTCGTACCGATCACCGCGATCAGCTCCGGGGCCGACGGCCGGACCACCGTGACCGTGCTCGACGGGAGCGGGGAGCGGCGCCGGGTGGAGATACGGACGGGCACGGCCGGGGACGGTTTCGTGGCCGTCGTCCCCGTGGCGGACGGCTCGCTGGCGGGCGGCGACCGGGTGGTCACCGGGGTCGCGCGCGAGAAGGCTTCCCCGTGACAGTGAATGTGGACGTGGACGTGGACGTGACCGCGATCGTGGACGCGAACGTGGCCTCCGAGCCGGTCATCGAGTTCCGCGGGATCGGGCTGACCTATCCCGGTCCGCCTCCCGTGGCCGCACTCAAGGCCTGCGACCTGACCGTTGGGCGGGGCGAGTTCGTCGCCGTCGTCGGCCCGTCGGGTTCGGGGAAGTCCACGTTCCTCAACATCGTCGGACTGTTGGACGCGCCCACCGGGGGAACGTACCTCCTGGACGGCATCGACACCGGCACGCTCCGCGACGCCGACCGCACCGCCCTGCGCGGACTGCGCATCGGCTTCGTGTTCCAGTCCTTCCACCTGCTGCCCCAGCGCAGCGCGTTGGAGAACGTCATGCTCGCCCTCGTCTACGACGGCACCCCGCGCCGGGAGCGGCGCGCCCGTGCCCGTCACGCGCTGGAGCAGGTGGGCCTCGGCCATCGCCTCGACTCGCTGCCCACGCGGCTGTCCGGCGGGGAACGCCAGCGGGTGGCCATCGCCCGCGCGCTGGTGACCCGGCCCTCCCTGCTGCTGTGCGACGAACCGACCGGCAACCTCGACACGGCGAACGCCGATTCCGTACTGGCCCTGCTGGAGCGGCTGCACGCGGAGGGCATGACGGTCCTGGTGATCACCCACGATCCCCTCGTCGCCGCCCGCGCCAAGCGCACGGTGACGATCCGGGACGGGGTGCTGAGCGTCTCGGACCCGGCCGCGGCCGCTTCGGCCCCGGCCGCGTCGGAGGTGGCCCGGTGAGGCCGGTGCGGCGTACCCGGCGCGCGCGGCGGGACGGTCGCATCCGTCCCTCCGTGTTCGGGTGGCGCGACGTGCTCTCCGAGTCCCTCGCCGGAATGCTCCAGCGGCCCGGCCGCTCGGCGTTGACCGGCCTCGGTACGGTGCTCGGCGTGGGCACGTTCGTGGCGATCCTCGGGCTGACCACCACCACCTCCTCCCAGATCGACACCCGGTTCAACGCCCTCAGCGCGACCGAGGTGAACGTCGAGGACATCGCCCACGAGCAGGACGAGTTCGCCGGCCCCGCCTTCCCGAAGGACGCCGACGCGCGGATCGAGCACCTCAACGGGGTGGAACACGCAGGGGTGTTCTGGCCGGTGAGGCTGACGGCGGAGGAGGCCGTACGGTCCTCCGCGGTGGTCGGGGACCGCCTCGCCCAGGGCAGTACCGACGTCGTGGCCGCCTCGCCCGGGGTGCTCGCCGCGGCGGGTGCGCGCCTGGCCGAGGGAAGGCTCTACGACGCCTACGCCTCGGAACACGAGGCCCCGGTGGCCGTCATCGGCACGGGGGTCGCCGACCGGCTCGGCATCACCACCCTGGAGACCAACCCGGCGATCTTCATCGGCGGCCGGCCCTTCACCGTGGTCGGCATCATCGCCGACACGGACCGCAAGGCCGACCTCCTGCTGTCGGTCGTCGTACCCCACACCACCGCGGAACGGATCTGGGGCGCGCCCGACTCCGGCGGGGCGAAGATGCTGATCACGACCAGGATCGGCGCGGCCGCGCAGATCGGCCACGAGGCCCCTACGGCGCTGCGCCCCGACCATCCCGAGTACTTCAAGTCCGTGCCGCCGCCGGACCCCAAGATGCTGCGGGGCCAGGTCGGCGACGACCTGAACCGGCTGTTCCTGCTGCTGGCGGCGATCTGCCTGGTGATCGGCGCCGTCGGCATCGCCAACACCACCCTGGTCGCCGTCCTGGAGCGCACGGGGGAGATCGGTCTGCGCCGGGCCCTGGGCGCACGCGGGCGCCACATCACCGTGCAGTTCCTCGCGGAGTCCGGTGCGCTCGGCGCGCTGGGCGGCCTCGTGGGGACCTCCCTGGGCGTCCTGACCGTGGTCACGGTCGCCGTGTTCCGCGACTGGACCCCGGTGGTCCACCCGGCCACGGCGGCAGCGGCGCCGGTCATCGGACTGCTGACGGGCCTCGTCGCGGGTCTCTACCCCGCATGGCGCGCCGCGCGCGTCCAGCCGGCGGAGGCCCTGCGCCGCTGAGGCCGGGCCCGGTCCCTTGCAGGTCCCCGCCGCCCTCAGGCCGCCGGCGTCGCCCCCCGCAGCAGACCGACCAGCGTCGAGCTGCTGTCGGCGCCGAAGCCCGCGGCGACTCCGCGCCGGTACAGGTCGGCGTGCGCGCTCAGGATCCCGGTGTCCACGCCGGAGTCGGCGGCGGTGTGCAGGATGTGCTCCACGCTCGCCGCGCACATCGCGAGGCGTTCGTAGGTGCCCTCGTGCGCGTCCGCGTCGATCAGCGGGGCGGAGCCCTCGTAGAAGCCGCGCATGGTGTCGGCGGTGTAGCCGGCGTACGGCACGATGTCCGCGGCCGTCAGGCCGTTGCCCTGCGCCACGGCGAGGGCCTGGTACCAGCCGGTGAACGCGGACCAGAACATGATCATGTTGAGCTGGTAGTAGAGCTGCGCGTAGCCGGGGTCGGCGCCCCGGTAGTCGGTGGCGGCCAGCAGGTCGAGCGGTCCCGCACCCCGCTCCTCCTGGCGGGCCGTCACCTCGCCCGCCTGGTCTCCTCGTACGCCACCGGCACCCCGCAGGGACGATCGGACTGATCATCAGGACCTTCGGCGTGCTGCCGCGGCGACCGCGGGCTGTTGGCTTGTCCGTGGCGTTACGGGCGGGAACGGCGTGCGGATCGCCGCCCCAGGGCCTGACCCGCCCCGGCGTGGTGTCGGGCCGGGTTCCGCGCCGCCCGGCAGAGTGGGGGCCAGTCATGCCCGTAGAGCCCGAGTTCCGTCCCGTCGTGCCCGATGGCGCGCAGCCGCCGTACGTCCTGGCCAAGCGGGCCCTGGCGCACGCCATCGCGGCCGGCGCCCTCGCCCCGGAGCAGCGGCTGCCCTCCGAGCGGTACCTGTGCGAGCAGCTCGGCATCAGCCGCTCCACCCTGCGCCGCACCCTCAAGGAGCTCGGCGAGGAGGGGCTGGTCGAATCCTCCGAGCGGCGCGGCTGGCGCGTGAAGCGGGTGGGCTTCAGTCACTCCCCGGACGCCACGGCCCTGGTCGGCTTCGCCGACCTGAACCGGAGCCTGGGGCGGGCGGTGACCGCCCGGGTCCTGAGCGCCCGTACCCGCCCGGCCGCCTCGGAGGAGGCCGAGCGGTTCCAGGTCGCCACCAGGGCCGAGCTGTTCGAGCTGCGCCGCGTGCGCTTCCTGGACGGCCTGCCGGTGTGCGTCTCGCACGACCTCGTCCCGCTCGCCGTGGCCCCGGCCGTCGCCGGGGCGGACTTCACCACCGCGTCGCTCTTCGGCCTGCTCGCCGCCGCAGGTCACGTACCCGTCGGTGCCCGGTACACGGCCCGCGCGGCGCTCGCCGACACCGAGCAGAGGCGTCTCCTCGACCTGAGCGGCCCCTCGCCCGTCCTGAACACGCGGCGGCTCTCGCTCGACTCCGCCGGGCTGCCGTGCGCCGACAGCCGGGAGACGTACCGGGCCGACCGCTACGAGGTGCGGCTCACCCTCGGCTGAGGCCCCTCGCCCCTGTGGGCAGTCGGGCCTTTGGTCGGCAATCCGTCCGCCGATGCTCCCTAAAGGGGAGATGTGTAAGCAACTGCCCCTTTTTGTCGTCTATACCTGAATCATCTGGTCTGCATCTGGTCTGTATCTGGTGTGAGCGGGCCATCGGTGTGCGTCCAGGAGGAACTGGCGATGAGTACGACTACGGCTGCCGCCGCGCCCGCGAAGAAGCGCGGCGCAGGCCTGATGCAGGGCATGCAGAAGGTCGGCCGCAGCTTGCAGCTGCCGGTCGCCGTGCTGCCCGCCGCCGCGATCCTGCTGCGGCTCGGCCAGGACGACGTCTTCGGCAAGGAGGGCCTGCACTGGGGCAAGCTCGCCGACGTCTTCGCCACCGCCGGCAACGGCGTCTTCGCCAACCTCCCGCTGCTCTTCTGCGTGGGCGTGGCCATCGGCTACGCGAAGAAGGCCGACGGCTCGACCGCGCTCGCCGCCCTGGTCGGCTTCCTCGTCTACAAGAACGTGCTCACCGCGTTCCCCGTCGACGGCTCCGTCACCGAGCTGCTGCCCAAGGGCACGCCGCAGGACCCGGGTGTGCTGGGCGGCATCATCGTCGGCTTGGTCAGCGCCATGGTCTGGCAGCGCTTCCACCGGACCAAGCTGGTCGACTGGCTCGGCTTCTTCAACGGCCGCCGCCTCGTCCCGATCCTCATGGCCTTCATCGGCACCTGTTTCGGCGTGGTCTTCGGGCTGGCCTGGGGCCCGGTGGGCAACGCGCTGGGCTCGTTCAGCGAGTGGCTGATCGGTCTGGGCTCGGTGGGCTCGGGCATCTACGGCGTCTTCAACCGCGGCCTGATACCCGTCGGCATGCACCAGTTCCTCAACACGTTCTTCCAGCAGCAGGTCGGCTCCTTCACCAAGCTCGACAGCTCGGTCGTGCACGGCGAGATCCCCCGCTTCTTCGCCGGGGACCCGACCGCGGGCCAGTTCATGTCGGGCTTCTTCCCGATCATGATGTTCGGCCTGCCGGCCGCCGCGATCGCCATCGCCCACTGCGCCAGGCCGCACCGCCGCAAGGCCGTCATGGGCATGATGGTCTCGCTCGCCCTCACCGCGCTGATCACCGGTGTGACCGAGCCGATCGAATTCACCTTCATGTTCCTGGCCCCCGCCCTCTACGCGGTCCACGCGGTCCTGACCGGCCTGTCGATGGCGGTGACCTGGGGCCTGGGCGTGCACGACGGATTCGGCTTCTCGGCGGGCCTGATCGACTACCTGCTGAACTGGAAGCTCGCCACCAAGCCGTGGCTGATCATCCCCATCGGCCTGTGCTTCGCCGTCGTCTACTACGTGGTCTTCCGCTTCGTCATCACCAAGTTCGACCTGCCGACCCCCGGCCGCGAACCCGATGACGAAGCCGGCGACGAGGCCGACGAGGCGGCCGTGACCGGCGCGACGACTGGCTGACCGCTCAGGCCTGCGCCGCGTAGCGGGACTTCAGTTCCGAGACCACCCCGAAGAAGGCCGCGGTCAGCGGTACGGCCAGCAGCATCCCGAGGATGCCGGCGGCGCTCGCCCCGGCCGTGATCGAGAGCATCACCACCGCCGGGTGCATCTGCACGGTGCGGCTCTGCACCATCGGCTGGAGGACGTAGCCCTCGATCATCTGGACCGCCAGCACCACGCCCAGCGCCCACAGGCCGATCACCCAGCCGCGGTCGGCGAGGGCGACGAGGACCGCCACGGCGCCGGAGAGGAAGGCGCCCAGGTAGGGGATGTAGGCGGTCACGAACACCAGGGCGGCCAGCCCCACGGCCCCGGGGACCCGCAGGATCAGCAGGCCCGCGCCGATCAGCACGGCGTCGACCAGGGCCACGAAGGTGGTGCCGCGCATGAAGCCCTCGACGGCTCCGTACGCGCGCCGCCCCATCGCCTCCATCAGGTCGCCCGAGGTGCGCGGCACCATCGAGCGCAGGGCGGCGACGGCGCGGTCGGAGTCGCGGAGGAAGAAGAAGATCAGCACCATGGCCAGCAGGGCCGTCGCCAGCATCGTCGCGACCACGCTGAGCCCGGTGACCACGCCCGAGGCGGCGGTTCCGCCGAACTTGGTGAGCAGGTCCTTGGAGTTCTTGGCCACGTCCTCCAGGGAGGTGCCGAGCGCCCCGAAGTGCTTCGCGAGGTCCTCGCCGGCCTTCCGCAGGGAGTCGATGATCTGGTCGCCGGTCTCGATGAGCGCCAGGACCACGATGTAGCCGGCCCCGCCGACCACGGCGGCCACGGTCAGGCAGGTGAGGGCCGCGGCGAGCGAGCGGTTGACCTTCATGGCGACCAGCCGCCGGTGCATCGGCCCGAGCAGGGCCGTGCCGAGCACGGCGAGCAGCACGGGCGTGACCACCGTCCGGAAGACGGCGCACAGCCACACGACGAGCGCGAGGACGGCGGCGGCGAGGAGGACGACGACGCACCAGGCGGCGAGGCGGCGTACGGGCTCGGGCAGCAGGGGAGTTGTCGGCTCGGCCCATCCATACACGGCCGGGGGGCCGCCCCCGGGCGCGCCCCGCCGGGGGCGCGGGCCGGGGGCGCGGGTGTCACGGCTTGACGACGACCTCGTCGACGCGGCTCTCGGCGAAGAAGTGGGTCGCGTCGGTCTCTTCGTAGCGGGCCATCCAGGAGCCGGTCATTTCGGCGCCGAAGGCCTGGCTGAAGGTGCCGTCGGCCTCGGTCACGTCCCAGGTCATGTAACGCCACGTGGTGCTTCCGGCCGGGCGGAAGTAGTAGCGGACCTTCTGGCCGGCGAGGGGCTTCCACGTGGGGTCGGCGTGGGTGAGCTTGCCGGTGACGGTGATCAGCCGGCCCTTCCTGACCGGCTCGGGCGAGGCGTTGAAGTCCGGGATGGCCGTCATGGTCCGGGCCACCTTGACGGCGGGGGTGGACCAGCCGTGGATGGTCTTCGTGCCCGCGTACCGCAAGCGGATGTAGCCGGCACCCGGGTAGGGCAGCGTCGACTCGATGTACGCCGGGGTGTTGGCGCCGGGCCTGGTGGTGACGTCCACGCTCTTGCGGGTGGTCCAGCCGGTCTTGCCGTCCGCCGAGTGCTGGACCTCCACCTTCAGTGAAGTGGTGCCGGCCGGGATCTCACCGCGGTCGAACTGGGCCTTCACCGTGACGGTCTTGTTGTTGTCCACCGAGGCCGTGAAGCCGGTGAACAGGGTGCCGGCGGTGGTGTTCACCTTCACCTGCGGACCGCTTCCGAACAGCCAGGGTGAGTTCTCGACGACCGTCCACGGCTTGTCGTCGAGGAACTTCGGGGACGCGGTGAAGCGGCCCGAGCCGTCGGTGTTGACGCTCTCCGTGCCGACCTTGACCGCAGTGCCCGCGGGTACCGGCTTGTACGTGCCGTCAGGAGACTCCCAGGCGACGGTTCCGCCGACCTTGCCCCGGGTCGCGTAGGCGCCGGTCTGCGTCGGGGAGTCCAGGGTGATGCGGGCCCTCACCGCATTCACATTGACTTCCGTGTGCGTCGTTTCCTTGGCGCCGTTCAGCTCGGTCGCGAGGTCCACGTGCACGTGGTGCCAGCCGTAATCGAAGTGGTCCTGGTGAACGGGCTCGGCACCGGTGAGCACGACCTTGGACTCGAAGTGGCCCTGCGCGTCCGCGGTGACCGGCGTGGCGACGGTGCCGATCCGGCGGGTGACCGTGCCGCCCGCGAACGGCTTCTTCGAGCTGTCACGGGGGTCGTAGATCTTGATGTCACCGGACACGACCGTGTCCTGCTTCGCCAGGTCCACCCCGTTCGAGTAGTTCACGTTCTCGAACACCGGCCGCAGGACGTAGCTCAGGGCCGAGCTGTCCTTGTGGAGGACGGGCTCGCCCTCGGTTCCCACGTACTCCACGTCGACGGCGTACTGCCCGAGGTCGGCGAGGCGCAGCGGGCCGGTCGTGAGGTACTCCGCCATGTCGGGCATGTCCGAGTCGCACATCGACTCGCAGCGCTCCGTCACGGAGAAGCTGGTGAGGGTGGCGGCCGGCGTGGACGTGCCCTTCGGGCGCACGTGCACCTTGAGGCCCTTGGGCTGCTCCGAGGTGGGGAACTTGAGCAGGACGCGCGAGTCGGCCGAGATGACGACGAACTTCGGATGGGGATCGGCCGCCTGGGCGGTCGTGGGCGCGGCCAGTACGGCCGCCGTGGCGATTGCCGTGCAGAGCACGGCGCTGATGCGCTTGTTCATGTGTCCCCCCGGGGATCCGTTCATCGACCGGTCACTGGACCGACCGATGAACTGACCGCTTACGCCACCGGATGGTTGTACTAGGAGTCGTTCTCCGCCTCGGCGGGCTTCGACTGTTCGACGAGGACGAACCACGTGGACTTGCCCTCGCCGCGCGGGTCGACGCCCCAGTCGTCGGCCAGCATCTCCAGCAGCAGGACGCCCCGTCCGCTCGACGCCATCTCTCCCGGGTGCCGCTTGTGCGGCAGCTCGTCGGAGGCGTCCGCCACCTCCACCCGCAGCCGGCGCGAGCCGATCTCGCCCACCGCCTCGGCGATCAGCAGCGCGTCCCCGTCCGTGTGGACCAGTACGTTCGTCACCATCTCGGAGACCATCAGCACCGCCGCGTCGACCTGCTCCGGGTCCGCCCAGTCGTGCAGCAGCTCCCGGATCTGCCGGCGGACCCATCCGACCCGCTCCGGCTCCGCCTGGGCGACGGTGGTCATGGTGCGCCGGGCCGGCCGCGACGGGTGCAGCAGCGGGGTCTCGCAGCCGCAGCCCTCGCCCTCGCGGCAGAGCAGGACGACGGCGATGTCGTCCTCGCGCCGGTCGGCCAGCGGGCCGGTGGTGTGGTGCGAGGACGGGCCGTGCACCGCCTGGACCAGCAGGTCGGCCAGCCGTTCCAGGTGGCGGGGCTCCGGGTCCGCGGGGTCGGGGGTCGCCGACTCCAGGATGGCCCGCAGCCGGGCCCAGCCCGTGTCGAGGTCGTGCCCGCCCGTCTCGATGAGCCCGTCGGTGCAGAGCATCATCGTCTCGCCGGGTTCCAGGGTGAACCGCGTCGTCGGGTAGTCGGTGTCCGGGACGATGCCGAGCGGCAGCCCGCCCGCCGTGGGCCGCATCAGGACGGTGCCGTCGGCCATCCGCACCGCCGGGTCGGGGTGCCCGGCGCGGGCCACCTCCAGCAGACCGGTCGCCGGATCGCATTCCACGTACAGGCAGGTCGCGAAGCGCGGGCTGGTGAAATCGGAGTCCCCGCCGCCCCCGACTCCGCCCCCGGCGCCGCCGCCCGTGCCCGGGCGGCCCGTGTCCGACCCGGTGTCCTGTTCCGAGCACAGGCCCGCCAGGAACCGGGAGGCGCGCGAGAGCACGGCGTCGGGCCGGTGGCCCTCGGAGGCGTACGCGCGCACCGCGATCCGGAGCTGGCCCATGAGGCCGGCCGCCCGGACGTCGTGGCCCTGGACGTCGCCGATGACCAGCGCGAACCGTCCCGACGGCAGCGGGATCATGTCGTACCAGTCGCCGCCGACTTGGAGCCCGCCGCCGGTGGGCACGTAGCGCGCGGCCAGCGTCATCCCGGGGATCTCGGGGCCGAGCTGCGGCATCATCGACCGCTGCAGGCCCGTGGTCAGCTCCCGCTCGGATTCGGCCACCCCGGCGCGCTGGAGCGCCTGCGCGAGCATCCGGGCCACCGTCGTCAGCACGGAGCGCTCGTCGGGGGAGAAGGACACCGGGTGCTTGAAGGCGGCCATCCAGGCGCCCATGGTGCGTCCCGCCACGATCAGCGGCAGGAAGGCCCAGGAGATCCTGCCGAAGCGCTGGGCGAGCGGCCAGGTGGCCGGAAAGCGCCGTTTGTAGTCCTCCGGGCTCGGCAGGTAGATCGCCCGGCCGGTACGGACGACCTCCGCGGCCGGGTAGTCGGTCTGCAGCGGCATGTCCGCGAAGGGGCCCTCGTCCCCGGGATCGTGCCCGTGGTGGCCGATGATCGACAGCCGGTCGCCGGACACGCCGAAGACGGCCAGCCCGTCGGGGATGAACCCGGGCATGGACAGCGAGGCCGCCACCCGCAGGACCTCGGAGGTCGAGCGGGCCTCGGCCAGCGCCCGCCCGGCGTCCAGCAGGAACGCCTCGCGCGAGCGGCGCCAGTCGCCGGTGATGGGGGTGTGCGCGGCCGTGGTGCCGGGCTGCGCCTCCGCTATCTCCTGGATCGTGCCGATCAGCTCGTAGTCGACGCGGCCGTCCGCGCCCCGGTTCTCCAGCGGCTTCGAACGGCTCCGTACGGTGCGCAGCACGCGCCCGTCCTCGTCCATGATCCGCAGCCGGGCCTCGGCGAGGGTGCCCTCGGCCACCGCGAGGTTCACGATGCCGTTGATCTCGTTCCAGTCCACCGGGTGGAATCGCGAGCGCACGGCGACCTCGGGCAGCGCGACGGGCTCGGCGGGCAGCCCGAGCAGCCGGGCGGCCTCGCTGTCGAGGGTGACCGTCCCGGACGCGTTGTCCCATCGCCACAATCCGGTCGCGATGGCGGCCAGGACGTCCTCTGTGCGCACCCGGTCATCTTTACAGGTCATCCGCCTGACGTGCCTGTTCACCACCCCGGTGCGCCGCCCGGCGGGCGGGCCCGCACGGGCTCGCGCCCCGGACGGTAACCTTGGGACGGTTGAATCCACCCTGGTATCACGTAGAACTGGATGACTGATGCATCGGTACAGGTCCCACACGTGCGGCGAGCTTCGTGCCTCCGACGTCGCCTCCGACGTCCGGCTGAGCGGCTGGCTGCACAATCGTCGAGACCTGGGCGGCATCCTCTTCATCGATCTGCGTGACCACTACGGCATCACGCAACTCGTCGCCCGTCCCGGCACCGCCGCGAACGAGGCGCTCAGCAGCGTCACCAAGGAGACCGTCGTCCGCATCGACGGCAAGGTCGTCTCCCGCGGCGCGGACAACGTCAACCCCGAGCTCGCCACCGGCGACATCGAGGTCGAGGTCACCGCGGTCGAGGTGCTCGGCGCCGCCGCCCCGCTGCCCTTCACCATCAACACCGACGACGGGGTGAACGAGGAGCGCCGTCTGGAGTACCGCTTCCTCGACCTGCGCCGCGAGCGCATGCACCGCAACATCATGCTGCGCTCGGCCGTCATCGCCTCCATCCGCTCCAAGATGGTGGCCCTCGGCTTCAACGAGATGGCGACCCCGATCCTCACCGCGACCTCCCCCGAGGGCGCCCGTGACTTCGTCGTCCCGTCCCGCCTGAACCCGGGCAAGTTCTATGCGCTCCCGCAGGCGCCGCAGCAGTTCAAGCAGCTGCTGATGATCTCCGGCTTCGACCGGTACTTCCAGATCGCGCCCTGCTTCCGCGACGAGGACGCCCGCGCCGACCGTTCGCCGGGCGAGTTCTACCAGCTCGACGTCGAGATGTCCTTCGTCGAGCAGGAGGACGTCTTCCAGCCCATCGAGCGGCTGATGACGGAGATCTTCACCGAGTTCGGCAAGGGCCGCCCGGTCACCTCGCCGTTCCCGCGGATCCCCTTCCGCGAGTCGATGATGAAGTACGGCAACGACAAGCCCGACCTCCGGTCCAAGCTGGAACTCGTCGACATCACCGACGTGTTCGAGGGCTCGGAGTTCAAGGCGTTCGCCGGCAAGCACGTGCGCGCCCTGGCCGTCCCGGACACCGCCGCCCAGCCCCGCAAGTTCTTCGACGGCCTCGGCGAGTACGCGATCTCGCTGGGCGCCAAGGGCCTGGCCTGGGTCCGTGTGGGCGAGGACGGCGGCCTGACCGGCCCGATCGCCAAGTTCCTCACCGAGGAGAACGTCAAGGTCCTCACCGAGCGCCTCGGCCTTGCCGCCGGGCACGCCGTGTTCTTCGGCGCCGGCGAGTTCGACGAGGTCTCCAAGATCATGGCGGGCGTCCGCGTCGAGGCGTCCAAGCGCGCCGGACAGTTCGAGGAGGACGTCTTCCGCTTCTGCTGGATCGTCGACTTCCCGATGTTCGAGGCGGACGAGGAGACCGGCAAGATCGACTTCTCCCACAACCCGTTCTCCATGCCGCAGGGCGGCATGAAGGACCTGGAGGAGAAGGACCCGCTCGACATCCTGGCGTGGCAGTACGACATCGTCTGCAACGGCATCGAGCTGTCCTCCGGCGCCATCCGCAACCACGAGCCCGAGGTCATGCTGAAGGCCTTCGAGATCGCCGGTTACGAGGCCGAGACCGTCGAGCGCGAGTTCGCGGGCATGCTCCGCGCCTTCCGCCTCGGCGCCCCGCCGCACGGCGGCATCGCCCCGGGCGTGGACCGCATCGTGATGCTGCTCGCCGACGAGCCGAACATCCGCGAGACCATCGCCTTCCCGCTCAACGGCAACGCGCAGGACCTGATGATGGGCGCGCCCACCATCCTGGAGGAGTCCCGCCTGCGCGAGCTGAACATCGCGCTCCGCAAGCCGGTGGAGACCAAGACGAGCGAGCCGGTCGACAAGGCCGTCAAGCCGCACCAGTAGGCCGTCACACGAAGGAAGGGCCCGGGATCCGTACGGATCCCGGGCCCTTCCTTCGTACCGTCTGGCTAGAACTTCTCCAGCAGGCCCTTGAGGAGGGCTGCCGAGGTCAGTTCGGCCGGGGCGGGGCCGGCGTGGAAGAAGCCGGCGTTCTCCGCATCCAGCTTGCGCAGGAAGTCGAAGGCCTTGGCGTCGTGCTCGCCGAACGCGACGAACTGCCAGTGGATGCCGGGGGCGGTGGCGGCGGCGTCGGCGATCGCCTGGCGGGCGGGGCGGACGCTGTCGGGCGCGCCGTCCGTCTGGAACACGACCAGGGCCGGGCCCTCGCCGCCGTCCTTCTGGTACCGCTCCACGACGGCCTCGACGGCGACGTGATAGCTGGTGCGGCCCATCCGGCCGAGCTCCGCGTGGCGGGTCTCGACCCAGGCCTCGTCGTACGCGTCGAGGGCGAGGTCGGCCGTGCCGTCCAGCTCGGTGGAGAAGAACACCGTACGGACGGTGGCCTCTTCGTCGAGGTGCGCGGCGAGGGCGAGGGCGTGGTCGGCGAGGTGCTGGACGCTGCCGTCCTTGTAGAACGGGCGCATCGAGCCCGACCGGTCGAGCACGAGGAACACGGTGGCGCGGGCGCCGGCCTTGCCCTTGGCGCGCAGCGCCTGCCCGGCGGCCTTGTACGCGGCCGCGAGCGGGGGCGCTTGCCGCTTGAGGGAGGCGAGGTCATGAGCGGGGCCGCCTGCGGCGGCGTGGGCGGGGAGAAGCTCGGCTTCGCCGTCGACCTCGGCGGTGACTTCGGCGTCGGTCGGGACGGGCTCCGCGTCGGCTTCGACCGCGACGGGCTCTGCCTCGGTGATGGCCTCGGCTTCGGCCGTGACCGGCTCGGCCTGGGCGGCCACGGGCTCGGCCTCGGTGATGACCTCGGCGTCGGCTGCGACGGGTTCTGCCTCGGTGATGACCTCGGCCTCTGCCGGGATCGGCTCGGCCTGGGCGGCCGGGGGCTCCGGCTCGGTGATGACCTCGGCCTCTGCCGTGACCGGCTCCGCCTCGGTCTCGGCCGCCACGGGCTCGGCCTCGGGCTCGGTGTCCGCTACGTTGGCCTGCTGCTCGGTGTCCGCCTCGGCGGCGGGCTCCTCCTCGGGCACTGCGGCCAGGGCCGGTTCGGCCTCGGGGGTGGCGGCTTCGGCCTCGGCCGCCGGAGCGTCGAGGGGCTTGGCTTCGGCCTCCGCCACCTCGGCGATGGCCTCGGCCGCGACGGGCTCGGGCTCGGTGGTGGCGGGCTCCGGCGTTGCCTCGGCGGCCTGTTCGGCCTCGGGCTCGGCCACAGCCACAGCCACAGCCACAGGCTCGGCTTCAGCCTCGGGCTCGGCTTCGGCCGCAATCGCAGCCTCGGGCTCGGCCGCAGCTTCGGGCTCGGGGGCAACCTCGGCTGCGGCAGCCGGGGGAGTCGGGGTGGGCGGGGTCGCGGGGGTCGACGGGGTCCCGGTGGAGGGGCGGCGGGCCTCCGGGACCGTGGGGTCCGGGTTGGGGGCCGGGGCCGGGGCGGTGAGCACCGTGCCCGGTTCGAGGTCCCGGGGGGTGGACTGCGGGGGAACAGTGGGGTTGTCGAAGGAGGCGGCGACCAGTTCGGCGGCCGCGTCCAGGGGGGTGCGTTCGGTCTGGCTCGGAAGGGCCGCCGAAGTGGTGCCGGTCGTCTCCGGAACCTGTTCAGCAGTCCGTCCGAACACCTTGCGCAACAAGCTCCGAATACCCATGGGCCAGGCCTTTCGCATGAGTGCGTGCGTCATTTGTCCGTGAGGCGCGGTAGATCCCTGCCCAGAGTGGACACGTAAGGTTATCGGCCCCTTGGCTGGAACTTTGGGAGGGGCACCTTTCGTGGCGCCCACGCCTCAAACCCACCCGTTATGCCCCCGAACTGCCGCCCCGACGTGCCGGATTCACCGGCCGTTCATCCATCGGCCGCCGCTTCGGCGCAACCCACCCATAGCGTCACCGACGGATTGTTCCGACACGTTGTCGGGGACCGTGCATCAACGGAGGACACTCGTGCGCAAGCTCCTGCCGCTCATCGGCTCATCTCACGGGGGCGGCCGTTCCGCTCTCACCTGCCGCTACCGCTGCGGTGACGCCTGCTTCCACGAGGTGCCGAACACCAGTGACAACGAGTACGCCGGGGACGTCATAGCCCGCGCGTACTCCCGCCGCGCGATGCTCCGCTCCGCCGCGGTCGTCACGGTCGCCTCGGCCGCCGGTACGGCCCTCACGCTGAGCGGCAACGGTTCCTCCGCCTCCGCCGACCCGACGGTCGAGGCGCAGCGCGCCGGCGCCGCCGGGGTCAACGCCGCGGGTGCCCGCGGTCTGCGCTTCACCCCGGTCGCGCCGAACACCGCCGACCAGGTCACGATCCCCGAGGGTCACGAGCAGAACGTGGTCATCCGCTGGGGCGACCCGATCGTCAAGGGCGCGCCGGGCTTCAACCCGGACAAGCAGACCGCCGCCGCCCAGGCCGGTCAGTTCGGCTACAACAACGACTTCCTGAGCCTGCTCCCGCTCGGCGGTGACTACGAGCGCCAGCAGCTGCTCGTGGCCAACCACGAGTACACGGACGAGAACCTCATGTTCAAGGCGTACGACCCGGCCAACCCGACCCGTGAGCAGGTCGAGATCGCCTGGGCCGCGCACGGCCTGTCCGTGGTCGCGGTCCAGGAGGACCACCGCAGCGGCAAGCTGACGGCCATCAGCCGCCACCGCCTCAACCGCCGCCTGACCGCCACCAGCGAGTTCCGGCTGACCGGCCCGGCCGCGGGCACCGACCTGGTGAAGACCTCGGTCGACACCACCGGCACCAAGGTGCTCGGCACCCTCAACAACTGCGCCGGCGGCACCACCCCGTGGGGCACCACCCTCCACGGCGAGGAGAACTTCAACCAGTACTTCGCCAACGCCGGTCTGGTCACCGACCCGACCCAGGCACTCCGCCTGAAGCGCTACGGCGTGACCGCCGGAGCCACCGAGCGCAAGTGGGAGCGGTTCGACAAGCGCTTCGACGTCGCGCAGGAGCCCAACGAGTCGCACCGCTTCGGCTGGGTCGTCGAGCTGGACCCGTACGACGTGAACTCCGTCCCGCGCAAGCGCACCGCGCTCGGCCGCTTCAAGCACGAGGCCGCGCAGCCCCGCCTGACCGAGGACGGCCGCCCCGTCGTCTACATGGGCGACGACGAGCGCTTCGACTACTTCTACAAGTTCGTCTCGTCGAAGCAGATGAAGAAGGGCGACTCGCGCGCGGCGAAGGAGCACAACCTCACGCTGCTCGACGAGGGCACCCTCTACGTCGCCAAGCTCACCGGTGACACCCCGGTCACCGAGTTCGACGGCACCGGCAAGCTCCCCTCCGACGGCGAGTTCGACGGTTCCGGTGTCTGGATCAAGCTGCTCACCACTTCCCCGAACGGGAACGTCTCGCACGTCGAGGGCCTGACCGCCGCAGAGGTGTCGGTCTTCACGCGCCTCGCCGCCGACAAGGTCGGCGCGACCAAGATGGACCGTCCCGAGGACGTCGAGCCGTCCCCGCGCACCGGCCGCGTCTACATCGCGCTGACGAACAACACGGACCGCGGCAAGCCGGGCAAGGAAGGTGCCACCGAGGCCAACCCGCGCAACCTGAACAAGCACGGCCAGATCCTGGAGCTCGCCGAGAACTTCGACGACCCGGCCGGCGACGGCTTCGCCTGGCGCCTCTTCCTGGTCGCGGGTGACCCGAACGACCCGGCGACCTACTTCGCGGGCTTCCCGAAGGACAAGGTCAGCCCGATCTCCTGCCCGGACAACGTGGCGTTCGACCCGCACGGCAACCTGTGGATCTCCACGGACGGCAACCAGCTCGGCTCGCACGACGGCCTGTTCGGCGTCGCGACCGCCGGTGAGCGCCGTGGCGAGCTGAAGCAGTTCCTGACCGTTCCGCGCGGCGCCGAGACCTGTGGCCCGCTCATCCAGGACAAGCGCGTCCTGGTGGCCGTGCAGCACCCGGGCGAGATCGACGGCGCGTCCGTCGAGAAGCCGCAGTCGGTGTGGCCCGACGGTCCGGGCAAGATCGTCCGTCCGTCGGTCGTGTCGGTGTGGCGCAAGGACGGCAAGAACATCGGCGTCTGAGCCCCTGGGCTGACGTGAGTTGACCCGAGCGGGGGCGGTGGATGTTTCACGTGAAACATCCACCGCCCCCGCTCAACTGCCTTCCGGCAGACGCCCGACCGGCAGCAGCAGCGTGGTCACGGCGCCCCCGTCGGGGGCGTTGGAGAAGCGCAGCTCGATCTCCAGTACCTCCGCCTGCCCGGCCGCGATGATCAGGCCCAGCCCGTGGCCCCGTCCGCGTCCGGGATCCCCGGCGCGGAACCGCCGCGGGCCCTGCTCGATCAGCTCGGCCGGATAGCCGGGCCCGTGGTCGCGTACGGTCACCAGCGGGCCGGTGACGGTCACTTCGATCGGTGGCTGCCCGTGCTTGTGGGCGTTGACCAGCAGGTTGGCCAGGATCCGGTCGAGGCGGCGCCGGTCGGTGAGCACCACCGCGTCCCGCTCGATCCGTATCGCGACGGGCAGCCGGGTGCTCGCCGCGGCCCGCTCCACCGCGCGGCCGAGCTCCACCCGGGCCAGGTCGGCCCGTTCGACGCCGGAGTCCAGCCGGGAGATCTCCAGCAGGTCCTCGGTGAGCAGGTGCAGGGCCTTGAGGCGGTCGTTGATCATCTCCTTGGGCCGTCCCTCGGGCAGCAGCGCGGCCGCGGCCAGGGATCCCGTGAGCGGGGTGCGCAGTTCGTGCGCGACGTCCGCCGTGAACCGCTTCTCTGCCTCCAGCCGGGCCTGGAGCGAGGCCGCCATCGAGTCGAGGGCCTGCGCGACGTCCGTCACCGCGTCGCGTGAACGGGCGCGGGGCCCCTCCCCTTCGGCCGGGAAGCCGACGCGCGCGTCGAGGTCCCCGGCGCTGATCCGGCGGGCCACCGCGGCCGTGGTGGCGAGGCGGCGGCTGATGCGGCCCGCGAGGAAGATGCCGGCGAGGGCGACCACCCCGGCGGCGAGGCCGGCGGAGACCAGGATCGCGGCATCGATCTCCCGGAGCCGGGTGCGGGTGCTGTCGTAGGGGACCCAGACCGCGAGGGGCTTTCCGTCGGCGGGGCCGGCCGCCCACATGACCGGCATTCCGTCCTGGGTGCCGGTCATGCTGCCGGTTCGTCCGCGGGCGACCAGGTCGCGCAGCGGGGCCGGGAGGCCGGGCGGGTCCAGGGCGCTGTTGCCGTCGCCGCGCGCGGTGCCGTACTCGTACTGGGCCAGGGCGTAGTCCAGCTCCCGGTCCACGTCCTTGCGGACCTCGCCGACGAGCTGACGGGCGACCACGTTGTGCACGAGGATGCCGAGCGCGGCCGCGACGGCGCAGCACACCGCCGTGGTGGTCATGGCGATCTTCCAGCGCAGGCTGATCGTGCGGCGCATCGGGTCCCGGCCTCCTCAGCCCGTGCCGGCGCCGGCGCCCTGGGCCGGGCAGGGGGAGGTGTCGCCCTGGCCCGGGCACTCGTCGAGGGTGAGCTGGGAGAGGTTCATGATTCCGGCCTCCGGGTCCCACACGTAGTCGGAGATGGAGACCTTCTTCGGGTTCGAGGTCGGCTCGCGCACCGCCAGGTGCTCGGCGGCCACCTCCACGCCCTCCAGCACCGCGCGCCGGGACAGGACGCGGGCGATCGTCCCGTCGTCCCGGACGGTGTAGACGCGCAGTTCGCTGACCCGGCCGTCCATGTCCAGGGCGGTGATCAGCTCCGGGATCCCGTTGCCCGTCACATCGGCCAGGACCGGGGGCCGGACCGGGCAGTCGGGGCCGCCGTCCACAGCCTGTGCACAGAGCGCGAGGCGCTGGATCGCCCGGGGGTCGACGAGCCGGCCGGTGCCGGCGTCCGCGGCGGTGGCGGCGGTGACGTCGGCCCGTACGACGTCCACGGCGTTGACGCCCTTCATGGACAGCGAGGGGACCTTGGCGAGACCCGGGACGGCGGTGGCCGCGCCGGACTGCTGGCCGGGAGCCGGGGGGTCGGGACGGATGTCCTTCCACAGGGTGCGGGGGGCGTGGGCGTTGCCGAGGTCGCCGTCGTTCTGGAGGCCCTCCACGTCGGCGCAGCCCGTCGCCGCGGACAGGGCGGCCGCCAGCAGGAGGGCCCGGCTGCGCCGGAGGAAGGGCCTCATGTGCTGATGCTCTCCCGCCGGCCGCGGGGTGGCCCGGGGGCGGAGCCATTGGGGGGACTGCGCGCCGCCACTACCAGGGGCTCCGCCCCTGGACCCCCGCGCCTCAAACGCCGGCGGGGCTGGATTTGGGCTGGGCCCGGTGGGTGGATGCGGCGCCGCTACCAGGGGCTCCGCCCCCAGGACCCCCGCGCCTCGAACGCCGGCGGGGCTGGATTTGGGGTCGGGGGCGCGGCTAGTTGTGGGTCGGGCTCGTGATGGCTCTGGCTGCTGAGAGTTCCTGGCGGACCGGGGAGAGGACGGAGGTTTCCTCCACCTCGGGGGGTGGGGTGGGGCGGAGCAGAGTGGGGGTGTCGACCCGGCGGACGCCGTGGGCCAGGGCCCGGAGGTCTTCGGCGATCGCCTCGACCTCCTGGGGGGCCGGGTGCGGCGCGCCGTGGTTGACCCGGACCCGGGCAGCCGTCGTCGCGTCGACGATCCGCTCGACGGCGACCACCAGCGGCCACCACGCGGCGGCCCGTTCCCCGGTCGGCGGAGGCTCGGTCAGCGCCCGCTGGAACTCGCTGCGCACGCCCGACAGGTCCCGGTAGATGCGGCGGCGGGCCTGGAGCCGGGCGGTGCGGGCCGCCCGCTGGCCCGCTTCGGTGTCGGGGCCGGCGCCGAAGGCGCGCTCCACGTACCGGGCGGTGTCGTCCACCGTGTCGGCGAGCCGGTCGCCGATCCGGGTGTGCCAGCTCTCGGGCCAGAGGAGGTATCCGGCGATCAGGGTGATGGCACAGCCGATCAGGCTGTCGAGCAGCCGGGGCCGGACCAGGTCGAAGCCCTGGTGGTTGAGCAGGTCGGAGAGGAGCAGGATGACCGGGGTGATCGCCGCGGTCTGGAAGGCGTAGCCCTTGACCGAGAAGACGGGGATGAGGGCCGCCAGGACCACCATGACGGGCACGTCCCACCACCCCCGCGGCACCTCCGAGAGCACCGCGGCCGCGACGACGAGCCCGACGGCGGTGCCCAGCGCGCGCAGCACGGCGCGGGAGAACACCGAGCCGAAGTCGGGCTTGAGGACGAAGGTGACGGTCAGCGCGACCCAGTAGGAGCGCTCGATCTCCACCACCGACACGAGGGCCTGCGCCAGCCCGATGCACAGCGCGAGCCGCAGCCCGTACCTCCAGGAGGCCTCGGAGAACATCATGTCGCGCACCACCCGGCGGGCCCGGACCCGCAGCGCGGCGGGCCGGCCGAGCCGGTCGTCGACGTTGTGCATGTCCGGCTCGGCCAGGGGAACGATGGTCGCGGCGTGCCGCAGGGCCGCGTCGATGGCCCGCTCGGACTGTCCGTCGGGCGCGGGGAGGTCCAGTACGGGGGTGTCCGTGCGACCCTCCTCGACCGCCGTCGCCAGTTCCCGTACGGCCTCGGGGATCGCGGGGGAGAGGGGTCTGCGGCGCAGGTGCGCGGCGGGCGCGGCCTCGACGAGCGGGATCAGGACGTTCAGCTGGGCCAGCATCCGCACGAGCGAGGGACTGTGGCCGTGCACCCGGGCCCGGCGGCCCAGCACCAGGTCGTAGGCGTGGTTCAGGGCCTGGGTGACCTGCTGGCGGCGCTCCTCGTACGCGGGTCCCGGTCCGCCCGCGGCCTCCAGGCAGTCGGCCAGGGCCCGGTAGGCGGAGCCGACGGCCGCCCGCTCCGGCTGCCGGCCGCGCAGCGGCCAGCCCAGCAGGGTCAGCAGGAGGACGAACAGTCCGCCGGCGCTCAGCAGCAGGGGGGCCGTCCACCAGGGACTGGGCATCGGGAGGCCGGCGCCGACCACGGCGTTCAGCAGGAGCACCAGCCCGGAGGCGGAGGCCACCGTGCCGATGGAGGAGATCATCCCGGAGACCAGGGCGACCAGGGTGAGGACGCCGACCGCGACCCAGCCGTGCCCGAAGACCAGGGTGCCCACCGCGACGCCCACGGCCCCGAAGAGCTGGGGCACGGCGATGTTCAGGATCCGCATCCGGTAGGCGTCCGCGGTGTCGCCGATGACCCCGGACAGGGCGCCCATCGAGACGAGCGCGCCGTACTCGGGCTCGTCGACGGCGAAGCCGACGGCCAGTGGCAGGGTCATGGCGATGGCCGCGCGCAGTGCGGCGGCCCAGGGGATCGGTGCGGAACTCGGCCGCAGCCCCTTCAGCAGCCAGGCCGGCGGGGCCAGCGGACCGAACCGCCCGGCTGCCGCCGACGCGCCCCGTCCTGTCCGTCCGGCCCGCCCGGGCGGTATGTCCTCGGTGCGTTCGCTGCTCATTCCCGCTTCCGTGCCGCCGCTCGTGAATCGGTTCTTCTGTGCTGTTCTCAGCATTCTTCTACGGATTTACGTGCCAATCCGCCGGTTCCGAGCTTATGGGGTGCGGCGCAGTCGGCCCGCCAGCCAGGAGGCCAGCGCGGCGGCGAGCCCGACGGCCAGCACCACCCAGGCTGTGGTCCGCAGGAACGAGGTGAGGGCGTCGTACACCGCTTCGGCCGCCGCCCGGTCGATGTCGGCCGGCAGGTCGTCCAGGGTGAGGCGGCGGCACACGACCACGGCCACCCACAGCAGGACGGCCCCGACCGCCAGTCCGAGCCCGGTCGCCAGGACGGCCCGGCGGCGCCGGACGGCCACGATGACGGCGACCGCGGCCAGCACCACGGTGAGCACGGGGAGCCAGACCCCGGCGATCTGCAGCATGCGGAAGCCCTTCCGGAGCGCGCCGAGGTTGTCGTACTCCATGACCTTCACCGAGAGGTGGGTCTCGGGGATGCGGTCGGCGAGCGGCACCCCGTTCTCGATGAGATCGGTCTTGATGCTGGCGATCACGGGCGCGAGGTCGATGGTCACGGCGTTGCCGTCACCGGTGGTGAGTGCCTGGAAGAAGGCGCCGTGGGCGGCGCGGTTCGCGGCGTCCCAGGCGGTGCGGTAGGCCGGGGTGCCCACGAAGGAGCGCAGGGCCTCGCCGAGCAGGGCGTCGACCCCGCCCTGGAAGGGGCCGGCGTCGATCTGCCCGGAGAGGGCCCGGCCGGCCTGGGTGACGACGAGGTTCTGCACGGCGGGATCCGAGGCGAGCGGGGACATGGCCGTGGTGTAGCGGTCGGCGCTGCCGAGCTCGTGGTCGGCCCAGTACGCGACGGCGCTCGCGGGCACCAGCAGGGCCACGAGCGCGATGAGTACCGCCGAGAGGAAGGTCCGCACGTCACCAGGGAAAGGGGGCCGGGCGCGCGGCGCGAGCCGGGTTGCTGCGGCCGGGTGGTGCGGGCCGGGCGTATCTCTCTTGCCGACTCTAATCTGGATATCTAATATCCAGGTTATGAAGATGAGCGAGGGCGTCGAATGGGCCCTGCACAGCTGCCTCAACCTGGCCTGGAGCGGCGACGGCCGGGCGGTCTCGGCGGCCCGGCTGGCGGCCTGGCACGACCTGCCCGCGGCCTACCTCAACAAGCAGCTCCAGGCCCTGGCCCGGGCGGGCATCGTCACCTCCACCCCCGGTCCGCGGGGCGGCTTCCGCCTCGCGCGCCCGCTCGACTCCATCTCGCTCATGGACGTGGTCGCCGCCGTCGAAGGGCCGGACGAGGCCTTCCGGTGTGCGGAGATCCGGCAGCAGGGCCCCGGCGGCGGCCAGGAGCCGCCCGCGGCCGACTGCGCCATCGCGCACGCGATGGGCCGGGCCGAACTGGCCTGGCGCCGCGCGCTGGCCGCCCAGACCCTCGACGAGATCCGGCAGCAGGCCGAACGGCAGGCCCCCGAGGCCCCCGAGCGGCTCCGGGCCTGGCTCGCGACCGCCCGCTAGGCCCGGGCACCACCCACCCCTTGGACAACTGACCCAGGAGCTTGGAATGACGCGCAGCATCACCAACCCGGCAGAACTCCACGACCCCACCGGCTACGGCTACAGCCACATCGTCTCCGCGCCCGGGGAGCAGGTCTTCATAGCCGGCCAGTACGGCTCCGATCCGAGCGGCCACGTGGTCTCCGACGCCTTCGACGCCCAGGTCGGGCAGGCCTTCGCCAACCTCCGCACCGCCCTGGAGGCCGTGGGCCTGGGCCTGGGCGACGTGGTCCGGATCGGGACGTACGTCGTCGGGCACGACCAGGGGAAGCTGGAGGTGCTGCTGAAGCACCTGCACGCCGCCTGGGGCACCGCACTGCCCGCCCAGACGCTGATCGGCGTGGCCGCGCTCGCCCTGCCGGACATGCTCTTCGAGATCGACGCGGTGGCGGTACGGGCGGCCTCCGGCGCATAGCCGGGGGACTGCTCCGGTTGCCGGTCCCCGGTTGCGGGTGTGCCCTGGATGATGGGAGAGAGGAGCCCGTCATGACACATGCGGCACCCACCGCCCCCCGGGGGCACCGGCAGCCGGCGTCCGGTACGGCGGCCCACACGAGCAGGTCGGCCCTCGTCCGGCCGCTGCTCATGGGACTGGTCTACGGCGTCTACGCCGCCTTCATGAAACGTCAGATGGGGCCCGTCGACGCGGGCAACGTCTTCTACGGGATCCTGTGCGGCGCGATCTTCGCCGCCTGCCTGGTGGCCCTCGCCCGGATCGGCCCGCGGCTGGCGCAGGAGCCGCACGCGGCGACGTACGGGATCTTCGCCGGCATCGCCTTCGGCTACCTGTACAGCCTGGCCGGTGAGTCGATCCTGAAGAGCTCGGGCCTGGGCCTGCTCGTCGGCGTGGGCGTCGGCGTGGCGGCCTTCTACCGCTACCACACGCGCAACGCCCCCCAGAGGTCGTCCGCCTAAGCCGTGCGGGCCGGAAGCCGTTCACGCCGGAGCCCCGGCCCCCGCCGTGTGCGGGGGCCGGGGCTCGGTACTTTTGGCAGGGCGAATCCGGACAAAAGACTGAGGTCGTTCCACGGGTGGGTGCCGGAGACTGAACGAGGCGCCGGTTCCCGTGCTCCGTGGTCGAACCTCACGTGACCACTCTCCGTTGCCGAGGGCGCGGGAACCGGTGCCTCCCCATGCCCTGACGCCCCCGCGGGGCGTCCTGTTCGAGGTCCTACGCCGCCGTGTCGTCCCCGGCCGGGGCTTCGGCGGTCGTCTGGGCGGTCTTGGCGGACTCGGGTTCCGGCTGGCGCACGGGCGGGGCCGGCGGCGAGAAGCGGGCGGCCTCGGCGCGGAGCATGGCGTTCAGGGCGAGGTACGGGTCGAAGGACATGGCGGAGCCTCACGGTGTTTCGGGGGTGTGGGGGGACGCGCGCCGAGGCCGTTGGTGTGCCGGGCGCGCGGTGCTGCTGCTCAGCCGCTCGGCCAGGTCAGCAGCGCAGGACCACATTCCGTACCGCCCGCAGGGAAGCCGCCGGTGCGGCGGCCCCCGCCGGGTGCGGGGCCGGCTCCGAGGGTCCGGACCGGGGAGGTTTCACGTGAAACACCGGCCGCTGCAGTCCCCGTACGCCGGGGACTCCTCGCGCCGGGACCCGTACCGCCACCCGTACTTCGGGATCGCCGGCCGGATCGGAGGGTGCCTCCGTGGGCTCGGCCGGGGCAGTGGGGGCGGAGCGGGGGCCTTCGGCCGTCGCGGTGGACGGTCCGGCCCCGCCGACTCCGAACAGGCACAGCAGCACGACGCAGAGCACCGTCAGGGCCGTCATCAGGGCCCTGTCCGGTGCCGTCCGTGCATGGCGCGCATGCTGCGCGTGCCGCGTACCGCTCATGCGGAGGGTCTGCCCCGACACGCGGGCGGACTCTCCCCCGGACACGCAGCGTCCCCCGACCGGGGGACGAAGACACCCCCTGCGGCTGTCAGGTGGCCGCAGGGGGTGTCCGTCCTTCGGGTGTCGCCGCCGGTCAGGGCAGGGTGCGGCGATGGCCGGTGAGGCGGGCCAGTACCGCCGTTTCGCCGCTGATCAACCGGAGTTGGGCCCGCCCGGACGGCCCGCCCCGCCCGGAGATCCCGGGGGAGACCCGGGTCACGGTGAACACGGCCGTACGCCGGTCGGCGCGCTCGACCTCGATCGTCTGCCCGCGCCGCAGTTCGCCCAGCCGCGGCAGGTCTCCGAAGACCACGGCGGTACCCGCCGCGCCCGGGGGCGGGCTCGCGAAGTCCCACACGGCACTGTCCGGGACGGGAGGCTTGGCATCGGCGGCGCCGGGCTGGAGGTCCGCCGCGTGCGCCCCGCCGGACGGCGCACCGCCCGTCAGCGGTACGTCCGTTCCGAGGACCGGGACGACCAGGCGCAGCGGCGGTGAGGCCGGCAGGGCCGTGACCCCCGGCCGTCCGGGCCGCCGGGCGCCCTTGCCGGTGGTGTGTCCGCCGGAGTGCTCCAGCTGCCGGGCCAGCCGGCGCGGGCCGGACAGCCCCAGGACCCGCGAGGGCAGGGCGTCGCCCGCGGTCGGGGCGGCGGGCCGGCCGCCTTCGGTGGTGCGCAACACCCCTAGGCCGGTGCACAGCAGAGCCACCGTCAGTACGCCGACCACCCACTTGGCGCGGGGCATGGGAATCCTTCCTGGTCCAGCCCGGGCGGCCGGTCCCGAGAGCAGTGGACCCTTCCCTGCCCCCCCGGCGGTGCGCGTAACACGGCGAACTGACGGCGAGTCACCGCCCTGTCACCCGTCCTCCGGCGCGTCTTCGCAGCTGGAGGCCGGTGGGTCGGGGCGGGAGCCGGGGTGGGGGCGTGCGCCCGAACGGGTGAGAACGTCAGGGGCGGACCTTGGGCGTGTCGGATCGGCGGCACGTTCTGCCACATGCGAAAACCTGTCAAGCCGGACGATATGACGGACCGTCGGCCGGAGTTGCGGGGTGGGGGCGGGCCGCTTGTCCTTGGATCATGAATGATCCTTACGCGTATGCCCTGGCCATGGGGTCCCCTTATGTCCCGGACCTGCCGCCGACCCGGCCCGCCTCGGCTGCCCCGGGTGCTGCTCCCGCCGATGCCCCGGCCGATGTCCCGGCCGATGGCAGCGCCGATGCCCTCGCCGGTGCCCCCGCCCGGGTCGGGTCCGGCCTCGCCGGTGTCCGGCCGTTGCCCAGGAACCGTTCCGAGGCCGCCTCCCGCAGGGCGTCCGCCAGGCCGTCCACCACGCGCCGCTCCCGCCAGGGGCGCGCGGCCCCGCTCACACCCGCTCCGGTGTCCGGCCGGGCCGCCGGACGCGGGGCAGGACGGGCGCCGCAGCCCGGGTGAGGTAAGCGGCGCCGAGCGGCAGGCCGTCCAGCTCGGTCGTGGCGGCCGCGGGCTGGAGCTCCGACAGCCGCCGCAGCAGGCCCGGGGCCAGCTCCGGGCCGACCGCCCGGGTCAGCGCCGAGGCCTCGGTGGGGTGTGCGTGCACCCAGCCGATGTGGCGCAGCCCCGACCAGCCCGGCTCCTCGGCGGCCTCCGCCAGGGCGCGGGCCGCGGGGGCCAGGGGCAGCAGCCTGACCCCGGCCGGAGCCGCCGGCTCCGGTGCTCCCGGCTCCGCTGCTCCCGCCGGAGCCGGCCGGACGGACTCGGCGACCGCGAGCCGGGTGAAGGCCGCCCGGGGCAGCTCCGCGTGGTCGGCGAGGTCGCTGACGGTCGGGGCCAGGCAGTGCACCCCGGCCGGGAACCCGTCCCGTACGGCGGCGGCGGCGACCGTACGCCCGGCAGGACCCGCGTCTCCGACGGTGACCAGGTGGAATGCCGTACGCCTCCCCCCTCCGGAGGCGAGGGGCAGCAGCGCGGCCGCGGTGGCGGCGGGCTGCTCCACGCACCAGACGGCGTCGAAGCGGCCGACGGGTGAGCTGGACGGGGGAGACGGGGTGGACGGCCTGGGCGGCCCCGGCGACCCGGGTGCGGCGCCGGCCAGGACCTCGGCGCCCCGGCGCGCGTCGAGGCGGGCCGCGAGGAGGTCCACGTACGCGGGATACAGCCCGATCAGCGCGAGCTGACGGGCCAGCAGGAGTCTGCTCTGCCGTACGTCGGAGGCGGTGAGCAGGGTCAGGTGGTGGCCGCGGCCGAGCAGTTCGGCGGCGAGCCGGATGCCGGTGGGGCTGGCGGCCCCGACGAGGGCGATGTGCAGCACGGCGGACTCGTTTCGAAGGAGGTGGGCGCGTGCGTCTACGCGGTGGCGGTGCGTCCGGGAGCCCCGAGGGCAGCAGCGGTCCCGGCGGCTCCAGCGGCTCCGGCTGTCCCGGCCGTCCCGGCAGCTTTCGCGGCGGCCGGGACGGGCGGCAGCGGTGCGGTCGCGGTGACCTCGCCGGGGATCCCCACCCGCGCGAGGAAGGCCCCGCGTTCGGGCCCGGCGCCGATGACGGAGAAGCAGACGGCGTCGCCCGCACCGACCAGGCCGTTCACCACGTCGGTGTAGAAGAGCACGGGGGTCGCGGAGGTGACGAGATTGCCGAGTTCGCGGGCGTGCGCGGGAGCCTTCCCGGTGTCCAGGCCCGCGAGTTGGTGGTAGTCCGCGACCAGGGCCGGACCGGCCTGGTGCGTGTAGATCCGCCGCACCTCGTCCACGAAACCGGGGCGGTGGGCGTCCATGGTCTCCTGGTTCATCATCATGCCGCGCGAGTAATAGCGGGCCAGTTCCGGTCCGTTGAGTCCGAATGCCGAGAGTTCGGCGGATCCGGGAAAGCCCGGCGGGTGGGCGGCGCCGCCCCCGGGATAGTGGATGAGCGGATCGCTGAATCCGGGCTCGCCCCCGAAATCGAGGGAATCGCGCGAATAGAAACCGAGACCGGCCTCGAAGTCTTCGTCCCGCTCGAATACCAGGGCGGTCGCGGCATCGGAGAACAGTGCCCCGGAGCACCACAGGGTGTGCGCGAAGGGATGCTCCCCGTCCGCGCCGCTGTACTGGGAAATGATGCCGTTCTCGTCGATCCCGATCGGGCTCGCGGCGTTGTACGAGATCACCAGCGCGCGGCGGGCCCCCGTCCGGGCCAGGTGCGCGGCGACGCGGGAGAGCCCGCCGCAGCCGGCGCCGAGCTGGAAGGGGGGCACGCTGTCCGGGATGCGCAGGCGGCGCAGCAGGTTGAAGGCGTCCTGGTCGAGCATGATCTCGTACGGGGTGCACGTGGCGACGAAGACGGCGTCGATGTCCTCGGGCTCGGCGAGGGCCGAGCGCAGCGCCGAGCGGGCGACCTCGACGGCGGTGTCGAGCCAGGCGAAGCGCGCCCGGTCCCAGCTCTTGGACGTGACCCCGAGGATGCGCTCGATGTCGGCGCCGCTGATCTCCTTTCCGGCCCGCTTGCGGTGCGGGATGTGTGCGAGCCGGGCCCATTCATCGACGGATATCACTTCGCCGATCTGGGCGCCGACGCCGGAAATCCGGTAGGGGAACGGATATGCGTACGCGGCGGGGGCGGGGGTATTGGCCGTTTCCGAGGCAGACATGCTTCTCCGGTCCGTGGAATCCGATGGGGACCGCTCCAGCGAACACCAGCACGGGGGCGGGGAGAAGGGAATGCGGGGGGTGCAGTGGTGAAAGCGTTGAATTCCGGGTTGCCGTCGCGCCGGGGACGGTCGGCGTGAGCGGGCGACGGGTGGCCAATGCCTGGCTGGGCGACCTGCTGGCCGAGGCCGGCTGGAGCGGGGCGGAGCTGGCGCGGGCCGTCAACGCCCTCGGGACCCTGCACGGGCTGGCTCTGCGCTACGACCGGACCGCCGTCGCACACTGGCTGTCGGGCACCCGGCCGCGCGGGCCCGTGCCCGAGTTGATAGCGGCGGCGCTGACGGAGCGGTGCGGGCGGCTGGTCACGGTGGCGGAGGCGGGCCTCGGCGCGGGCCCGGCGGGGCCCGGCGTACGGACCGGCCCGGGGGCGGCGGTGGCCGAAGGCGGGGCCGGGGGGCTGCACCGGCTCGCGCTGCAGGCCAGGGCGGACACGGACCCGCACGGCAGGGCGCCGCTGCTGCGCAGCCCGTACCAGCCGGCGCCGGTACCGGCGGCGATATGGGACCCGGAAGCGGCGGGCCCGGGCCCGGGTGACGCGGGCGCGGGCACGGGTTCGGGCACGGGCACGGCTACCGCCACCGGCATCGCGGACCTAGCCGCCCGGCGGTATCTCGCGGCGCACGCCGAGCAGTTGAGGGCCATCGCGGGGAGCTTCTCCGGCCTCTACCTCACCCATGGCGGCGTCCACACCCGTACGGCCCTGGCGGCCTGGCTGGCCCAGGACGCCGGCGCCTTCGCGGCCCGCCACACGGACGGTCCGGGGCTTTCCGTACGCGGCCGGGGTCCGTCCGGGCCGCGGTGCGGGGTGGTGGAGGTCTGGCGGGGCTACGCCCAACTCGCGCACCTGCTCGCGGAGATGACGGCGGACTCCGGACACCACGGGCTCGCGCAGGAGTACCACGGCATCGCCCTCGGGCTGGCCCGGCAGGCCGGGGACCGGCGGATGTACGCCATCACCCTGCGCGCGATGAGCGCGCACGCCGGCCGGCTCGGGCAGCCCGCGCACGCGGTACGGCTCGCCCGGACTGCGGTGGAGACCGCGCCCGCCGACGGGGAGCCGGGCACCCTGGCGTTCCTCCTCGTCCAGCGTGCGGCGGCGCACGCCCACGCCGGGCAACGGGCCGCCGCCACCGCGGACCTGGCCGCCGCCGCCGGGTTGCACGCACGGCATGCGGTGAAGCCGCCCGACGGGCCCTTCGACTCCTACGCCCGGGCCGATCTCGACTTCGCCCGGGCCCGCACCCACCTCGCCCTCGGCGAGTTCCCCGCCGCGGCCGAGGCGCTGGAGCGGTCCCTGCACGGCCGTGCGGCCGACCAGCACCGGGCCACCGCACTCACCCACGCCGCGCTCGCCGAGACCCTGCTGCGCCTCGGGCACCTTACCCGGGCGTGCGAGCACTGGCGGGCGTTCCTCACGGCCGCCCCGGCGGTGCAGTCGCGTGCGGTACGCGAGGCGCTCGGCCGGCTGCTGCGCGACCTGGGCCCGTACCGGCGGACGAGGGAGGCGGTCCCGACCGTCGCGATGGCCCGGGCGCTGGCGGAACGGCTGCCGTGAGCGCGGCGGGGGGTCCAGAGCGGGGTGTTCAGAGCGGAGTGTTCAGCGCAGCCCGCTCAGCGCAGCCCGCTCAGCGCGCGGCGGCGGCCGCCCGGCGGTAGCGGAGCTCGGGAACCGGGGAGCCGTCCGCGTACTCGACGAGGGTGCCGCCGTCGGGGCTGAAGCCGGCGCGCTCGTAGAACCGCCGTGCCCGGGCGTTGCCTTCGACCACCCAGAGCCGTACCGCGGGGTAGGGCGCCCGGCGCAGCACCTCGGCCACCAGGGCGCGGCCGACGCCGGTGCCTATGACGTCGGGCCGCGCGTAGAGGGCGGACAGCTCGCCCTCGTCCGGGGCGGCGCCCTCGGGATCCGTGGTCGTGGCGGGGCCGAAGGAGGCCCACCCGATCACCGAACCGTCGGGGCCGACGGCCACGAGGTCGGTCACGCCGCTGGACCGGTCGGCGAAGGCCTCGCGTCGCTGCTCCGCGAACGCGGCGACGCTGAGGCCGTCCAGGTAGGCCTTCGGCATCAGTCCGGCGTAGGCGTGGCGCCAGGCGCTCACGCGCACGGCGGCCACGGCGTCGATGTCGGACTCGGTCATCTCGCGTACGGAGCAGCGGGCTTCAGCCGCGTCAGTGGCGTTCATGCGGGGAGTGTGCCAGCGCGTTACGGGGCCCGGCACCGGGATTTCAGGGGCGGTCGGAGCCGTTCAGCCAGGGCCTGCGGCCCGGTCCGGTCGGGTGCAGGCCGGTGACGCCCATGACCACGGAGTAGAGGCTGGTCTCGGCGGTGATGAAGAGCCGGTTGCGCTTGGCCCCGCCCCAGGCGATGTTCGACACCGTCTCGGGGAGGTCGAGCCGCCCGAGCAGGGTGCCGTCGGGGTCGTAGCAGTGCACGCCGTCGCTCAGGGCGGCCGCCCAGAGCCGGCCGCCGTCGTCGAAGCGGAGGTTGTCGAAGCGGGCTCCGGGGCGGGCCGCCGCGTCGGCGAAGACCTTGCCGTCCGAGAGGGTGCCGTCCTCGCGCACGTCGAAGACCCGGATGCAGCCGCCGCGGGTGTCGGAGACGAACAGCTGCCGCTCGTCGGGGGAGAACACGAGGCCGTTCGGGGCCTCGAAGCAGTCGGCGACCAGGCGCACTTCACCGGTGCCGGGATCGATGCGGTAGACGTTGTTGGAGCCGATCTCGCTCTCGGCGACGTAGCCCTCGTAGTCGCTGGTGATCCCGAAGTCCGGGTCGGAGAACCAGATCGAGCCGTCGGACCTGACCGCGGCGTCGTTCGGGCTGTTGAGGCGCTTGCCCTGCCAGCGGTCGGCGAGCACCGTGATCGTGCCGTCGTGCTCGGTCCGGGTCACCCGGCGGTTGCCCTGCTCGCAGGTGACCAGCCGGCCCTGCCGGTCGAGGGTGTTGCCGTTGGTGTGCCCGGCGTCGCGCCGGAAGACGGCGACGGTCCCGGTCTCCTCGTCCCAGCGCAGCATCCGGTCGTTGGGGATGTCGCTCCAGATCACCTGCCGCCACGCGGGTACGTAGACCGGTCCCTCCGCCCAGCGGCAGCCGGTGTGGAGCACCTCCGGCCCGTCGTCCCCGTTCATGCACCGTCCGGTCCGGAACCGGTCGTCGAACATCTCGTACATGAGATTCCCCCTCACCTCACATGAGCCGAATCTCCTTCGGCTCAATATCAATACTGCAAGATGTCATATGGCCTCCGCCAGATCATTCCGAAAGGATGAGGTGTGGATCACAGCCGTCACAGGGGCTGTCGCAGCGGCCGTCGCAATGGCTGTCGCAGTGGCCGCCTCCCTGCCGGAGCGAGCGGGAACGGGCCGAAAGGCCGTGGCGGCCCGGGGGGCCGGGCGGTCATTCTCAAAGAGGACCAAAAGGCTCAGACCGGACTCTCCGGAGCAGCCCGCCCCGGAGCCGGCCCCGCGCCCCGCGAAGGAGAACCATGTCGGCGACCGCCCCCTCCCTGAAGTCCCTCGCCCGGCACCTCTTGCAGGGCCTGAGCCGCCCCGAGGCGGCGGTCGTCCTGGAGTCGGACAACCTCCTGGTGAAGAGCCCCGGGCCCGGCACGGTCTGGCCCCGCCGCAGCAGGCAGGCCGTCGCCTGGTACGTGGTGGGCCCGGCGGGCGACGTCGTGGACATCGAGCTCGTCACGATGGCCGGCGGGCAGTCCCGGACGGTGGCCGTCCTCGCGAGAGGCGTCGGGACCGACCGCACCGGCATCACGGTGACGGTCCCCGCGGTCGCCCCGGGCCGCTACCTCGTCCTGGTCAGCTCCACCACGGGCATGCTCGACGCCTACAGCCAGCCGGTCACCGTCACCGCTTGAGGTCCCGCAGGGCCGTGTTCAGTTCCAGGACGTTGACGCGCGGCTCGCCCATGAAGCCGAGGGTGCGGCCCTCGGTGTGGGCCTTCACCAGCTTCGCGACCTCCGCGACCGGGAGTCCGTTGCGCTGGGCGACGCGCGCCGTCTGGAGCTCCGCGTAGGCCGGGGAGATGTCGGGGTCCAGGCCGGAGCCGGAGGAGGTCACCGCGTCGGCCGGGATCCGGTCGAGCCGCGGGGTGTAGCCCGGGACGGTGTTGTCGAGCAGGACCTTGGCCTTGGCCTCCTCCACCGATTTCAGCAGCTCCGGGCTGTCCGCCGCCTTGTTGGTGGCGCCGGAGACCAGCAGCTCGTACCGGGTGTTGACGGTGTTCTTGCCGAGTCCCGCCGCCGGTCGGCCCTGGAACCAGCGCGGGTCGTCCCCGTACGACTGGCCGATCAGGGAGGAGCCGACGACCTGGCCGCCCGCGTCCTTGATCTCGGAGCCGTTGGCCTTGTTGTTGAAGGCGGCCTGGGCGATGCCCGTGATGGCGAGCGGATAGAGCACCCCGCACAGCACGGTCAGGACGAGGAGGGCGCGCAGCCCGGCGCCGAGCATGCGGGCGGTGTTTCCTACGGAGTTGTTCATGGGGTCAAGTCCTAAGTCAGCAGAGCCGGTTCAGCGCAGGCCGGGGATGAGGGAGACGACCATGTCGATGAGCTTGATGCCGATGAACGGGGCGATCAGGCCGCCGAGTCCGTAGAGGGTGAGGTTGCGCCGGAGCATCTTGTCGGCGCTGGTGGGCCGGTACTGGACGCCCTTGAGGGCGAGCGGGACCAGGGCGATGATGACCAGCGCGTTGAAGATGACCGCGGAGAGGATCGCGGAGTCGGGGGAGTGCAGGCCCATGATGTTGAGCTTGTCCAGGCCCGGGTAGACCGCCGCGAACATGGCCGGGATGATCGCGAAGTACTTCGCGACGTCGTTGGCGATGGAGAAGGTGGTCAGGGCGCCGCGGGTGATCAGCAACTGCTTGCCGATCTCCACGATTTCGATGAGCTTGGTGGGGTTGGAGTCCAGGTCCACCATGTTCCCGGCCTCCTTGGCGGCCGAGGTTCCGGTGTTCATCGCCACGCCGACGTCCGCCTGGGCGAGCGCGGGGGCGTCGTTCGTACCGTCGCCGGTCATCGCGACGAGCTTTCCGCCGGCCTGTTCCCGCTTGATGAGGGCCATCTTGTCCTCGGGGGTGGCCTCGGCGAGGAAGTCGTCGACACCCGCTTCCTCCGCGATGGCCTTGGCGGTCAGCGGGTTGTCACCCGTGATCATGATGGTCTTGATGCCCATGCGCCGCAGCTCGTCGAAGCGTTCGCGCATGCCCTCCTTGACCACGTCCTTGAGGTGGATGACACCCAGGATCCGGGCGCCCTTGTCGTCCTCGAGCGCGACGAGCAGCGGGGTGCCGCCGGCGCCGGAGATCTCGTCGACCTTGGCCCGTGCGTCCGGGGCGACCGTGCCGCCCTGTTCGCCGACCCAGGCGATGATCGAACCGGCCGCGCCCTTACGGACCTTGCGGCCGTCCACGTCCACGCCCGACATGCGGGTCTGCGCGGTGAAGGGGATCCATTCGGCTCCGACCAGTTCGCCCTGGTGGCGTTCGCGCAGGCCGTACTTCTCCTTCGCGAGGACCACGATCGAGCGGCCCTCGGGGGTCTCGTCGGCCAGCGAGGAGAGCTGGGCGGCATCGGCCAGTTCGGCGGCGATGGCGCCGGTGACGGGGACGAACTCGGAGGCCTGGCGGTTGCCGAGGGTGATGGTGCCGGTCTTGTCGAGGAGCAGGGTCGAGACGTCGCCGGCGGCTTCGACCGCGCGCCCGGACATGGCGAGGACGTTGCGCTGGACCAGGCGGTCCATGCCCGCGATGCCGATGGCGGAGAGCAGGGCGCCGATGGTGGTGGGGATGAGGCAGACCAGCAGTGCGGTCAGCACGATCATCGACTGTTTGGCGTGCGCGTACATCGCGAAGGGCTGGAGGGTGACGACGGCGAGGAGGAAGACGATGGTCAGCGAGGCGAGCAGGATGTTGAGCGCGATCTCGTTGGGGGTCTTCTGCCGGGAGGCGCCCTCGACCAGGTTGATCATGCGGTCGATGAAGGTTTCGCCGGGTTTCGTCGTGATCTTGATGACGACGCGGTCGGAGAGGACCTTGGTGCCGCCGGTCACGGCTGAGCGGTCGCCGCCCGATTCGCGGATGACGGGGGCCGATTCGCCGGTGATGGCGGATTCGTCGACGGATGCGACGCCTTCGACGACGTCTCCGTCGCCGGGGATGATGTCGCCGGCCTCGCAGACCACGAGGTCGCCGATACGGAGTTCCGTGCCGGGGACCTGTTCCTCGACGGTGCCCGTCAGGCGGCGGGCGACGGTGTCGGTCTTGGCCTTGCGCAGGGTGTCGGCCTGGGCCTTGCCGCGGCCCTCCGCGACCGCCTCGGCGAGGTTGGCGAAGACGGTGGTCAGCCACAGCCAGCCGGTGATCGCCCAGCCGAAGAGGTTGCCCGGGTCGGAGATCGCCAGCGCGGTGGTCAGGACGGAACCGATCAGCACCACGAACATGACCGGCGACTTGATCATCACCCGGGGATCGAGCTTGCGGATTGCGTCCGGGAAGGACTTCAGCAGCTGCTTCGGGTCGAAGATGCCGCCACCGATCTTGGCCTTCTCGGGCTTGTGACCGCTGGGCAGGTCCCCGTGCGGGGCTCGGGTGGAGGTGGCGGTGCTCATGAGGCGAGCCCTTCGGCGAGCGGGCCCAGCGCCAGGGCCGGGAAGTAGGTGAGGCCCGTGACGATGATGATCGTGCCGACGAGCAGGAAGGTGAACAGCGGCTTCTCGGTGCGCAGGGTGCCCGCGGTGGCGGGGACCGGCTGCTGTTCGGCGAGGGAGCCGGCCAGAGCCAGGACGAAGACCATCGGCAGGAAGCGGCCGAGCAGCATCGCCAGACCGGTGGTGGTGTTGAACCACTGGGTGTTGGCGTTCAGGCCCGCGAAGGCCGATCCGTTGTTGTTTCCGGCCGAGGTGTAGGCGTAGAGGACCTCGGAGAAGCCGTGCGCGCCGCCGTTGGACATCGAGTGCCCGGGGGTCGGCAGGGCCATCGCCAGGGCCGTGAAGCCGAGCACGAGGGCGGGGGTGATGAGGATGTAGCAGGCGGCGAACTTGATCTGGCGGGTGCCGATCTTCTTGCCGAGGTACTCGGGGGTGCGGCCGACCATCAGGCCGGCGATGAACACCGCGATGATCGCCATGATCAGCATGCCGTAGAGGCCGGAGCCGACGCCGCCGGGGGCGATCTCGCCGAGCTGCATGCCCAGCAGCTGGATGCCGCCGCCGAGGCCGGTGTAGGAGGAGTGGAAGGAGTTGACGGCGCCGGTCGAGGTCAGCGTCGTGGCGACCGAGAAGATCGCGGACGCGCCGATCCCGAAGCGGGCCTCCTTGCCCTCCATCGCACCGCCCGCGGCCTGGAGCGCCGGACCGTGGTGGCCGAATTCCGTCCACATCATCAGGGCGGTGAAGCCGAGCCAGATGGTGACCATCGTGGCGAGGATCGCGTAGCCCTGGCGGACCGATCCGATCATCTTCCCGAAGGTGCGGGTCAGCGCGAAGGGGACGAGCAGGATCAGGAAGATCTCGAAGAGGTTCGAGAAGGGACTCGGGTTCTCGAAGGGGTGGGCGGAGTTGGCGTTGAAGTAGCCGCCGCCGTTGGTGCCCAGCTCCTTGATGGCCTCCTGCGAGGCGACTGCCCCGCCGTTCCACTGCTGCTTGGCCCCCAGGAACTGCCCGACCTCGTGGATGCCGGAGAAGTTCTGGATGACCCCGCAGGCCACCAGCACGACCGCGGCGATCACCGACAGCGGGAGCAGGATGCGGACGGTGCCGCGCACCATGTCGGCCCAGAAGTTGCCGAGTTCCCCGGTGCGGGAGCGCGCGAAGCCCCGTACGAGGGCCACCGCGACGGCCATGCCCACGGCGGCGGAGAGGAAGTTCTGCACGGCCAGGCCGCCGGTCTGCACGAGCGGGCCCATGGCCTGCTCACCGGAGTACGACTGCCAGTTCGTGTTGGACACGAAGGAGGCGGCCGTGTTGAAGGCCTGGTCCGGCTTGATGGAGACGAAGCCGAGCGAGCCGGGCAGGTGGCCCTGCAGGCGCTGGAGCAGGTAGAGGAAGAGGACGCCCACCAGCGAGAAGGCGAGGACCGAGCGCAGGTACGCCGGCCAGCGCATCTCGGCGTTCGGGTTGGCGCCGACCGCCTTGTAGATCCACTTCTCGGGGGCCCAGTGCTTCTTCGAGGAGTAGACGCGGGCCATGTAATCGCCCAGGGGGCGATAGGCGAGGGCCAGGGCCGCGAAGAGCGCGAGCAGCTGGAGCACCCCGGCGAGGACGGGACTCATCGGCGCTAGAACCTCTCCGGGAAGACGAGGGCGACGACGAGGTAACCCAGCAGGGCTACGGCGACCAGCAGGCCGACGACGTTTTCGGCGTTCACAGCTTGGCCACCCCCTTGGCGACGAGGACCACCAGCGCGAAGACCGCGATCGTGATGACGACGAAGGCCAGATCGGCCATCGTGAGCTCCCGGAGGGTTCGAGGGCGGGCGTTTTTCGGACACCTCTGAGTGGAACGCCCTTTCGGGGCCTCACAGGCTTCCT